>NZ_CP019038.1:5737572-6050097 GCF_001941825.1 Massilia putida
CGAGCGCCGGGATGCGGATCGTCTCCGGCAGATCCCGCAGGTACATCTCGGACTGCTTGCGCAGCAGATCGAGCAGCGTAGGTTTGGTTTTCATGGGGATCACTCCTGAATCAGCGCAAGGCGGAACCCGGGCTTGCCGGTCTTGAGCGTTCGCGCCGGGGCGAACGCGCTCTTCAGCGTCTCGGGCCAGGCGTTGAACTTGGTCTCGGAGACGCGGTAGCTGATCTCGACGTACTCGGCGGGGTCTTCGCCGTTGGCCGCGATGCGGCGGGTGATGTCGTTGAGCTTTGCTTGATCCCACTCGACCTTCTTGGGCAGGTCGGCAGTGATGCGGACACGGCCGTCATCGAAGTGCACGACGCCGGTGTCCTTGCCGGTCGCCAGACGCAGTTGATGAGCGCGTTGGGCGTACTTGAGATCCAAGGCGCGATCGACGTGCTCGACGATGGCTTTGGCAGCGGCCAGCAGATCGGCCGCATCGTTCTTCAGTTGGAAAAGCGACTCGCCGGATCGCTGGGCGAGTTCACCGGCTGGCGTGGCCAGCACTTGATCGGGTGTGAGGTGGCTCATGCCGCACCTCCCGCTTCGACGCGCTCGGACGTGCTCTTGCGCAGGCTCTCGGACTCGAAGGCTTCGACGTCCTCAAGGCGGTACAGGACACGCCCTTGCAGTTTCAGAAAGACCGGACCGATTCCTTCGGACCGCCAGCGTTCCAGCGTTGCTTCGCTGACGTCCCAACGGTCCGCCAGTTGGCGTTGGTTGAGGTGTTTGACATTCACGATTAGCTCCTTCAGGTGGTTGCGAACTCGTGAATGAATGGTCGAATTCGACGCGTGGGGGCGTCGATCAGCACCATGTGGGGGCCGATGTGGGGGCGCAGGATTTAGGGGGTTCTACTGGTTCCAGAAAGCAAAACACCGCCCGAAGGCGGTGTTTTGGAGTGGCTGTGATAGCTTTGGGTCAGGACAGATTGAACGCGTACTTGCCCTTGGTCGGGTTGGCGATGAACTCGCGCCACTTGTCATTGCCCTTGAACAGGTCTTGCATCTTGAGTCCCTTGCGGTCCTCCTCAGTCCTGCGCGCGGGATAGGCCGCAGCGAGGATCTCGCTGGCATCCAACTCCCAACGGCCCTGCCGTGCCTGCTCGTACATGTAGGCCACGGCGAGTGGCTGGTGCTCGCCCTTGACTGTCCAGGTATCCGTCTTCGTGCGAATCCGCAGGACGCCATTGGCAAATTCGACCGGCAGCGCGCTAGGTTTGATGCCGTCCTCGTTCGAGGTCAGGATGCGCTCAAGGTAGTGCACATCCAGACGCGGCATGGGTGAGTAATCAACCAGTGCATCACGGAGGTAGGCGACGCGGTAATGGCGTGGCGGCCGAACGGTGGGCGGCAGGTCATGGCCAGCACTCAGAATCAAGCCCTGGTCAGGCAGCCTCGTGTCGAGAAGCGACTGGTAGACCTCATCGACGTGGGCGCTCAGCCCACGTACCAGCCACACAGGCGTCAGAGCCGGGCCGATGCGTGCGTCGCCCAGATTCCATAGCTTGCGCTCGATTCTTGGCTTTTGGATGCGCGCGCGGAGAACCTGTGCGATGTTCAGCAGGTCGGCCAACTCATTGAGGAGCCGGTTCGTGTTGACGTCAAACACCGCGACAGCATCCGCGCCGACTCGCTTCATCCGGAAGGTCTCGGGGCACCGGTAACTGTAGAAATTCGGGTCTTCAGTTTCCTGCAGGTCGACATGCGTCCGCTCGTCACCATGAGGCACGGAATAGCTGCCTGAGTAACCAACTCGATCGGACCAGGCCGTCAAGTCCCTCTGGTCCAGCGAGGTGGTCGCGGCCACAGTCCACCCCGGTACGCCGTACAGACGATTGCCATCGGCGTCCAGGATCGGGCTGTCTGACTGTTCAAACAGCACCAGCAGGTCAAGCAACGAGCGCGTCGACAGGCTCTTCGGCGACATCACTGATCTCCTTCACCAACTGCCACTTGGCCAGCAAACGGTCGCACAGCGCCCGGTCCTTTTCACGCTTGGTCTTAATGTTGCACTTGTTGTCCTCGCGCAGGATGACCGCGATCGTGCGCGCGCGCTCTTTGCCTACCTTCTTGATGCGGATCGACAGCTTCGCGTAGTTGAGGTGGTGGTTGCGGAAATCGAACGACAGGGAAATCAGGGATCGGGCGGCGGTGTAGATGTCGTCAACATCCTTGGCCCAGATCTTCACCAGCAAGGACCGATGGTTGGCTGCGGTGTAGCCGAGCTCGATCACCTTGACCGATGCCACGTTCTCGCCGGACAGGTCGAAGGCGCGAGGCGCGGCCAGGCTCTGGTAGTCATACTGCTTCAGCGGAATCTTGTCGCCGCTGATGGGCGACTGCAGCAGCGAATCCGCCACGATCCGTGCCAGCGCCTCGCGGCCGTCGGTGTCTTTGGACAAGACCTCCAGATGGCCGTTGGCTGGCTCATACGTGATGTGAGAGGAGACCGCACGGATCACCTCCTGCGGCACGAGTTCGCTGGCCTGGACGCGATCGATGATCTCGGGCGGGCGGTTGTGATGCACGCTGACCTGGTAAAGATCGACGTCTTCGCCGGTGAGTGTGTCGGGGCGCAGCCGCTTGAAGATCTGGACGGCGACAGTGTCCGCCGCGCAACCAAGGTGCTGAGCGACGGCCTGATGGAATGCCTGCCGCGCTGCCGCGTCGTCCAGCACCGTGAGGTCCTTGGGTGCGACGTAACCGGAATAGCACGACGCGCTCTGGCGGAACACATCGGCCTGACGGGCGTTCAATGCCTCCTCCAACAGTGCAGGCTCGTGGAGGTGAAGCCACAGCGCGCGTTCATATTGGTTCGGGATGGCGGCAAACGCCGCTTTTTCAGCGTCGCCGAAGATGTCCTGACTGATGCCTTCGATGACGTCCTGCCCGGCGCCGTCCGACAGCAGCACGATGCGCTCGGCCACTTCCTCGATCTTTTGGCGCTCGCTCACCGTCAGGGCTGACAGTACCTGCTCCATGACGGCGCGCTGTTCCTGCTTGCCCTGCTTTTTGTCCAGTTCCGGCATGGCCAGACTGAACTCCCCCACCATGAACTCACGGAAGACTGCCGGCGGCAGGTGGCCGAGCAGCTTGGACAGATTTTCAGCATCGTTCATCGACATTCCCCCTTTGCAAGGTTTTGATTGGGTTGGCACCAGCCCAGGCCCCCGTCTTCTTGTTGGGGATTTCAGACCGATAACGTTCGGCGTACCGAACGATTCAGATTATTTCCGGTCGGATAGTGGTTTGTCAAGCAGGTACAGTTTTGTTCGGTGTAGTGGTATCATTTTTGGATTGAAGCAGACGAATGAGGAGAAAACGGTGCCATCCCCCCTGGGCGACAAGATCCGTGCACTGCGCAAGCAGAAAAAGCTCAGCCTTGAACAATTGGCCGAGCTGACCGAGTCCAGCAAGAGCTATATATGGGAGCTGGAAAACAAGGACGATCCGAAGCCGTCGGCCGACAAGATCAGCAAGATCGCGGCGGTGCTTGAGGTCACCACCGAGTTCCTGCTCACGGAGTCCTCGGCCACGCCGGACGAGGCGGTACTCGATGAGGCGTTCTTCCGCAAATTCAAAGCCATGTCCGAGCCGGACAAGAAGAAGATCCGCAAAATCCTCGATGCATGGGAAGACGAATGACAGATGCGAAAAGGCCCATGGCCGAGGCCAACCGCATCTCGAAGATGCTCAACGCGGTGCTGGGCACCGAACGATTTCCGGTGAAGGTCGATGAACTGGCGCTGGAGTATTCGCGCCAGTGTTTTGCCGCCTCGCCGATCGACAAGGTTCAGGGAGAAGACCTGGACGGTTTCGACGGCATGTTGGCGGCCAACAAGTCGCGCTCGAAATGGCTGATCCTCTACAACAGTGCAACAGCCTCGGAAGGTCGGAAGCGTTTCACCATTGCGCACGAGTTTGGACACTACCTCCTGCACCGCCACCAACAGGATCGCTTCGAGTGCGGTGGCGACGACATCGAAACCGGGGACAACAATGGGCGCGACATCGAGGCCGAATCCGACTCGTTCGCCTCGACCCTGTTGATGCCGCTGGATGATTTCCGGCGCCAGGTGGATGGGCAGCCGATCAGCTTCGATCTGCTGGGCCACTGCGCCGATCGCTACGGTGTTTCGCTGACAGCCGCCGCCTTGCGCTGGACCGAAATCGCTCCGAAGCGTGCCGTGTTGGTGGCCAGCCGGGATGATCACATGCTGTGGGCCAAGTCGAACGAGGCGGCACTTCGGTCCGGCGCTTACTTCGCCACCCGCAAGAACACCATCGAGTTGCCTCGCCAGGCGCTGGCACACAGCTACAACGGCTGGGACGCAGGCGATCAACAGACGGGCCGGGCACAGGACTGGTTTCCACGCGAACCTGGCAGCATGCCCGTCACCGAAATGACACGCGTGGCCGGGCAGTACGACTACACGCTGACGCTGCTGCTGATGCCCGACGCCGAATGGCAGCGGCCTCGGCATGATGATGAAGAGGCGGAGGAGGATACCTTCGATCGATTCATCCGCAACGGCCAATACCCTGCGCGATAGATTATGAGCGCGCACAAATGGCAGTTCAGTTCCCGCTTCCGCCGTCACGCCTTCGGCTGGCGATCTGACACGCCGATTCAGCGCATCAAGGAAGCCCTCGCGGAAATCAAGCAGGTCGCGCGCAAGGAGCCGTTGCTCGCTGCCGAGGGCGCCGTGACCCTGCTGGAGAAGCTCTCACCGGCGCTGGAGCAGGTCGACAGCTCGTCGGGCGCCCTGGGCTCGGCGGTCAACAAGGCCATCGAGACCGTGGTGCCGATCATTGCCAAGGCTGATGTCGAAACGCGTGTTCGACAACGTTGGCTCGAACGCCTGTGGCAGGCCCTGCAGGACGACGAGATGCCCTACATCGAATCCCTCGGGGAGCACTGGGGCGAGTTGTGCGTCACGCCGGAAATGGCGCTCGCGTGGGTCGACGAGTTCTTGCCGTTGGTCGAACACGTCTGGAGTCCCCGGTCCGCCGGCCACGGATTCTTCAAGGGGACGAGCGCATGCCTGGCTTCGCTCTACGCCGCCGGTCGCCATGATCAACTGCTCGCGCTGCTGGAGCGCGCGCCCTTCAAGTGGTGGCACGACCGCCAGTGGGGCGTCAAAGCGCTGGCAGCGATGGGGAAGAAAGCGGAGGCGGTTCGATATGCCGAGCAGTCGCGCGGTCTGAACGACCCCGGCTGGCAGATTGCCGAGGCCTGCGAAGCCATCCTGCTGTCATCGGGCATGGCGGAGGATGCGTACCGGCGCTATGCGATCGAAGCCAATCAAGGCACGACCAATCTCGCCACCTTTCGCGCCATCGCCAAAAAATATCCGGGCATTCCGCCGGAACAGATCCTGCGCGATCTGATTGCCAGCACCCCAGGTGCTGAAGGCAAGTGGTTCGCCGCCGCAAAGGATGCCGGCCTGTTCGACGTTGCCATCGAATTGGTCACCCACAGCCCGACCGACCCGCGCACACTGGCTCGCGCGGCCAGGGATTTTGCCGAAAGTCAGCCTGACTTTGCTGTCGCTGCCGGCCTTGCATCACTGCGCTGGATTTCGCTCGGGCACGGCTATGACATCACCGGCCTCGATGTGCTCGACGCCTACTCGGCCGTGATGCAGGCGGCATCAAAGGCCGGGGTGGATGCCCAGCAGGTCAAGGCGCAGATCAGGAACCTGCTGTCGTCCGCGCCCGTGGGCAACCAGTTCATGAAAACGGTTCTGGCCCATCATTTGACGGGCTGATTCGCGCGGCGTTTTCGCAGAGGCCCGCACCAGTACGCCCGCGCCCGAAACTCCCTCATGGTGTCGGTCAGCGTTCGTCCGGAGAATTTCGCTATTCAAGCGAGTTTGACGGAGAGGACCGATACCGATGCATGTAATCAACCAAATACCACCCGGCCGGATGACTCCGGAACAGCGTCGGCGCGAGCTCGCGTCGTTGCTGGCAAATGGGATCGCGCGCCTTCGACTGGCTGACGATCTCCGGTCCGCAGATAGTGCCGAAGATAGCGAAGTTTTACTTGGCTTTCATGGCAACCAGAGCGTTCATTCAGACCCGTCAACAACATAAAAACGGAGTCCTGATGAGCACGACCGTCAAAGTCAACACCGGCACCTTCGCCACGCCACCATCGGTTGCCGCACAGATCGCACGATTGCCCGAGCTGCCCATGTCGGAAATCAAACATCTCTGGCTGCGGCTCTTCGGCGGCGACACGCCCACTCACAACCGCCAGTTTCTCGAACGCCGCATTGCCTACCGCCTGCAGGAGATGGAGTTCCGCAAGGTCGATGCCGGCCTGCTGGAGCGCAACAAGCGCCGGATCGCATCCTTGATCGAGACCGGCAAAGTCAAGAAACGCGATCGCGACTACCGGCCGGCAGCGGGTACCGTGCTCACCCGCGAGTACCAGGGCGTCGAACACCGCGTGATCGTGACCCAGGACGGTCAGTACGACTTCCAAGGCCGGATGTATCCGAGCCTGTCGATGATCGCCCGTGAAATCACCGGAACCAGGTGGTCCGGGCCGCTGTTCTTCGGGCTCAAGGCCCCCGCCACACCCAAGACGAAGGCGAAGAAGGGAGCGCGGCGATGAGCGAAGTTTTGAAGCGCCGCATGCGTTGCGCCGTCTACACCCGCAAGTCCACCGATGAGGGGCTGGACCAGGAATACAACTCCATCGATGCCCAGCGCGATGCCGGCCATGCCTACATCGCCAGCCAACGCGCCGAGGGTTGGATTCCTGTCGCCGATGACTACGACGATCCGGCGTTCTCCGGCGGCAACATGGATCGTCCCGCACTCAAGCGGCTGATGGCGGACATCGAGGCCGGCAAGATCGATGTGGTCGTCATTTACAAGATCGACCGCCTGACACGCAGCCTCGCCGATTTTTCCAAGATGGTCGAGGTGTTCGAGCGCTACGGTGTGTCCTTCGTGTCGGTCACCCAGCAGTTCAACACCACCACGTCGATGGGGCGGCTGATGTTGAACATCCTGCTGTCCTTCGCCCAGTTCGAGCGCGAGGTCACCGGCGAGCGCATCCGCGACAAAATCGCCGCCAGCAAGCGCAAGGGCATGTGGATGGGTGGTGTACCGCCGCTCGGCTACGACGTCGAGAACCGGCGGCTAGTGCCCAACGAACGCGAGGCCAAGCTCATTCGGCACATCTTCCAGCGTTTCGTCGAACTCGGCTCCGGGACGCTGTTGTTCAAGGAGCTGAAGCTGGACGGCGTGACCTCCAAGGCGTGGACCACGCAGGACGGCAAGACCCGCGAAGGCAAGCCGATCGACAAGGGGCTGATCTACAAGCTGCTCAATAACCGCACCTACCTCGGCGAACTGCGCCACAAGGAGCAGTGGTACCAGGCCGAGCACCCGCCCATCATCGACCGCGCGTTGTGGGATCAGGTGCACGCCATCCTGGCTACCAACGGACGGGTGCGCGGCAATGCCACCCGGGCGACTGTGCCGTATCTGCTCAAGGGCATCGTATTCGGCAACGACGGCCGGGCCTTGTCACCGTTTCACACCACCAAGAAGAATGGCCGCCGCTACCGCTATTACGTGCCGCAGCGCGAGAACAAGGAGCACGCGGGCGCATCGGGGCTGCCGCGATTGCCAGCCGCTGAACTCGAATCCGCCGTACTGGACCAGCTGCGCGTTCTGCTGCGGTCGCCGGCTCTCCTGGGCGATGTACTGCCGCGCGCCATCGCACTGGATCCCAGTCTTGACGAAGCAAAAGTAACTGTCGCCATGACGCGCCTGGACGTCATTTGGGATCAACTCTTTCCGGCCGAGCAAACGCGCATCGTCAAGCTGCTGGTTGAGAAGGTGATCGTGTCACCCAACGACCTCGAAGTGCGGCTGCGCGCCAACGGCATCGAGCGCTTGGTGCTTGAACTGCAGCCAACGGGCGTCGCCCAGCCCGAGGAGGCATTGGTATGAGCGAGATCCGCATCCAGAAGACGGGCGAACCCGACGTCATCGAGGCCAGCGATGGCCGACTGACCTTGTCAGTGCCGATCCAGATCAAGCGGCGCAGCGGGCGCAAGCTGGTCACGCTGCCCAATGGCGAAACAACCAAGGCCAGGCCGTGGGATACGGCGGCCACGCCGCTGCAACTGGCGCTGGCCAGAGGCCATCGGTGGCTGGCCATGCTGGAGTCGGGCGAGGCCAAGTCCCTCAAGGAGATCGCCGCTGCTGAAGGGATCGATAACAGCTACGTGAGCCGGATGGTCAACTTGACCACGCTGGCGCCGGACATCGTTGCCGCTATCCTGGACGATGCCATGCCGAACCATGTCACGCTATTTGACTTGGCGGTGGACCCGCCGGCGCTGTGGGAGGAGCAGCGGGAGCAGCTGCGGTCGTGACTTTCTCATTGCAGGTTGGCAGCCGCCCCGCAGCATTTCTTGAACTTTTTCCCACTGCCGCACGGGCAGGGATCATTGCGGCCCACCTTGGATTGCATGGCCTTGGCCACCTCCCGTTGATAGGCGGCATGTCGAAGTGGGAGCCAGAAGGCATGCATGGCCAAAACAGCCTCAGGAATCTGCGACGCGAGCTTCGCGCGCCGAGCCGGGGTCTTGGTGAGTTCGTCCTGATCTGGCCCGAAATCATCTTCACCTAGCAAACCGATCGGACGAAACCAAGCTTGGCCTTCGGGCGTTTCCAACATCGGCTGCCAGGCATTCCAGCTAAGCCTCATGCCTTCGACAAAGCCATAGGCCCAACCTTCGGCTTCTTCGTAATCCTTGCCTCTGTATGCCCTCGTTGCTAAAACCAGATTGATTTCGCATGGGTCGTTTTGCAGTCCGGCGATGATACCGTTGAAGTGGCGCATGACCAAGCCCATGACGTGGTTCAACTGATCGATCGACTCCATCGGTGGCATCATTTCTTCGGTACCCCAAATCTTAGGCAACCACTGTTTTGGGTGGAGGGAGGTCGGCCCTATGGCGATTGCATGCAGGAATCCATCCATCATGTCGATCGTCATGACCTCATCGGTGTCGACGTCGTAACGTAGGAACAGGTCGAGTTCGGTGAACTCGTCATCGGTCAAGGGGGGCGGAATATTCATCGGGCGCATTTGCAATTGCTGGTGATTGTGATGTGGATGTGTGGAACGTACATGAAACCGTTACTCTGACGCCAGTTAGAACGATCAAAGCGATACAAGTCGTTCCTTGAGTTTGGACCAACGGCGTTCCACCTGCTTGCCTTTGACGGCCATGGCCAACGCCTTCTTCTGGCCGACTAGCACGACCAGATTTTTCCCGCGAGTGATGCCGGTGTAGATCAGGTTCCGCTTTAACATCATGAAATGTTGGGTCGATACCGGGATGACCACGACCGGGTATTCCGAGCCCTGTGACTTGTGGATGGTCGTGGCGTAGCACAGCACCAATTCGTCGAGTTCACCAAAGGGATAGATCACGCTGCGGCCGTCAAAGTCGACAACGAGCTCTTCTTCCTCTCGATCAATGCCCGTGACGAATCCGATATCGCCGTTGTACACGTCGCGGTCGTAGTTGTTCTCAATCTGCATGACCTTATCACCGACGCTGAAGGCATAACCGAATTTCTCCACGCTGTTCTCGTTGGGCGGGTTCAGTGCCGCCTGCAACGCCTGGTTGATGCCTCGTGCACCGGTCATGCCCCGATTCATCGGGCACAGCACCTGAATATCGCGCACGGGATCAACGGCATATTTCTTTGGCAAGCGTGTTTTGACCAGGTCGACGACGATCGAGGCAATGGTTTCAGGCTCATCAGCGTGCACAAAATAAAAATCGGATTCCTCTCCTTTTTGAGGAAACGATGGATATACCCCCTGATTAATCTGGTGGGCACTGCGCACAATGCGTGACGACGCGGCTTGCCGAAACACTTCGGTAAGCCGGATGACGGGTACCGCGCCCGAGTCAATCAGGTCTGCCAACACCTGGCCTGGGCCAACCGAGGGAAGTTGATCGACGTCGCCCACCAAGATCACGGCCGAGCGGCTGGCGACTGCTTTGAGCAACTGGTTTGCCAAGGGGACGTCGATCATCGAACATTCGTCCGCGACCAGGAGGTCACAATCCAGCGGGGAATCTTCATTGCGCTTGAACTGGCCTGTCAGCGGATCAATCTCCAGCAAGCGGTGAATGGTCTTGGCTTCCAGGCCCGTCGATTCCGACAGCCGTTTGGCGGCGCGGCCGGTCGGCGCACAAAGCAAGGCCTTCACCTGCTTGGCGCGCATGATGGTCAGGATGGAGTTGACCAACGTCGTTTTGCCAACGCCAGGCCCGCCGGTGATCACTAACAGCTTGGATGCCAGGGCCAGGCGAATGGCGGCCTTCTGACTGTCAGCCAGAGTGATCGCCAACTTGTGTTCGACCCAGGGGATGGCCTTGTCTGCATCAAAATCGGGCCATGGTGGGCTCCCCCTTTTAAGGCGGTCGAGCTGTGTGGCAATCGATTGCTCGGCGTGATACAGCTGGGCGAGGAAGACGCAGGGGGCGCCGTCGACAGTCTCGGAAATCACCACTTCCTGCGCGATTTCCTCGGCAATGGCGGCTTCAATCGCCTGAGCAGGAATGTCCAGCAGCTTGACGGCAAGCTTGACCAATTCTGTGTAAGGCAGGCCGCAGTGTCCCTGCGAGGACGCTTCCGACAACGCGTAGGACACCCCCGCCTGGGCACGCATTGGCGCGTCTTTGGCGATGCCGATTTTCTGCGCAATGGTGTCGGCAGATAAAAACCCGATGCCCCGGATATCGCGCGCCAGCCGGTACGGATTCTCCGATACCACGGCAACGGCGTCCTGCCCGTAGGTTTTAAAAATCCGTACGGCCCGCGAGGTGGAAACACCATGGGCATGCAGGAAGACCATGATTTCGCGCACGATCTTCTGGTCGGCCCATCCGGACGTAATCTTTTTGGCCCGCTTGGCGCCGATACCATCGACTTCAAAGAGACGCTCCGGCGTGCGCTCGATGACGTCAAACACCTCGGCTCCAAACGCCTTGACCAGGCGGCCGGCGTAGATGGGGCCGATCCCCTTGACCATCCCGGAGCCGAGATAGCGTTCAATTCCAGTCAGGGTATTGGGAGGCGAAATTTTAAGGAACACGGCGCGGAATTGCCTGCCGTGCTCTCTGTCTGTGACCCAATTTCCAGAAGCGGAGGCATATTCGCCGGGAGTCACCGTTGGCGTGTAGCCCAGCACGGTGACCAGGTCGCGTTCACCCTTCACTTTCAGCCGTAGAACACAATAGCCGTTCTCACCGTTATGGTAGGTCACCCGCTCGACCAAGCCGGATAGCCGGTCCAGTTCCGTGCCGGAATTGGGAGCATGGTCGGTCATTTATGCATAGCCAATAGTCGTTAGTAATTTTTATGCGGTCACTAACTAACATAGATTGCTGTCGATGCGCACCAGGGCTACGCTACCATTTCCTCTTCAACCATCGTCCCGATCAAATCGGCAAAGATGCGCATCATATTTCGATCCCGCTCGTTCAGTGATTGGTCCGCGCTATAGCTAAAGCAACAGTAGGTACCGTATATTTTTCCGCTCTTTAGCACGATGGGGACACTGAGGTGAGCTCTCACCGGAAGCAATCGTGTTGCCGGGAGACTGAGCGCCTCATCGTTCAAAAACGCGTCAGGCATAATTTCGGGTAGTCTGCCGTCAACCACACGCTGGCAGTAACTCTCTTCCAGGCGATCCGCCCCTCCTGGGGCAATTGGCGGATTTTCCGCTTCGGCATCGACAAAGAGAAATTCCCGTTTGCCATCCGTAAATCGTGAAACGAATGCGACGTCCATGTTCAAATGCGTACGAATGGCTCGCAGCGATTCTTGAATGAAGTCAGGATTTTTTCTGTTCACTTGCGGTTTTACTAAAAAATTCGACAGAGGCGCCCTAATGACCTTTTGAGCAGCACTATCGTGCCTGTTGTCGTGGACGAATCGGAAGGTATTGCGACCGGATCTTTTTGCCTGGTACATGGCTTGGTCGGCTTGTCTGATTAAATCATCCACGCCAAGCGCCTGCCCTTCATACAACGCGATGCCAATGCTCGTTGTAATGTGCAGCCGGTCGCAGTCATTGACCGCAAAGTCGGTGGCCATGCTATCGATGATTTTTCGGGCGATGACACCTGCGCTGTCTTGGCCTGCTTGTTCTTCGGCAATCACCATGAACTCATCGCCACCCAAGCGGGCTACGAAATCGACTTGCCGTACTGCGCGCTTGAGACGCGCTCCGAATTCCTGTAGTACCAGGTCACCTATATCGTGTCCTAAACTATCATTCACACTTTTAAAATGGTCAATGTCCATAAACATGACAGCTACTGGACGTTTCGTACGCTGGACGCGATTCATCGTTTCCTGCAGTCTTTCATACAGAAAGCGTCGATTCGGTAATGACGTCAATGCATCAGTCCTAGCTAATTCTAATAAGGCACTTTCAGTGGCGTAACGTTCCTGTGCGTCGTGCAAAAAAGCAAAGAAGCTTGGCTGAGCGTTCGCCGTATAAACTGAAATGGTCATCTCGACCGAAAACAGGTCGCCTGAGCGACGTTGTGCCTGCAAGGTAACTCGGCGATTCAGCACTTTTTCGGCGCCTGTTGCAAGATAGCGCTCCATGCCTTCTGAGTGCGCTGCGCGCAGGTGCGGAGGGACGATCAGGTCGCCAAGCTTATGGCCAACGGCCTCAGTACGCTTCCAGCCAAAAATTGCCTCGGCTTGGGCATTCCAGTGAGTGATGCATCCGTGCGCATCCATGCCGATGAAGGCATCATGTGAGGTTTCAATGATTACATCGATCAGACCGCCATTTGCCGACGCAGCTTGCCTATTTGTTTTGCTCATCATCAAGTTCCATTTCACAAAAACGCCAATCTCTGCAATCCGTCCCTTCCCAATACCCAAAAACAAACTGCTTGATTCGTCCGCGCGTAAGTCATTGAATTATAATGTCATTGGTGTCACGCGTTGCGGACTTCCAGCGACTTAAATAGGGTTGAGCCGGAGAGAAAAACAGCCTGGAGAGAGAAGAAAGAGGCTCTTAGCGATCATTCCGGCCATGGGATGCAGTCCGCAAACACCCGCGCCAGCCCCCGCGAACACGCGGCGTTTTGCAAAAAAACGCCAACGGAGAGCCGTTGGCGTGGGTGTATTGGTGGAGGCGGCGGGAATCGAACCCGCGTCCGCAAGCACTCTACAGACAGTTCTACATACTTAGCACTATCTTTTAATTTAACCTGGACATCGGGGATGTGCACCCTCTGTACAAGCGAGTTACCTTAAATTTCGGAAGCAACCAAGTAACCCGGTTGAATCCTAGCCTCTGTAAATGACTCTACTTGCCTTGCGGCCCACCCCAGAGGCGAGGTAGTGTAGAGCTAGCAGCGATTAGGCTGCGAGTGCGTACGAGTTATCGTTTGCAGTTATTGATTTCTGGATGTATTTACGAGGTAACCAGTCCTCGGTATGCCCTGTTCTGCTTTGCAACCCACGTCGAAACCAGGTCGCCCCCAGAAAGAGAATGTTCATTGTACCGCAATCGGCCAGTGAACGGAGAGCCCTTGACGCGCCCTCACACCCGATATGGGTGCGAGGTGCGGAGAATCAAGTGATGCTTAACGACCCTGGTTCTGGTTGGCGATCTGGTTGCCCAGCATGCCGCCGCCGATGATGCCGGCGACCGTCGCCAGTTTGCGGCCGTTGCCGCTGCCGACCTGGTTGCCCAGCAGGCCACCCACGACGGCGCCGGTGCCGATGGCGACGTAGTTCGGCTGCGGTGCCGGACGCGGTGCCGGCTCACGATAGACCGGTGCATCGTTCTGGACATAGTTCGTGTGGTGCACGGTGTGGCGCGGAGCCGGTTTTGCCGGGACTTCCCTGATCACGGTTTCCTTGATCACGACCGGGGCCGGCTGGGCGCTTGCGACTGCCGGCTGGGCATAAGCAGCTTGCGTCGGCTGGGCGTAAGCACCTTGTGTCGGCTGGGCGTAAGCACCTTGTGTCGGCTGGGCGTAGGCCGCTTGCGTCGGCTGGGCGTATGTACCTTGCGTCGGCTGGCCGTAAGCGGCCTGCACCGGTTGCATGCCTTGCGGCGCTTCCGCAGCCATCGGCAGGGCGCCGGCCTGGGCCGTCGTGGCACCTGCCTCAGGTGCGCTGTGCGAGCTCGGCAGGAAGCCGGTGATCGCGGCCGTGCCGGCCAGGCTGACGACGATGACGGACACTGCGGCAGCGGCCATCAGCGGGTGGATGCGGGAAGTGGCGGTCTTGATCGTTTCCATGTTATCTGCTCCTGAGACGTTGTTGTCGTATGGCTGTAGATTACCGAGGGGAATTGCGGAGAGATAGACGATTCCCTGTATCAATCGTAAAGATATGTAAATGGCGGGCTGGAACGGTCTAACGAAGAGCGAGAAAGTGGCGGAATATTGCAACTAACCGACCAGCGAGGCCATGGCAGGGCGCAAACAAGACGCGAAATCGACCGGTCCGCGTCACAGCCCATGATCGTGGGCAGGACGCGGACATGGAAACAATGGATTTAAGCGGCCGTTTGCGCCGCCCTGGCCGCGTCGGCCAGCTCGAGCAGCATCTGCAGCAGATCACGCGGCGTATCGAGCTGATAGTCCGCACCCCACGTCGCCGGATCGATGGAGCCACAATAGCCCCAGTTACACGCCACCGTGACCATGCCCGCGGCCCGGCCTGCTTCGATGTCGCGCTGGTCGTCGCCCACGTACCAGCAACGGGTCGGATCGATGTCCAGGCGGCGGGCGGCTTCCAGCAGCGGGGCGGGGTGGGGTTTCGGGTGCGGCGTCGTGTCGCCCGAGATCACGCAGCCCGCGTGCGCCAGGCCGATCATCGGCACGAGCGGATCGGTAAAACGCGCCGGCTTGTTGGTGACGATGCCCCAGGCCATGCCGGCCGCGGCGAGGCCGTCCAGCAGGTCCGTGATGCCGTCGAACAAGGTGCTGTGCACGGCCATGTTGGACTGGTAGCGTTCGAACCATTGCACGCGCAGTTCTTCATAGCCCTCGTCGCCCGGAGCGAGGCCGAAGGCGGCGCCGATCATGCCGCGGGCGCCGGCCGAGGCGGTCGGACGCAGGAGGGCATACGGCGTCAGCTCCAGGCCGCGCTCGGCGCGCATCCAGTTGACGGCGGCCGCGAGGTCGGGGGCGGTGTCGGCCAGGGTGCCGTCGAGGTCGAACAGGACGGCGCGCGGCGCGGGCAGGGCAGAAGAAAATGTCATGAGTCGGTACTTAAAGCGGTTTGCTGCAGGCCATCATGTAGTTGACGTCGGTGTCCTGGTTCAGCGAGTAGATCTTGGTCAGCGGGTTGTACGTCAAGCCCTTCAGCCCGTCGACGATGAGGCCGGCGTCGCGCACGAAGTTCGACAGTTCGGCCGGCGTGATGAATTTGGCATAGTCGTGGGTGCCGCGCGGCAGCATGCGCAGCACGTATTCGGCGCCGACGACGGCGAACAGATACGATTTGACGTTGCGGTTCAGGGTCGAGAAGAACACGCGGCCGCCCGGTTTGACGAGGGTCGCAGCGGCGCGCACGATGGCGGCCGGGTCGGGGACGTGCTCGAGCATTTCCATGCAGGTCACGACGTCGTACTGGCCCGGTTCTTCTGCGGCCATGTCCTCGGCGGCGATCAGTTTATAGCGCACTTCCACGCCCGATTCCAGGCTGTGCAGGTCGGCCACCTTGAGGGCCTTCTTCGACAAATCGATGCCGGTGACCTTGGCGCCCTTGCGCGCCATGGATTCGGCCAGGATGCCGCCGCCGCAGCCGATGTCGATGACGTTCTTGCCGGCCAGCGGCACGCGCGCGTTGATCCATTCCAGGCGCAACGGGTTGATGTCGTGCAGCGGACGGAATTCGGACGTCGGGTCCCACCAGCGGTGGGCCAGTTCACTGAATTTCTGGATCTCTAAGGGATCGGCGTTGGTCGTCGTAGTCATAGGACGGAATGATAGCGGAAATGGGTAGCCGGCACGGATGGGATCGCGAAAAAAAGCGTGTCCACCCAGACATAAAAAAACCCCGCCGAAGCGGGGTTGTTCTGGCGTCCGGCAGGATTACTGCTGCTGGGTGCTGCGGGTACCGACGACTTCGATTTCCACGCGGCGGTTCTTCGCACGGCCGGCGGCGGTCTTGTTGTCGGCGACCGGCTGCTTCTCGCCTTTGCCTTCGGTGTACACGCGGTTTGCTTCCACGCCCTTGCTCTGCAGGTAAGCCTTGACGGCTTCAGCGCGGCGCACGGACAGTTTCTGGTTGTAGGCATCGGTGCCGACCGAGTCGGTGTGGCCGACGGCGATGATGACTTCCAGGTTGATGTCTTTCAGCTTCGTGACCAGGTCATCCAGCGATGCCTTGCCGGCCGGCTTCAGCACGGCTTTGTCGAAGTCGAAGAAGGCGTCGGCCGAGTAGCTCACTTTTTCCGAGGTCGGGACCGGAGCCGGTGCCGCGGCCGGAGCCGGGGCGGCAGGTGCCGGAGCGGCGACCGGCGGCGGCGGCGGTGCGACGCACTTGCCGTTTTCCAGACGCTCGGGTTCCACGCACAGCGGTGCGTCGCAGCCCGGGACCGCGTCGGCCGGGGTCCAGTAGCCGGTGCGCCAGCACAGACCGAAGGGATTACGGGCGATGACACCACGGGCATCCTGCACGTAAGCGCTGTACGGCGTGCGAGCCTGAATATCGGTGGTCAGCGGCGCATACGGCGGCGCACTTTGCGCGGATGCGCTGCCCGCCATCGCGGCCGTAGCTGCGAATACGAGGGTTGCCAATTTATTCATATTATTTCTTCCTTTCGGTAAAATCTTCTAGCAGCGAAACTGCTCAGAGGCAATAAGACGTGAGCATAATAGTAACACTCGAGACAACATGTCAGTTCCGCATTGTGAAACAAGCAATTAACGTCTCGGCCATTTTGCCACATACGCCACATCCGCACGAACCGGCGGCGACCAATTGCCGTGCATGCTATTTGCTGCGTTGTTTCTGCGCAACAAGGTGTCGGCAAGCGCCTGCAAGCTTGACGAATATTTATGACAGGCATGTGTCATTGCGCTAATTGTGCCAGTTTGCTATCGCCTCCGCTTGCGGCCGAAATGCGTTGCTGATAGGTCTGCCGTGATAAAATCATGGGCTTGGAATTTAAATTTTTAGCCTGAAGGCGTCGACCCGCACAATGGATCAATTCGCAAAAGAAACAGTTCCAATTTCACTGGAAGAAGAGATGCGCAAGAGCTACCTCGATTACGCCATGAGCGTGATCGTGGGCCGTGCTCTGCCGGACGTGCGCGACGGTTTGAAGCCCGTGCACCGCCGCGTGCTGTACGCGATGCACGAGATGAACAACGTGTGGAACCGCCCCTACCTGAAGTGCGCGCGCGTGGTCGGCGACACGATGGGTAAATACCACCCGCACGGCGACGCGTCGATCTACGACACCCTGGTCCGCATGGCCCAGGATTTCTCGCTGCGCTACACGCTCGTGGACGGGCAGGGCAACTTCGGTTCGATCGACGGCGACTCCGCCGCGGCGATGCGTTACACCGAGTGCCGCCTGGACAAGATCTCGAACGAACTGCTGGCCGACATCGACAAGGACACCGTCGACTTCCAGCCGAATTATGACGGCAAGGAAAAAGAACCGACGGTCCTGCCGACGCGCATCCCGAACCTGCTGATCAACGGCTCGTCCGGCATCGCGGTCGGCATGGCGACGAACATCCCGCCGCACAACCTGTCGGAAGTGATCAACGGCGCGCTGCACGTCCTCAGGAATCCCGATTGCACGATCGACGAGCTGATCGAGCTGATCCCCGCGCCGGACTTCCCGACGGCCGGCATCATCTACGGCGTCTCGGGCGTGCGCGACGGTTACCGCACGGGCCGCGGCCGCGTCGTGATGCGCGCCAAGACCCACTTCGAGGAATACGGCAAGGACGGCGGCCGCATCGCGATCATCGTCGACGAGCTGCCGTACCAGGTCAACAAGAAATCGCTGCTGGAGCGCATCGCCGAAAACGTGCGCGACAAGAAGCTGGAAGGCATTTCCGATATCCGCGACGAGTCCGACAAGTCGGGCATGCGCGTCGTGATCGAGCTGAAGCGCGGCGAAGTGCCGGAAGTCGTGCTGAACAACCTGTACAAGCAGACCCAGTTGCAGGATACATTCGGCATGAACATGGTGGCGCTTGTCAACGGCCAGCCGAAGCTGCTGAACCTCAAGCAGATGCTGGAGTGCTTCCTGTCGCACCGCCGCGAAGTGGTCACGCGCCGCACCGTGTTCGAACTGCGCAAGGCGCGCGAACGCGGCCACATGCTGGAAGGCTTGGCCGTCGCACTGGCCAACATCGACGACTTCATCGCGATCATCAAGGCCGCGCCGACGCCGCCGGTCGCGAAGACGGAGCTGATGGCGCGCGCCTGGGATTCGTCGCTCGTGCGCGAGATGCTGAACCGCACCGAACTGGGTGCCTCCGGCGGCATCGAGGCGTTCCGTCCGGAGCACCTGCCGAAGCACTACGGCATGCAGACCGACGGCCTGTATAAACTGTCGGACGAGCAGGCCCAGGAAATCCTGCAGATGCGCCTGCAGCGCCTGACGGGCCTGGAGCAGGACAAGATCATCAACGAGTACCGGGACGTGATGCTGCACATCGCCGACCTGCTCGACATCCTGGCCCGCCCGGAGCGCGTCACGCAGATCATCACGGACGAGATGCTGCACGTGAAGTCCGAGTACGCCGACAACGGCAAGGACACGCGCCGTTCCGCGATCGAGCAGAACGCGTCCGACCTGGAAACGGAAGACCTGATCACGCCGCAGGACATGGTCGTCACGCTGTCGCACACGGGCTATATGAAATCGCAGCCGATTTCCGAATACCGCGCGCAGAAGCGCGGCGGCCGCGGCAAGCAGGCGATGGCGACGAAGGACGAGGACTGGATCGACCAGCTGTTCATCGCGAACACGCACGACTACATGCTGTGCTTCAGTAACCGCGGCCGGATGTACTGGCTGAAGGTGTGGGAAGTGCCGCAAGGTTCGCGCAACTCGCGCGGCAAGCCGATCGTGAACATGTTCCCGCTGCAGGACGGCGAGAAGATCACGGTGATCCTGCCGCTGTCGGGCGAGAACTCGACGTTCCCGGAAGACCATTACGTGTTCATGTCGACGAGCCTCGGCACGGTCAAGAAGACGCCGCTGCGCGACTTTTCCAACCCACGCAAGGCCGGCATCATCGCCGTCGACCTGGACGAGGGCGACTTCCTGATCGGCGCGGCGCTGACCGACGGCAAGCACGACGTGATGCTGTTCTCGGACGCCGGCAAGGCCGTGCGCTTCGACGAGAACGACGTGCGTCCGATGGGCCGTACGGCGCGCGGCGTGCGCGGCATGAACTTGGAAGAGGGCCAGAACGTGATCGCGCTGCTGGTCGCCGAGAACGAGCAGCAGTCGGTGCTGACCGCGACCGAGAACGGCTTCGGCAAGCGTACCCCGATCACGGAGTACACGCGCCACGGCCGCGGCACCAAAGGCATGATCGCGATCCAGACGTCGGAACGCAACGGTAAAGTCGTCGCCGCGACGCTGGTCGACCAGACGGACGAGATCATGCTGATCACGACCGGCGGCGTGCTGATCCGCACCCGCGTGGCCGAGATCCGCGAGATGGGCCGCGCCACCCAAGGCGTGACCCTGATCGCGGTGGAAGACGGCACCAAGCTGTCCGGCCTGCAGCGCGTCGTCGAGACCGATCTCGAGGAAACCGAGCTGGAGCCGGCACCGGAATAAGCCGGTTCATGCGCCAAAAAGCCGCCCCGACGCTTGCGTCCTGGCGGCTTTTTTTTAGTCGGAAGCCATCGAGCCGCCACTCCCGCCATGCTGAAGCACAATTCGGAGTCTTGAAGGCATCGCAGCGGGCTTAATAGCCGACTTCGGAAGTCAGTATGGATTCCCGCTTTTGCGGGAACGACGTAGAAATCCGGGCGGTTGAGGATTTTTTGCAAGTTTCGTGCGAAAATCGAGGTCCCCGCATTGTCTATGCCGGAAATGCAAGCCCCCAGCTCCAGCTCTCATCAAGGATATTCGTGAAGAAATCTCTCGCCGCCATCGCCTCCGCCATCATCGTCACCTGTGCCCCCGCCGCGTTTGCCGCGACGCCGGTGCCGTCCGCCGACCCGGCCGTCGTCGCCGCCACCAAGCAGATGATGGCGTCGATGAAGCTGCGCGACGTGATGCTGGCGTCGCTGAAGCAGGCGGACCAGCAGATCCCGGCCCAGATGGCCGCGTCGCTGAACGCGATGATCGACGGCGACGCGACCATGAGTCCCGACGAGAAGGCCGACGCGCGCAAGAAGCTCGAGCACGCGCTGCCGACGCTGACCGCGGAGATGCATTCAACGCTGACCGACCCGGGCCTCGTCGACGACATGCTGGCGGAAATGGTGCCGCTGTACGCCGAAACCTATACGCTGAACGAGATCCGCCAGCTGTCCGCGTTCTACGCGTCGCCGCTGGGTCAGAAGATGCTGGCCAACATGCCGACGCTGATGAGCCGCAGCGTGGAGATCAGCAACCGCCTGATGGTGCCGCGCATCCAGAAGATGATGGCGCAAAGCGCGCAAAGCATCGTCGGCAAGTAAGGAGCAGGCGATGACCCACGTTTATAACTACTCCGCCGGCCCGGCCGTCCTGCCGAAAGAAGTCCTGCGCCAGGCCGCCGAAGAGATGCTGGACTGGCACGGCAGCGGCATGTCCGTGATGGAGATGAGCCACCGCGGCCCCGAATTCATTTCGATCGCGAAGCAGGCCGAAGCCGACCTGCGCGAACTGCTGGCCATCCCGGCCAACTATAAAGTCTTGTTCATGCAGGGCGGCGGCTTGGGCCAGAACGCCATCACGCCGCTGAACATGCTGGGCCGCAAGGCGCAGCCCGCGACCATCGATTTCGTCCACACGGGGTCGTGGTCCGGCAAGTCGATCAAGGAAGCGAAGCGCTATGCGAACGTGAACGTCGCCGCGTCGGGCGAAGCGAGCCGCTTCACGACCGTGCCGCCGCAGGACACGTGGCAGCTGAGCGACAACGCCGCCTACCTGCACCTGTGCACCAACGAGACCATCGACGGCGTCGAGATCGACTTCGTGCCGACGGTGCAGGGCGATACGCCGCTGGTCGTCGACATGTCGTCGCATATCCTGTCGCGCACGATCGACGTGTCGAAGTACGGCGTGATCTTCGCCGGCGCGCAGAAGAACATCGGCCCGGCGGGCCTGACGATCACCATCGTGCGCGAGGACCTGCTCGATCACGCGCTGCCGATCTGCCCGGGCGTGTTCAACTGGCGCGCCGTGGCCGAGGCGGACTCGATGCTGAACACGCCGCCGACGTATGCGATCTATATCGCGGGCCTCGTGTTCGCGCACCTGAAAAAACTGGGCGGCGTGGCCGAGATGGAACGCCGCAACATCGAAAAAGCGCGCCTGCTGTACGCGGCGCTGGACGCCGACGATTTTTACCGGAATCGTGTGGCGCCCGAATATCGCTCGCGCATGAACGTACCGTTCTACCTGCGCGATGAGTCGTTGAACGAACAATTCCTGGCCGGCGCCAAAGCGCGCGGCCTGCTGCAACTGAAGGGCCACAAGTCCGTCGGCGGTATGCGGGCATCGATCTACAACGCGATGCCGATCGAGGGCGTGCAAGCCCTGGTCGATTATTTGAACGAGTTCGCGGGGCGCTGAGGCGCCGCCAACCGTCGTTCCCGCGCAGGCGGGAACCCATGCGGAGCTTCCGAAGGCGGGCTACCAGGCGCGCCGCGATGTTTCCAGGATATCGGCTCCTGCGCCTCAGTATATGGATCCCCGCGAAGGCGCCCGCCAGGGCGGGGATGACGGGCGAACCGAAACCCATGAGCAGACAATGACAGACAAACTCAAACCCCTGCGTGAACAGATCGATGCGATCGACGCGCAAATCCTCGAACTCCTCTCCCGCCGCGGCAAGGTCGCGCAGGAGGTCGGCTACGTCAAGGCCGAGACGAACGCTCCCGTGTTCCGCCCCGAGCGCGAGGCGCAGGTGCTGCGCGGCGTCGCCGAGCGCAATCCCGGTCCGCTGAAAAACCAGGACGTGCAGACGATCTTCCGCGAGATCATGTCGGCCTGCCGCGCGCTGGAAAAGCGCGTGACGGTCGCGTTCCTCGGCCCCACCGGCACGTTCAGCGAGCAGGCGGTGTTCCAGCAGTTCGGCAGCGCCGTCGAAGGCCTGCCGTGCGTGTCGATCGACGAAGTGTTCCGGGCCACCGAGGCCGGCACCGCCGACTACGGCGTCGTCCCCGTCGAGAACTCGTCCGAGGGCGCCATCAACCGCACGCTCGACCTGATGCTCGCGACGACCACCATCATCAGCGGCGAGGTGTCGATCCCCGTGCACCACAGCCTCATGACGAAGACGGGCAGCATGGATGGCGTGAAGGTCGTCTGCGCCCACTCGCAGGCGCTGGCCCAGTGCCAGGTGTGGCTCAACCTGCACCACCCGGGCATCGAGCGCCGCGCCGTCGCGTCGAATGCCGAAGCCGCCGTGCTGGCGAGCCAGGATCCGACCGTCGCCGCGATCGCCAGCGAGATGGCCGGCGAACAGTACAAATTGGGCGTGGTGCAGGCCCACATCCAGGACGACCCGCACAACCGCACGCGCTTCGTGATCATCGGCAGCCAGGCCACGGGCCCGTCCGGCCGTGACCGCACGTCGATCGTGCTGGCCGTGCCGAACAAGGCCGGCGCCGTCTACAGCCTGCTCGCGCCGCTGGCCAAGCACGGCGTGTCGATGACGCGCTTCGAATCGCGGCCCGCGCGCATCGGCACGTGGGAGTACTACTTCTACGTCGACGTCGAAGGCCATATCGCCGATGCCGCCGTCGGCCGTGCGCTCGAAGAGCTCAAGGACAACGCCGCCTTCTTCAAGGTATTGGGGTCGTACCCCGTTGGCCTCTGAGTCACAGAATCATCCTATATAGCCAAGAGAATCCAAGAGAATCCCATGTCGCAATTCGGTCCAGACTACGTCCGCGCCATCGCCCCTTACCAGGCCGGCAAACCCATTTCCGAAGTCGCCCGCGAGTTCGGCCTCGATGAAGCCAATATCGTCAAGCTGGCCTCCAACGAAAACCCGTTCGGCGTTCCCGAATCGGCCAAGGCCGCGATGCTTGCAGCCGCCGCTGAACTCGGCCGCTATCCGGACGCCAACGGTTTCGAGCTGAAAGCCGCGCTGGCCAAGCGCTACGACGTGCCGGCCGACTGGATCACGCTCGGCAACGGCTCCAACGACATCCTCGAGATCGCCGCCCACGCCTTCGTGCAGAAGGGCCAGGCCGTCGTCTATGCGCAGTACTCGTTCGCCGTGTACGCGCTGGCCACGCAAGGCGTCGGCGCGCGCGGCATCGTGGTTCCGGCCAAGAACCACGGCCACGACCTCGAGGCGATGGCGGCCGCCATCGACGCGGACACGCGCCTCGTCTACATCGCCAACCCGAACAACCCGACCGGCACGTTCATCCCGGCAGCCGAGATCGAAGCGTTCCTGGCCAAGGTGCCGGCGTCGGTCGTCGTCGTGCTGGACGAGGCGTACAACGAATATCTGGAACCGAAGGACCAGTTCGAATCGACGCAGTGGGTGCGCAAATACCCGAACCTGATCGTGTCGCGCACGTTCTCGAAAGCGTACGGCCTCGCGGGCCTGCGCGTCGGTTTCGCGATCGCGCAGCCGGCCGTGACGGACCTGATGAACCGCATCCGCCAGCCGTTCAACGTGAACTCGCTGGCGCAGGCGGCCGCTATCGCGGCGCTGAACGATAAGGAATTCCTGCAGAAGGGCTTCGACAACAACCGCGCCGGTTACAAGCAGCTAACAAAGGTGTTCGAGGAACTCGGCCTGGAATACGTCCCGTCGTACGGCAACTTCGTGCTGGTGAAAGTGGGCGACGACGAAGGCGCGGGCGCCCGCGTGAACGTGGCGCTGCTGAAGCAGGGCGTGATCGTGCGTCCGGTCGGCGCGTACGGCCTGCCGCAATGGCTGCGCATCTCGATCGGCCTGCCGGAAGAGAATGCGCGCTTCATCGAGGCGCTCAAGCGAGCGCTCGTCACGACGAGCGCGAGCGCGCAGGGCTGATGTTTACGAAAATTGTCATCGTCGGCGTCGGCCTGATCGGCGGCTCGTTCGCGCTGGGCCTGAAGGCGGCCGGCGCTGCGGGCCACGTGGTGGGCCTGGGACGCTCCGCGCAGGCGCTGGCGCGCGCGCGCGAACTCGGGATCATCGACGAAGCGGCGGCCTCGCCGCAGGACGCCATGCGCGGTGCCGACCTCGTGCTGCTGGCGGCGCCCGTCGCGCAGACGGGGCCGATTCTGGCCTCGTTGCTGCCGTATCTGGAGCCGCAGACGATCGTCACGGATGCCGGCAGCACCAAGTCGGACGTCGTGGCGGCCGCGCGCGCCGCGCTGGGCGACCGCATCGACCAGTTCGTGCCGGGCCACCCGATCGCGGGCCGCGAGTCGAACGGTCCGGACGCCGCGATCCCCGACCTGTACCGCGGCAAGAAGACGGTCCTCGCGCCGCTCGCCGAAAATGCACCGGAAGCGATCGAGCGCGTGGCCGCCGCGTGGCGCACCTGCGGTGCCGTCATCCACATGCTCACGCCGCAGGAACACGACAAGGTGTTCGCCGCCGTCAGCCATCTGCCGCATCTGCTGGCGTATGCGCTCGTCGACGACATCGCCAACAAGCCGCACGCCGATCTGCTGTTCCAATATGCCGCCAGCGGTTTCCGCGACTTCACCCGCATTGCCGGGTCGTCGCCCGAAATGTGGCGCGACATCAGCCTCGCGAACCGCGACGCGCTGCTCGGCGAACTGGATGCCTATCTCGCTCAATTGACACACCTCCGCGCACGGCTCGCCGCCGGCGACGGTGCCGCGCTGGAGGCGACCTACGCCAACGCCCAGCGCGCCCGCCGCGCGTGGAACGAAGCGATCGAAGCCGCGGAAAAACCGCCGGCGCCCGATCAGGAATCAGGAAAATGACACAGTCTAAAATCTATCCCCAGCACATCGACCTCGAACCCGTGATGCGCGTGCAGGGCACCGTACGCCTGCCGGGATCGAAGAGCATCTCCAACCGCACCTTGCTGCTGGCCGCCCTGTCCGAAGGCACGACGACCATCCACGACCTGCTCGCGTCGGACGACACGTCCGTCATGCTGGATGCCCTCAAAAAGCTCGGCATCCGGTGGGAGCAGATCGACGACCGCACGCACGTCGTGCACGGCGCGGGCGGCTTGCTGCCCGTCGGCCAGGCCGACCTGTTCATGGGGAATGCGGGCACCGCGATCCGTCCGCTGACGGCGGCGCTGGCCGTGATCGGCGGCGACTACACCTTGCACGGCGTCGAGCGCATGCACGAGCGTCCGATCGGCGACCTGGTCGACGCGTTGAACGCCGTGGGCGCGAACATCGAATACACGGGCAACCCGGGCTACCCGCCGCTGCACATCCGCGCGGGCAAGGTGCAGCCGGACCGCATCGCCGTGCGCGGCAACGTGTCGAGCCAGTTCCTCACCGCGCTGTTGATGTCCGCGCCGTTGATGGCGGTGTCGCACCCGGTCACGATCGAGGTCGTGGGCGAACTGATTTCGAAGCCGTACATCGAGATCACGCTGAACCTGATGCGCCGCTTCGGCGTGACGGTCGGCCAGGACGGCTGGGCGTCGTTCACCGTGCAGCCGGGCCAGAAGTACCAGAGTCCGGGCAGCATCCACGTCGAGGGCGATGCGTCGTCGGCGTCGTACTTCCTGGCCGCGGGCGCGATCGCCGGCGGTCCGGTGCGCGTGGAAGGCGTCGGCAAGGATTCGATCCAGGGCGACGTGCGCTTCGCCGACGCGCTGGCCGCGATGGGCGCGACGATCACGAAGGGCGACAACTGGATCGAGGCGAAGTCGAACGGCGTCCTGAAAGCCATCGACGCGGACTTCAACCACATTCCGGACGCCGCGATGACGATCGCCGTCGCCGCGCTGTACGCGGACGGCACGAGCCTGCTCCGCAACATCGCCAGCTGGCGCGTGAAGGAGACGGACCGCCTGGCCGCGATGGCGACGGAGCTGCGCAAGGTCGGCGCGACGGTGGAAGAGGGCCCGGACTACCTCCGCGTGACGCCGCCCGACACGCTGTCGCCGGCGACGATCGACACCTACGACGATCACCGGATGGCAATGTGCTTCTCGCTGGCGTCGCTCGATGGCGCGGCGCGGCGCGGCAATGCCATGCGCATCAACGATCCGAAGTGCGTGGCCAAGACGTTTCCGGATTATTTCGAAACATTTTCCGGGATCGCCCAAGACGATTTATCCTGACGGGATCGCGCGGTCGTTAAACGTTGGTTGAACGCGTGGACGACGGAATCGTCCACCCTGCGGTAGGGTGGACGGGTTCCCCGTCCACGCGTTCATATATATATTGTGCACATCGCATAAATCGAAGAATCACATGTCGAACTCGAATATTCCCGTCATTACGATCGACGGCCCGACCGCCTCGGGCAAGGGCACGGTGGCCCACAAGGTCGCCGACCGCCTGGGTTTCCACCTGCTGGATTCCGGGGCGCTGTACCGCCTCACGGCGCTGTCCGCGCTGCGCCGCGGCACCGACATGCGCGACGAGCACGCGCTCGCCAAGGTGGCCGAACACCTGAACGTCCGCTTCAACGGCGACCACATCTACCTGGGCACGGAAGAGGTGAGCAACGCCATCCGCCTCGAGGACGTGGGCAACATGGCGTCGAAGATCGCCGCGCTGCCGGGTGTCCGCCAGGCGTTGTACGCTTTGCAACTGAGCTTCCGCGAGACGCCCGGCCTGGTCGCCGACGGCCGCGATATGGGCACGGTGATCTTTCCTGGCGCGAAGCTGAAGGTGTTCTTGACGGCAAGTGTTGAGGCACGTGCGCAACGCCGGTATAAGCAATTGATTGACAAAGGTTTTTCTGCTAATATGGACGATCTGCTGGCGGATTTGCAGGCCCGCGACGCGCGCGATACGCAGCGCGCCGTGGCGCCGCTGGTGCCGGCAGAAGGGGCGCACATCCTCGATACCTCGCAAATGACGGCTGACGAAGCCGTCGAACAGGTACTTGCCTGGTATGCGCATCCCTGATTAGCAGCAAGCGCCGCGCGAGCGGCGTGTTGGGTGCCCGGGGCCGGTTGCCGCGGGTGTGGTTCAACTTGACCCAGTTCAGATCGCATATGGCCGATCTGCTGGCTAACATCTCAAAACTTATGGCTACTGCAGCAAATCAAGATACCGGTATGGAAAGCTTCGCAGCACTCTTCGAAGAGTCGCTGGCCCGTCAAGACATGCGTTCGGGCGAAGTCATCTCCGCCGAAGTCGTGCGTCTGGATCACAACTTCGTGATCGTCAACGCCGGCCTGAAGTCGGAAGCTTTCATCCCCATCGAAGAATTCAAGAATGACCAGGGCGAACTGGAAGTCAACGTGGGTGACTTCGTTTCCGTGGCCATCGAATCGCTGGAAAACGGTTTCGGCGATACCATCCTGTCGCGCGACAAGGCCAAGCGCCTGGCTTCGTGGCTGGCTCTGGAAAAAGCAATGGAATCGGGCGAAATCGTCACCGGTACCGTGAACGGTAAAGTCAAAGGCGGCCTGACCGTCCTGACCAACGGCATCCGCGCATTCCTGCCGGGTTCGCTGGTCGACACCCGTCCGGTCAAGGACACGACCCCGTTCGAAGGCAAGACCCTGGAATTCAAGGTCATCAAGCTGGACCGCAAGCGTAACAACGTCGTGCTGTCGCGTCGCGCCGTCATCGAAGCATCGATGGGCGAAGAGCGTGCGAAGCTGATGGAAACGCTGAAGGAAGGCACGGTCGTCACCGGCGTCGTCAAGAACATCACCGACTACGGTGCGTTCGTCGACCTGGGCGGCATCGACGGCCTGCTGCACATCACCGACCTGGCATGGCGCCGTGTGCGTCACCCGTCGGAAGTCCTGTCGGTCGGTCAAGAGATCACCGCCAAGGTCCTCAAGTACGATCAGGAAAAGAACCGCGTCTCGCTGGGCGTCAAGCAACTGGGCGACGATCCGTGGACCGGCCTGTCGCGTCGCTACCCGCAAGGCACCCGCCTGTTCGGCAAGGTCACGAACCTGACCGACTACGGTGCGTTCGTGGAAGTCGAGCAGGGCATCGAAGGCCTGGTGCACGTCTCGGAAATGGACTGGACCAACAAGAACGTGGCGCCGAACAAGGTTGTCCAGCTGGGCGACGAAGTCGAAGTCATGGTCCTGGAAATCGACGAAGAGCGTCGCCGTATCTCGCTGGGCATGAAGCAGTGCAAGGCGAATCCGTGGGACGATTTCGGCATGACCCACAAGAAGGGCGACAAGGTCAAAGGTCTGATCAAGTCGATCACCGACTTCGGCGTGTTCATCGGCCTGCCGGGCAACATCGACGGCCTGGTGCACCTGTCCGACCTGTCGTGGACCGAGCCGGGCGAAGAAGCCGTCCGCCGCTTCAAGAAGGGCGACGAGCTGGAAGCCGTCGTGCTGGCGATCGACGTCGAGCGCGAGCGTGTCTCGCTGGGCGTCAAGCAGCTGGAAGGCGACCCGTTCAACACCTTCGCATCGCTGAACGACAAGGGCACCCTGGTCACCGGCACGGTGAAATCGGTTGAGCCGAAAGGCGCCGTGATCGCGCTGAACGACGAAGTCGAAGGCTACCTGCGCGCTTCGGAAATCTCGCGCGACCGCGTGGAAGATGCCGGCACCCACCTGAAAGTGGGCGACAAGGTCGAAGCCCTGGTCATCAACATCGACCGCAAGGCACGCAGCATCCAGCTGTCGATCAAGGCCAAGGACAACGCCGAGACCCAGGAAGCCATGCAGAAGCTGGCTTCGGACAACAGCGCAGCAACCGGCACCACGTCGCTGGGCGCCCTGCTGAAGGCCAAGTTCGACAACAAAGGCTAATCCCTTTCGGAAGCTAAGCAGATGACCAAGTCCGAGCTGATCAACCGCCTCGCCGAGCGCTATTCTCAGCTGGTGGCAAAAGACGCCGAGTTTGCCGTCAAGACCATCCTCGATGCGATGACCAACGCTCTGTCGAGCGGCCAGCGCATCGAGATCCGCGGTTTCGGCAGCTTTGCACTGAACAGCCGGCCGCCCCGCATCGGCCGCAATCCGAAGTCCGGCGACAAGGTGATGGTGCCCGAAAAACGGGTGCCCCACTTCAAACCGGGCAAGCAGTTGCGCGAGCGGGTCGACGCGATGGTCGGGCAGCCGATCATCGAAGACTGAAGCGTCTGCGTCGAGCCGACAAAAACGGCGTCCCTCACGGGCGCCGTTTTTTTTTGTGCCGCGGCAGTGCCGCTGGCAGCCGGACAGTCTTGGGAATAGAATGATCTTGCCATTTCCCCATGAGATGGAAGAATCCGGCGATGAAACAGAAAGAATTACGGCTGGCTATCGTATTCTTCGGCGGCGTGTCGCTGGCCGTCTATCAGCACGGTATCAACCGCGAAATCCTCAACCTGGTGCGCACCTCGAACCTGTACGACCGGGGCCGGACAGGGATGGAAGGCAGCCCGTCGCCGATGCACCGGCACTACCCCGACGAGCCGGAGCGATCGACGGGCGACGTTTATTATCGGTTCCTCGACACGGTCGGCAAGGAACTCGACCTGCACGTGATCGTCGACGTGGTGTCCGGCGCCTCCGCCGGCGCAATGAACGGGGTCGCGCTCAGCCGGGCCCTCGCCCACGATCTCAGCCTGGCGCCCTTGACCGACATGTGGTTGGCCGAGGCGGACATCAGTGAATTGCTGGACGAGCAGGCCAAGGCGAAGCGCTGGAGCAAATGGTTTTTCTGGCCCTTCGTCGGACCGCTGCTGTCCCGGCTCAAGCACGAAGGCCTCATCATCGGCCCCGTCGACGCCGAAATGCGGGAACGGGTGTCGTTATTCCTCCGCTCGCGCTGGTTCAAGCCGCCGCTCGACGGCCGCCGCCTCACGACCCTGATCCTCGACGGCCTCACCATGATGGAGCGTCCGGGCACTGCCGGCGCATCGCTGGTTCCCGCGGGCACGCGATTGGACTTGCTGGTCACGGCGACGGATTTCCGCGGCCTCGACCGCTCGATCTTCATCCACGACCCGCCCGTGCTGACCGAACGCGAACACAGGCGGCCCTTCCATTTCCAGCTCTACCATGAAAAGAGCGGGCATCTGCGCAGCGACTTCGACCTCGACAGCGTGCCGTCGCTCGCATTCGCCGCACGCGCCTCGGCATCGTATCCCGGGGCGTTTCCTCCCGCCCAGATCCGTGAAGTGGATGATCTGTTGGCAAAGCGTCACCGGCCATGGCCCGCGCGTGCGCAATTTATTAAACAGAATTTCGGTGGATATCGCGATCAAAGAAAGGATCCCGAGGACGCCGTGCTGGTCGACGGCAGCATCCTCGACAACAAGCCGATCAAGGCGACCCTGGAGGCGATCCGCGCGCATAGCGCATTCCGCGAGGTCGACCGCCGCCTGATCTTCATCGACCCGCACTCCCAGCTCGACAAGCCGGCGCCGGGCACGGAGGTGCCGGGTTTCTTCGCGACCCTGCGCGGGGCGCTCTCCGACCTGCCGCGCACCGATCCGACCTACAAGGAGCTGGCCGACGTCGGGCGTTACAACAAGCAAGTGCGGCGACTGAAGCAGGCGATCGCCTACGCCCGCCCGCAAGTGGCGAAACTGGTCGACCAGGCCACCGAGGGCAAGTCCAACGGCCGGTTTACCGTGAACGATCTCCGCCACTGGCGCCTCAGCTCGACCAACGCCCTGGCCGCCACGCCGATCGTTTACGATTCCTTCATGCGGACCCTGGTGCTGGAGTCGCTGGATTTTGTCGCTGACCTCATCGCCGGCGCGTGCGGCTTCGCGAGCGAATCGACCGCGACGCACCGGGTGCACGAGGCGGTGGAACTGTGGGCCGCACAACACGCCATCCTGCTTGCGGACTCTTACTACGCAGCGGAAAACGCCTATGAAAACGTCGACATGCCTGCGTTCGCCAAAATGACGATCGACTTCGGCGTCGTGTACAAGAAACGCCGCCTGAATTTCGTGCTGCACGAGATTAACGACCTGTACGACACGGGCGAGGCGGGCGCGGCGGCGGCGGAAGACCTCGATCTCATCAATATCCAAGTCCACAAGCTCATCGATGCAATGTCGATGTACGACGATGCCGGTTTCCTCAGCGAGCGCGCGGTTGCCATGTGCCGCAAGCTCTTCACGCCCCTGACCGCAAGCCGGGTGGACATCGCCCGGTTCGTCGCCGACCGGGACGCGGACTTGACCGCGCTGGTCCGGCGCCTGGGCTTCGAATGCGACCTGGCGGGCAAGAACGATGACGCGGACACGTTGCTGTCGTCGGCGCTGGTGCAGAACCTGGAACCGCGCTACCGGACCGCCATCCTCACCGGGTACCTCGGCTATTTTTATTGGGACGTCATCCTGCACCCCGTCGTCAGCGCGCTGGCGCTGGAAACCGGACCGATCGAAGAGATCCTGGTCGATCGCATCAGCCCCGACGACGCGCTCAGCCTCGCTCCGCCCGGCAACCCGCGCGTCCTCCTGGGCGGGACGTTCGCCGGTTTCGGCGGTTTTCTCAATCGCGCGACGCGGGAAAACGACTACCTGTGGGGCCGGTTGCATGCGGTCGACCGGCTGTTCGACATCCTGGCCAGCACCTTGCCGAGCGCAATCTGGGCCACGATCGACCTTCACGCATTGAAGAAGGCGGGGTTCGAATGCGTGATCGAGGAGGAGGCGCGGCGGTTGCGCCTCGTCCCGGACCTGGTGGGCCGGCTGCGCGACGCCATCGCGGCGTTTTGACTTGCCCATCCCGGCAAAGATGTAACCGCACATTGCATCCCCGATGCCGTTCGTGCAACCCACGTATAATCACGCCGCATGCGCACAACGGCCGGGCTGGCCGTCCTATGAATATCGTTTCAAATATGCGACACTGCGCCTTTGCCGTCTTTCCACTCGGGACCTGCTGATGAAACTCGTCTCCACCATCGTCGGTTGCCTGCTGTTCGTCCTGTTTTTCAGCTTCGCCCTGAAGAACACGCACCAGGTCGACCTGCACTTCTTCCTGAACTACGAGGTGAGGGGGCCGCTGGTGCTGATGCTGCTGGCGTTTTTCATCGCCGGCGCCTTCCTCGGCATCCTGGCCGTGACGCCGACCGTGTTCCGCCACCGCCGCGAAAGCTCGCAGCACAAGCACACGATCCAGGCCCTGCAAAACGCGGCCGGCACCGCCGCCGGCGCACCGCAGCCGGACGGCATCGCGCCGCGCGGCTGAACGAAACTGAGTAATCAATAAGAACAACATATGGAATTTGAAATCTGGTGGCTGCTCGGCATCCCCGTCTTTTTTGCACTTGGCTGGATCGCCGCCCGTGTCGACATCAAGCAACTCGTCTCCGAATCGCGCAGCCTCCCGCGCGGCTATTTCAAGGGCCTGAATTTCCTCCTCAACGAGCAGCCGGACAAGGCGATCGACGCGTTCATCGAGATCGTCAAGCTGGACCCGGAAACGGCCGACATGCACTTCGCGCTCGGCAACCTGTTCCGCCGCCGCGGCGAGACCGAGCGCGCGATCCGCGTCCACCAGAACCTGTTGTCGCGTCCCGACCTGCCGATCGAGCAGCAGGTGCACGCCCAGTACGAACTGGGGATGGACTACCTGAAGGCGGGCCTCCTCGACCGCGCCGAGGAAACGTTCAATCTGCTCGTCGACACGCAATACGGCGTGCAGGCGCGCCGCGCGCTGCTGGAGATCTTCCAGCGCGAAAAGGAATGGCGCCGCGCGATCGCCGCCGCCGAAGGCTTGCAGGAATCGGGCGCCGGCGCCCACCACAAGGAGATCGCCCAGTTTTATTGCGAGCTGGCGCAGGACGCCCTCGTGCACATGCAGTCGGACGAAGCGAAGGCCTTGCTGGACAAGGCCCTGCAGGCCGACCGCAAGAGCGTGCGCGCGACGATGCTGTACGGCGACGCGCTGGTGGCCGAGGGCGATATCGAGGGTGCGCTGAAGACGTGGCGCCGCGTCGAGCAGCAGAGCGTGCCGCACGTGGCCCTCGTCGCCACGCGTCTGATGGACGGCTACCGCAAGGTCGGCCGGCCGCAGGAAGGCGTCAACCTGCTGCGCTCCTACCTGGAAGAAGTGTCGTCGATTGATCTGATCGAGGTTGTCTTCAAGGCCGTCATTGAACTCAACGGCGTCGACGCTGCCAAACAGCTGGTGGTGGAAGAGCTGCGCCGCAATCCGACCCTGCTCGGTCTCGACAAATTGCTGGAAGCGCGCCTGATGGACGCGCCGGCGAACGTCTGGGAAGAGCTGTCGATGGTGAAGAATCTGGTGCACGGATACACGCAGAAACTGGCGCGTTACCAGTGCAGCCACTGTGGTTTCAAGGCGCGCCAGTATTATTGGCAATGCCCGGGGTGCAGCAAGTGGGAGACCTACCCGCCGCGCCGTACCGAAGAACTGAATGTGATGAACTAAGCTAAAGCGAACCATGAAGATTACGATTATCGGCACCGGCTACGTCGGTCTCGTCACCGGCGCGTGCCTGGCGGAACTCGGCAACGACGTCTTTTGCCTCGACGTCGACCAACGCAAGATCGACCTGCTGAACAACGGCGGCATCCCCATCCACGAACCGGGCCTGGAAGAAGTCGTCGCGCGCAACCGCGCGGCCGGCCGCCTGCAGTTCTCGACGGACGTCGCCGCCAGCGTCGCGCACGGCCAGCTGCAGTTCATCGCCGTCGGCACCCCGCCGGACGAAGACGGCTCCGCCGACCTGCAATACGTGCTGGCCGCCGCCCGCAACATCGGCCGCCACATGGACGGCTACAAGGTCATCGTCGACAAGTCCACGGTGCCCGTCGGCACGGCCGACCGCGTCGCCGCCGCGCTGCGCGAAGAGTTGCGTGCGCGCGGCGAGGAGAGCATGGAATTCGCCGTCGTCTCGAATCCCGAATTCCTGAAGGAAGGCGCGGCCGTCGAAGACTTCATGCGTCCGGACCGCATCGTCATCGGCCACGACGACACGCCAGCGGGCCACCGCGCGCGCGACCTCATGAAGCTGCTGTACGCGCCGTTCAACCGCAACCACGAGCGCGTCTACTGGATGGACGTGCGCTCGGCGGAGTTCACGAAATACGCCGCCAACGCGATGCTGGCCACGCGCATCTCGTTCATGAACGAACTGGCGAACCTGGCCGACCAGGTGGGCGCCGACATCGAAGCCGTCCGCCACGGCATCGGTTCCGACCCGCGCATCGGCCACAGCTTCCTGTACGCCGGCGCCGGCTACGGCGGCTCGTGCTTCCCGAAGGATGTGCAGGCGCTCGAGCGCACGGCGCGCCAGTACGACCAGGAACTGTTGATCCTGCGCGCCGTGGAAGCCGTCAACGACCGCCAGAAGCAGGTGCTGGGCCGCAAGGTCGTGCAGCGCTTCGGCGCAGACCTGACGGGCATGAAGTTCGCGGTCTGGGGCCTCGCATTCAAGCCGAACACGGACGATATGCGCGAAGCGCCGTCGCGCGTGCTGCTGAAGGAACTGATCGAGCGCGGTGCCACCGTCGCCGTGCACGACCCGGTCGCGATGGACGAGGCAAAGCGCGTGCTGGCGCTCGACCTGAACGACGCCCAGCTGGCGCGCATCGATTTCAAAAAGACGCCGATGGAAGCGCTGGATGGTGCCGAAGCTCTGGTGATCGTCACCGAATGGAAGGCGTTCCGCAGCCCGGACTTCGAGCAGATCAAGGCGCGCCTCAAGCACCCCGTGATCATCGACGGCCGCAACCTGTTCGAGCCGCCGCTGATGACGGGCCTCGGCATCGAATACCACGGCATCGGCCGCTCCGTCCTGACGGGCAAGTGAGGCGCGCATGACCAGCACCATCGCCAGCCGCCTGCTGCCGACCGACAGCTACCGCCAGGCCGAGGCGCCGCAACTCGACAGCGTGCGCCTGCTCGTCGTGGGCGACGTCATGCTCGACCGCTACTGGTTCGGCGACGTCTCGCGCATTTCGCCGGAAGCGCCGGTGCCCGTCGTGCGCATCGAGCGCCGCGAGGAGCGCCTGGGCGGCGCCGCCAACGTGGCGCGCAACGCGGCGGCCCTGGGCACGCATTGCGGCCTGCTGGGCGTGGTCGGTGCCGACGAGGCGGGCGACCACGTCGAGCGCATCCTGCGCGAATCGAGCATCCACAGCTACCTCAAGCGCGACGAGGCGATCTCCACGATCATCAAGCTGCGCGTGATCGGCCGCCAGCAGCAGATGGTGCGCATCGACTTCGAGGACGCGCCGACGGAAACGACCTTGCGCGACAAGCTCACGCAGTTCAAGGCGCTGCTGCCGGACTACGACGTGATCATCCTGTCCGACTACAACAAGGGCAGCCTGGTCAACGTGGCGGAGATGATCCGCGCCGCGCGCGCGGCCGGCAAGACCGTCATGGTCGACCCGAAAGGCGACGATTTCACGCCGTACGCGGGCGCCACGATGCTCACGCCGAACAAGTCGGAACTCAAGCGCATCGTCGGCAGCTGGAAGACGGAAGACCAGCTGACGGAAAAGGCGCAGCAGCTGCGCACCGACCTGGGCCTGGAAGCGCTGCTGCTGACCCGCTCGGAAGAGGGCATGAGCCTGTACACGGCGAACGAGGTCCTGCACGTCCACGCGGACGCGCGCGAAGTGTTCGACGTCTCCGGCGCCGGCGACACCGTCATCGCGACGATGGCCGCCATGCTGGGGGCCGGCGCGTCGTTGCCGGAAGCGCTGGCGACCGCGAACCGCGCGGGCGGCATCGTCGTCGGCAAGCTGGGCACGGCGACCGTCACCCGCGACGAGTTGTTCGCGCAGCGCCGCAAGGACGACGGCTACGCGTGATTGCGGAATCGCACATCGCGCCGTCAACCCATCGTCACGTCCATCCGTTATGGCAACAGGCGGCCCTCCGCGGCCGCCATCCAAGCCAACGACCAACGCGAATATTAACGGAGAAAACGAGATGATCAAGAAGCTGATGCTTGCAGTCGCCACGCTGGTGGCGTCGATGGGCTTTGCATTCGCCCAGGTGGACGTTAACAAGGCCGACGCCGCCGCGCTGGATTCGGTCAAAGGCGTTGGTCCGGCCATGTCGAAGGCAATCATCGACGAACGCACCAAGGCGGGTCCGTTCAAGGACTGGAGCGATTTCCAGAAGCGCGTGAAAGGCGTGGCCGACAAGCGCGCGACCCAGCTGTCGAAGGCCGGCCTGCAGGTGAACGGGCAATCCAAGGACGGCGCACCCATGGCTGCCGCACCGGCCGAGAAGGCCGCCAAGCCGGCCAAGAGCAGCGCCAAGCCGGCCGACATGAAGGCCAAGCCGGCCGACACGAAAGCCAAGCCCGAGGCCGCCAAGTCGGCGACCTGATCGGCCGCATGCCGCATGAAACCCCGCCGAGCGCGGGGTTTTTCTTTGGCGTACGCGCCGGCACCGACCCCGCCCCGTACGCGCTGCCGCAACTCGGATTAGAATGGCGCTTTCGCGTTCGCAAAAGAGTAAGCAATGGCATACAAGACCATCGAAGACACGATCGGCAATACCCCGCTGGTGCAACTGGTGCGCATCCCCGGGCCGGAAGCGGCGGCCCGCAACAACATCATCCTCGGCAAGCTCGAAGGCAACAACCCGGCGGGTTCCGTGAAGGACCGGGCGGCGATGTCGATGCTGCGCGGGGCCGAGGCGCGCGGCCAGATCAAACCCGGCGACACGCTGATCGAAGCGACGAGCGGCAACACGGGCATCGCGCTGTCGATGGCTGCGGCGATCCGCGGCTACAAGATGGTGCTGGTCATGCCGGACAACCTGTCGGTCGAGCGCCGCCAGAGCATGGCCGCGTACGGCGCCCGCATCATCCTGACGCCGAAGACGGGCGGCATGGAATACGCGCGCGACCTGGCCGAGCAGATGCAGAAGGACGGGCAGGGCATCATCCTCGACCAGTTCGGCAACCAGGACAATCCGCGCGCCCACTACGAGACGACGGGTCCGGAAATCTGGCGCGACACGGAAGGCCGCGTCACCCACTTCGTCAGCGCGATGGGCACCACCGGCACGATCATGGGCGTGTCGCGCTATCTGAAGGAACAGAACGAGGGCGTGCGCATCATCGGCGCGCAGCCGGAAGAAGGATCGTCGATTCCCGGCATCCGCAAATGGCCGGAAGCCTATATGCCGAAGATCTTCGACAAGTCGCGCATCGACCAGGTCGAGAGCGTGACCCAGGCCGCGGCGGAACAGATGGCGCGCCGTCTGGCGGCCGAAGAGGGTATTTTCTGCGGTATTTCCGCAGCCGGCGCCTGCGAAATCGCCTTGCGCATTTCGCAGACGGTCGAGAATGCGACGATCGTGTTCATCGTCTGCGACCGCGGTGATCGTTATTTGTCGACGGGTGTGTTTCCCGCCTGATTGTCGTGTTGCCCGGCGCGGGTTCGCGGCGCTGGGTCTCCCACCCCACGCGATGTGGGTCGAACATGCCTGCTCCGGTGCGGCGGCATCAAAGGCCGCCGTCCGGTCCGACGCGTTGCATTATTGCTCGGCGCCGCTGCCGCCAGCGTCCTTGTCTTTCGGCTTGAACTGCTTGTCGCTGATGCGGAACTTGGCGCGGCGGTCGCCCATCAGGTAACGCAGGTCACGGATCGACAGGTCCGAGACTTCGTGCATGCGGATCAGCAGCGAGGCGCCGACCGGCAGGCGGTGGTGGCGGATTTTCGAGATCACCGGCGGTGCGACTTCCAGAGCGCGCGACAGGGCCGCGTCGTTTTTCAGGCGCAGGTTCTCGATCAGGGTGTCGAGCAGGCGATTCGGGTTGTATTGCAGCAGTTCGTCATTTTCCGAATCGCTGTTCATATCGATACCGACTTGGTTCGTCATGATGTCACTATTCCTATGAGAGTTTGTCAGAGCTCGGGGCGAACTTCCAGGTCCTTGAGGATATGAAAGTTTCTACTAAATTATACAACTAATTTCAAATTTAGTACTCAAGAGCAATAAATTTCGGTGGCTTTCGTTGAGTTCGTTGTCCCATCGCAACAATAGCCGCAATGCAATTCTCTCACAAACTCACCGGAGGGGATAATTGTTTTTTGTTTAAAATTAAGTGTAAAGCAATTATCGATGCGCCGCCGCACGTTTAGGAATTGAATGGTGGAATGACAATTTGAGAGGGGGTATCGAGGAATACCTACAGTTTCCTAGAAGAACTGCAAAACGGAAACCGTGGTACACCCCGGGAGTATAACGTTGTCACGACTGCATTAACTCAGCAGTATTTATGACAAGCTTGTTACAAATTGATACAAATTTGTTGGTTCTGAGCAGCTAAATCCCGCGTGCCAGGCGCACGGCACGGCCCAGTTCCACGACCGACATGGCATAAAAATAACTGCGATTGTATTTCGTGATAGCAAAAAAGTTAGCGTTCGCCACCCAATACTCCGTCGGGTCCGCACCGTTTTGCAAGTCGACGAGACCGTACAGGCGGCCGTCCGGGAGCGCAGTATGCGTCGCGACGCCGGCGCCGTCCAGTTCGGCCGGACGGTAGCGGGCTTCCAGGCCGCCCAGCAGCGGCTGCCAGGCGAGGCTGGGCGCCACGGCGGCCGGGAACACGGCCGGTCCCGTGTTGGTGCGGTCCCAGCCATGCTGGACGAGGAAGTTGGCCACGCTGCCGATCGCATCCGCCGCCGAGCCGCGCAGGTCTACGATGCCGTCGCCGTCGAAATCCACGCCATATTTGAGGATATTGCCCGGCATGAATTGCGGCATGCCGACGGCGCCCGCGAACGAGCCCAGCAGCGAGAACGGGTCGATGTGTTCCTTGCGCGCGAGCAGCAGCGTGTTTTCCAGTTCGCTGCGGAAGAACGCCATGCGCTCGAGCCGGTTCGGCGCTTCCGGGTAGGCGAAGGCGAGGGTGGTCAGCACGTCGACGACGCGGAAGCGGCCGGTATCGCGGCCGTAAATCGTTTCCACGCCAAGGATGCCGACGATGATCTCGGCCGGCACGCCATACGTCGCCTCCGCGCGCGCGAGGGTGGCCGCGTTCTCGCCCCAGAAGCGCACGCCGGCATTGATGCGGATCGGCTCGATGAAGCGGTCGCTGTACGCGCTCCAGTTTTTGGGCTTGCCCGGCGGGGCCGGTTTCACGAGCTGGACGGCGGAGTCGATGAAGCGCGCGTGCCGGATCACGTCCTCGACCTGGGCGCGATCGAAACCGTCGCGGGCGACCATCTCGTCCTCGAAGTCGCGCACGGCCTGCCATTCACTGAAATTGACCGTTTCGCCGTCGTAGTCGATGGCGGGGCGGGCGGCGATGGCGGTCGCGGCTTTGCCGGACTTTTTCGCGGCCTTGGCGGATTTGGCCTTGGCTTTGGCCGTATGGGAATGATGCAGCGAGGATGCGGCGACCGCATCCACCGCTCCCCCGGCGCCGACGGCAAGGGTAAGCAGCAGTGGAACGAAGGATTTCATCGAACTCGGGACAGCAAATCTCTCAGGGTAGACAGGAGGCCGGTGCCCGGACTCTGCGGTCCGTAGCGGTAAGCGCTGTAGCGCCGCAGGAACTCGGTCGCTGCCGCGCTCTGCTCGGGCGTCAGACCGGCGTCGGCAAAGGATCGAGCTTCAATACGGCTGGCGTACGCGGTCGGCCCTTCGTCCGGCGCACGCGGCAGGCCAAGCTGGCCGAGGCGCTGGCACAGGACCGAGTATAGCGCATCGGCAGGATCGGTTTTCTGCCGTAACGAGAATTTTCTGACCAGAAACAACACGAGGCAGAGCATGCCGATCAGCGCCAGGCTTTGCCAATGGGACAATCCTTCTTGCAAGCGTTGCACGAGATTCTGCTGGCGCTGCGGCGTGTAATTCAGCACCCACTGGTTCCAGCCATTGTTGACCGCGCCGAACATGTAACGGATGCGGCCCAGTAGCGAATCCGGATCGGGCTGCAGCAGCCGGCCCAGGCCTTCGAGACCGAACGGCGCCGGGGCCGGCAGCGCCCGCGCGAGGCTGCGCCGGACGCGTTCCGGCGCCACGGCCGCCGTCGGGTCGACGCGCACCCAGCCTTGACGCGGCAGCCAGACTTCGGCCCACGCATGCGCATCGGACTGGCGCACGGTCAGATAGCCGTCGAGCGGATTCAGGTCGCCGCCCTGGTAGCCCGTGACGACGCGCGCCGGCACGCCGGCCGCGCGCATCAGGAACACGAAGGCGCCGGCGTAGTGCTCGCAAAAGCCGGCGCGTGTGCCGTACAGGAAGTCGTCGACGGCGTCCGGCCCCGGCAGCAGCGGCGGCTGCAGGGTGTAGACGAAGCCGCCTTGCGAAAACTCGCGCAGCACGGCCGCCACGCGCCGCGCCGGATCGGGCTCGTTGGCTGTCGCCTGGCCCTCGGCCCGCGCCCGCGGATTGATCCCGTAGGGCAGCGTCAGCCATTGGCCGTCGACGGGCGATGCCTCCGGCTGCAGGTTGTAGTGCACGTAGGAGACGAGGTCGTAGCGCACGCGCTCCGCGATCGGGGCCAGCGTCTGGATCTCCAGCTCGCCGGACAGCGCCACGTCATGGCCCGGCACGGCGGGCAGGGCGCGCGGCATCTCGAGGGCGAACAGCCAGCGCGTGTTCGACGGTTCCAGGGTGACCTGGTAACCGAGCGGTTTGCCGCCCACGGACAGCGACAGCGGCTGCGGGCGCACGTGGCGCGACGGCCGGATGCGGGTCCAGGTGCGGCCGTCGTAGCTGCCCAGCACCGGGCCGCGCCAGTACAGCTGCGGTTGCGGCGGAGGCGCGCCATCGAATTTCACGCGGAACGCGACGTCCTCGGACTGCGCCAGGTTCGACATCTGGCCGGGAGACATCGTGTCCGACAGGCCGCTCCTGGCACTGTGCGCATCGTCCGGCATGCCCCACAGCGGGCCTTCGACGCGGGGGAACAGGACGAATGCCGCGCCCGCCAGCGGCAGCGCCAGGCCCAGCAGTTTGGCGCCCATCCACAGGCGCGTGCGCAGCGGCGGGACCGCGCCCGTCAGCTGGAACGACAGCTGCGTCGCGAGCAGGGCCACGAGCGACACGAGCATCAGCAGCGCCGTCGGGATCGTCTGCGAATAAAAGAAGTTGGTGAGCACGAGGAAATAGCATAGGAACACGACGACGAACAGGTCGCGCCGCGCGTGCATTTCCAGCATCTTGAAGGCGACGAGCAGCACGAGCATGGCGACGCCCGCATCGCGTCCCAACAAGGTGTGATAGCTGTGCAGCACCCCGAACATCGCGGCCGCGGCGATCGGCACGAGGATGACGTTCGACGGCATGCGCCGGCCCAGCAGCGTGACCCCGGCGCGCCAGGCCAGCGTCGCGCCGCACAGCAGGCTTACCCACGGCGGCAGGTGGGCCGCGTGCGGCACCAGTACGAGCAGGCTGCTGGCGATCAGGAGCAGCGTATCCTGCTTGTCGCGTGACAGCGGCGTCATGCCGTGCCCTCCGGCAGACCGTACAGCGCCAACGCGCGCAGGCAGGCCGCCTGGTGCGCCGCGCCGAGGGCGGAATCGTAGCGGATCCGGCCGAGCCGGAACGCGTAGGGCAGGGCGCGCTGCTCCGCCTCCAGGACCCAGCGGGCCATGCGCGCGAGGCGCAGCTCTTCGTCGAGCCGCGGGGGCAGCGCGTCGAAGTCGAGCACGAGCTCGTCGACGGTGCCGCCCTCGAAGTGTTTCGTGACGAGCTGGCCGCCCAGTGCCGGATCGAGGCGCGCGATCTGGCGCCACGCGAGGTAGCGCATCGGGTCGCCCGGCTGGTAGCTGCGCACGCCCGCGAAATCGTCGCTGCCCGTGCTGCCCACGCCGTCGGGGCTGGGGCGCCCGGTCATCGGCAGCGGTGGCGCGTCCTGCTCGGGGAACGGATAGACGAGGGCGCGGCTGTCCGGCTGCCACCAGCTCCAGGCGCGGAACAGGCCCAGCGGGAAGCGCGTGGACAGGCGCACGCGCGGCGGCCGCATCCATCCGCGCGTGCGCGTCGGCGTGCGCAACACCAGCGTCGTGCTGCCGCCGGCCGTCACGTCGACGGCCTGGCGCGGTTCCCGCTCGTGCTCGAAATCGATCCAGACGGCGTAGCGGGGCAGGCGCGTGGGATTCTCGACGCGCAACTCGAACGGCGCGTCCTCGCCGGCGAACACGTCGGGCGCGCGGCCGGGGCTGAGCACGAGGCCGGCCAGGTTGCGCGTCGTCTGCACCATGTCGACGAGGGCGCAGGCGCCGGCGACGAACGTCAGGCCGAAGCCGAGGCCGAGGCTGTAGTTGATGGAACCGACCAGCAGCACGAGCAGCAACGCGCAGAAGCCGAGCCCGGCGCGCGTGGGCAGGATGTAGACGCGCCGCTGGCTCAGCAGCACGCTGCCCGTGTCGCGCGCCGTCGCCTTCGTGCGCCACAGCGCGCGCTTGCGGTGCAGCCAGCGCATCGGCCAACCCTTGGGCCGTGCCATCGCTGGATCGGCAAGTCCGGCCATCAGACCGGGACCGACTTCTGCAACTGCAGCACGAGGTCGCGGCTGGCCATCGCCACGCCCTGCGCGGACCGCAGCGGCCGCAGGCGGTGCGCGCACACGGGGACGAGCAGGGCCTGCACGTCTTCCGGGATCACGTGGTCGCGCCCTTCCAGCGCGGCCCACGCGCGCGCCGCCTGCAGCAGGGCCAGCGTCGCGCGCGGCGACAGCCCTTCCGCGAACAGCTTGCCCGAGCGCGACGCCTGCGCGAGGGCCTGCAAATAGTCGATGAGCTTGTCGGACGCGTGGATCGCGCGCAGCGAGCGCTGGGCATCCATGAGTTCCTCCGGCCGCATCACGGGGGCAATCGACTTGAGCATCGCGCGCCGGTCCTCGCCCATCAGCAGGGCGCGCTCGGCGGCGGGGTCCGGATAGCCCAGCGACAGGCACATCAGGAAGCGGTCGAGCTGCGATTCCGGCAGGGGGAACGTGCCAACCTGGTGCGCGGGATTCTGCGTCGCGATGACGAAGAAGGGTTCCGGCAGCATACGGGTGACGCCGTCGGCCGTGACCTGGCGCTCTTCCATCGCTTCGAGCAGGCCCGACTGCGTCTTGGGCGTGGCGCGGTTGATCTCGTCCGCCAGCAGCACCTGGGTGAAGATCGGTCCCGGGTGAAAGACGAAGCCGTTCTTTTCGCGCTCGTAGACGGAGATGCCGGCCACGTCGGCCGGCAGCAGGTCGCTCGTGAACTGGACGCGGTTGAATTTCAATCCCAGCGCCAGCGCCAGCGCGTGGGCCAGGGTCGTCTTGCCGACGCCGGGCACGTCGTCGATGAGCAGGTGGCCGCCGGCCAGCAGACAGGTCAGGGCGAGGCGGACCTGCTGGTCCTTGCCGACCACGATCTGGCTGACCTGGCGCGCGGCGGCGTGCAATTTGTTGAACATGGATGGCTTCCGATGGTCGTTCAGGGGTGGCGGGGTGCGCAGGCGTGGTAGATTAGCGTGGTTAGCAATCTCGATATGCACTGCGTCAGCGCCTTTCCCGTCGATTCTATGCGAGAACGGAGGGACTTGCGGTACGGATGAGCATTAACCAGCAATCATGAGTACAGCCATTTACAGCCACCCGGACTGTTCCCTGCACGAGATGGGCAGCTGGCATCCCGAAACGCCCGAGCGCCTGCGCGCCATCGAGGACCAGCTGATCCTCGCGCGCCTGGACGGGCTCGTCGAACACGTGAGCGCGCCGCTGGCCGACGAGGCCGACATCCTGCGCAACCACACGCAGGCCGCCCTCGACCTCGTGCGCGACAACCTGCCGGCGGCACCCGGCGCACACTATCCGCTCGACGGCGACACGCTGCTGTGCAAGGACAGTTACCGCGCCGCCCTGCGCGCTGCCGGGGCCGCCGTGGCCGCGACGGACGCCGTCATCGCCGGCACCGTCGACAACGCGTTCTGCGCCGTCCGGCCGCCGGGGCACCACGCGCGGCCGAATGAACCGATGGGCTTCTGCCTCTTCAACAACGTCGCCATCGCCATGCGCCGTGCGCTCGACGTGCACGGTCTCGACCGCGTCGCCGTCATCGACTTCGACGTCCACCACGGCAACGGCACGGCCGAATCGTTCCGCGGCGATCCGCGCGTGCTGATGGCCAGCTTCTTCCAGCACCCGTTTTACCCGTACACCGACCCGGAACCTATCACCGCTACGAGTATCAATGTGCCGGTCCCGGCGTACACTGGTGGCGACGTCGTCCGCAAGCTCGTCGCCGAACAATGGCTGCCCGCGCTGCACGCGTTCCGCCCGCAGATGATCTTCATCTCGGCCGGCTTCGACGCCCACAAGGAAGACGATATGGGCGGCATGGCGCTGGTTGAGGCGGACTACGCGTGGATCACGCACCGGGTCGCCGACATCGCGCGGCAGTACGCGGGCGGACGCATCGTCAGCTGCCTCGAAGGCGGCTATGCGCTGTCGGCGTTGGGACGCAGTGTCGTGGCTCACATCAAAGCCCTCGCGGAACTCGACTGAACCCGCGAACTCGCGCAGCGCAGCAGTATCTAATTTCCACGTTATCGATGAGTGGAGGGATTGATGAGAACGCTGCGTTGCTTTGTGGCGCTATGCCTGCTGGCGTGCGCCGGCCTGGCGTCGGCGACCAATTACACCTTGTGGATCAACGGCCGCAAGGGCGGCGGCGCGGTCGGCAACTACGCCGACTTCGCTTATTGGGGGCCGGCCGCGATGGACGCCGGCGTCAACAAGAAGGCCGTCAACTGGGACGGCCGCAGCAGCATCGCCTCCCAGAGCGGCATCCTGCGCAACGCCCTCGACTGCTTCTGCACGGGCGCCAACTGGTGCTACATCGCCACGCACAGCGCGGGTGACCTGCTCATCGGCTACACGCTCGCGAACTACGGCGGCTCGACGCGCGTGAAGAAGAACGCCCGGCCGAACGCCTCGGGCGTGTGCGGCAACGCCGACGGATCGATGGGGGCCACTGGGCAGACCGGCTGGAACATCAAGTGGATCGCGTCGGCCGCCGGCTCGGGCGGTGGCTCGGAACTCGCGGACATCGGCGCCTGGACCACGTCCGAGCCGCTCGTGCAGGACCTGCGGGTCCGTACCGCACGCGCCATGTACAACCACAACGACACGCGCGGCATCTGGTTCTGGATGTACGCCGGCGCCGACGGCGGCCTGACGTCGGTCTTCCTGCCTGGGCAGGACGATGGGGTCGAGGCCTACCACAGCGCGGGCGCCGTCGCCGGCTCGGCGGGCGGGTCGTATTGCAACCCGCGCGACTGGTTCTGCCATGTGCTGACCCTGGGGCCCGACCCGGCCGAGGGCGGCCATGCCAAGTGGGCCAACCACTGGGTGGCCTTCCGCGACGACGGCGAGAACTACCACCATTACACGGACGGGAACTGGGGCGGCATCGTCGCCGTCATGCGGGCGGCGGTCGCGGTGAACGCGCGTTGAACATGGACGCGCGGGCCATCACTCTGGCTCGCGCGGCAATTGACACACTTGGGGACCCTCTCTACAGTCGACTCGGCCGTAAGCCACGGCGACCTCATCAGTTCGGCACCGGCACGGCGCACGGCGACACCATCCAACGACGACAAGCATGGAGGAGAGGGAGATGACACTGATGCGCTGGCTGACGGCGCTGTGCCTGCTCGGAATTACCGGGTTCGCATCGGCGACGAATTACACGCTGTGGATCAACGGCCGCACGGGCGGCGGCACGATCGGCGACTACAACAGCTTCACGTACTGGGGCCCGTCTTCCACGGCGGCGGGCGTCAACAAGAAGGCCGTCAACTGGGACGGCTACAACACCATCGCATCGCAGAACTACCACATCCGCGACGCCCTCGACTGCTTCTGCACCGGCAGCAACTGGTGCTATATCGCGACCCACAGCGCGGGCGACCTCATGATGGGCTACACGCTCGCGAACTACGGCGGCTCGGCGCGCATGAAGAAGAACGCGGCGCCGAACTCGTCGGGCGTATGCGGCAACAGCGACGGTACGTCGCAGACCGGCTGGAACATCAAATGGGTGCGCGCCGCGTCCGGCGCGGGCGGCGGCTCCGAGCTGGCCGATTACGGATCGTGGGCTACCTCCGACCCGCTGACGCAAGACCTCAAGACGACGACCGCGCGCGCCATGTACAACCACAACGATACGCGCGGCATCTGGTTCTACATGTACGCGGGCGCCAAGGGCACCGCGTATTCCGGCATCCTGCCCGGCCAGGATGACGAAGCCGTCGCGTACCACAGCTCCGGCGGCGTGTCCGGCAGTTCCGGCGGCGCGTACTGCAACCCCAGCGACTGGTTCTGCAACGACCTGACGCTCGGAACTAACGCCAACGAGGGCGGCAGTACGAAGTGGAGTTATCACTCCGTGTCCTTCCGCGACGACGGCGAAGCCTACAACCATTACACGAACGGTAATTGGGAAGGCATCGTGTCCGTCGTGCGCAGTGCGATGGTGAACAGTGCCCTCTAGTCGATCCGGCAAACCGTGGCCGCCGCGCCCGTCCAGCCCGCCCCGGCCGCGCTTGCGGCGGCTGGTGCTGGCGTCGGCGGCCGTCGCCGTCGTGGCCGTCCTCGCGTGGAGCGTCATGGACCACGGCGGCCCCGCGCCCGTCGCAGCAAGCGCGCAGGCACCGGCGTCGCGCGGACCGCAATTCTTCGGCCAGGTCCAGGCCGCCGGCGTGCCGCTGCCGGATGACCGCGCGAGCCGGCGCCGCCAGCTCGTGGAAAACGTGCAGCTGGCCGATCACACGTATTGCAGCTATCGCGCGTCCAGCCAGTATCCGGTCGGCTCGCGCCCGATGGCGGACAATCCCGACCAGAATCGCCCGAACGATCCCGTGGCGTCGATGAACCCGATGCGCCTGGACGGCGGCGGAAGCGAAGGCCGCGTTCTGTTGCAGACGTCGCAGTCGCGCGTCTACATGGCGTCCGGTGAATCGGTGGCGTTCTCGCTGCGCGCCGTCGACGCGGACGGCAAGACGCTGCCGCTCGTGATCACGCGCGCGCTCGCGCAGGGCATCACGTATGGCGGCGCGCGCCAGACGCCGCAAGTGAGCATCCCGTTCGTCGACGACGGTACGGGTGCCGACCCGGTGCCGAACGACGGCGCCTTCGCCGGTGTGCTGGCGCCCGCGCAGACGGGGCTCGCCTCGTTCAACGGCACCATCCGCACCGAAGTGCGCTACAACGTGGGCGGCAAGAGCGGCGTCGTCCAGTTCGACGTCATCTATACGCCCGAACTGCCGGCCGTGTGGGCGGGCGCGCCGCGCGAAGCCGTCGAGGAGGGTTCGCTCGTGTTCCACCTGCCGCTCGAGGTGCGCATGCCGGGCCGCTACATCATCAACGGCCGCGTCGACGACGCCCGCGGCCAGAGCGTCGCGCTGCTGACCTTCAACGACGTGCTCGGGCCCGGCCCGAACGACGTCAGGTTGACACTGTTCGGCAAGCTGCTGCGCGACCAGTCGCCGCCGCCGCCCCTCACCTTGCGCGACGTCGACGGTTACCTGCTCAAGGAAAACACCGACCCCGACCGCGCGCTGGTGCCGCGCCTGCAGGGCAAGGTCTTGACGGCCACGGCCCACTCGCCGAAAAGTTATTCGGATGCGGAATGGCAGAGCGAGGAACGGTCGCGCTACCTGACCGAATTCGGCAAGGACCTGCGCGAAGCGCGCGCCCGCCTGTCCGCGTTCGACCCGACGTCGCCGCCGCCGCCGAGCGAGTGCATGCCGGCAACAAGGTAGGCAGCGGCGCCATCCACGGGTCGACTAGCGTAAAATAGAGGGTTGCACGCAGATATTGAAAGTAAAGCATGTCGATTCAATGGTTCCCAGGCCACATGGCCGCCGCCCGCAAGCAGGCCGCGGAACAGATGGAAAACACCGATGTGGTCATCGAGGTCCTGGATGCCCGCCTGCCGGAGGCGAGCAGCAACCCGATGGTCGAGGAATTGCGCAAGTTCCGCCAGCGCCCCTGCCTCAAGGTGCTGAACAAGACCGACCTCGCCGATCCCGTCGCCACGGCCGCCTGGGCCGCGTGGTATGACGCCCAGGACGGCGTCACCGCTTACCCGATGACGACCAAGAAGCCGTCCGACGTGGCGAAGATCCCGGACCTGTGCAAGGCGCTGGCGCCGCACCGCGGCGTGCCGACGAAGCCGCTGCGCATCATGATCATGGGCATCCCGAACGTGGGCAAGTCGACCCTGATGAACGCGCTGCTCAAGAAGCGCGTGGCGAAAGTCGGCGACGAACCGGCCGTCACGAAGTCCCAGCAAAAGCTTTATCTGGACAAGTTCACGGTGCTGGTCGACACGCCGGGCATGCTGTGGCCCAAGATCGAGATGGAGAGCGACGGCCTGATGCTGGCCGCGAGCCATGCGATCGGCACGAATGCCGTGATCGAGGAAGAGGTCGCGGAGTTCCTGGGCAGCCTGCTGCTGCAGCGCTACCCGCAGCTGTTGACGGCCCGCTACGGCATCAAGACGGACGGCCTGGACGGCTTCGGCGTCATCGAAGGCGTCGCCCAGCGCCGCGCGTTCCGCGTGCGCGGCGGCGACTACGACTACGAAAAGGCGGCGCACGTGCTGCTGCAGGATTACCGCCAGGGCGCGCTGGGCCGCATCAGCCTGGAAACCCCGCAGACCCGCGCGGAAGCCCTGGAACGCCACCGCATCGAGATGGAAGAAAAGGCCCGCATCGCGGCCGAGAAGGCCGCGCGCAAGGCGGAGGAGGCGGCGCGGGGAAAGCGCGGGACTTAAAATCCCCTGCCAACGACAGGCGTAGGGTGGGCATTTGAGGCCGGGGAGCTCAAATGAAACGTGCCCACCGAACGTTTGTGGACCGCCGACGTAAATGGTGGGCTCGGGGAGCCCACCTACGTTAATCAGGCCGCCTCGCCGAACCTGAAACTCGACACCGTCAACGCCCCGAAGAAACTCTCTTCGTGGTACACGCACGCGGCCTTCTCGTTCTCGGCCGCGCCCAGCGCCACCCACAGCGGCACCAGGTGATCCTCGCGCGGATGCGCCATGCGCGCATACGGCGCCTCGCTCCAGCGCAATAACGCCTGCTCGCGGTCGGCCGGCGCCAGTTCCAGCAGCACGTGCTGCAGCCACGTATCGAACGCGTTCGACGCCAGCGCGCCGCCCGGGCCGAACTGTCTCAGGTTGTGGAACGACAGCCCGCTCCCGAGGATCAGCACGCCCTCGTCGCGCAGCGGGGAAAGCAGCCGGCCCGCGGCCAGGTGGACGGCCGGGTCGTAATCGTGGCGGATCGACAGCTGCACGACCGGCATGTCGGCCTCGGGATAGATCGGCGCCAGCATCGAGAACGTGCCGTGGTCGAAGCCGCGTTCCGCGTCGAGGCGGGCCGGCTGGCCGCCATCGTTCAACAGTTGCGCGACCCTTTCCGCCAGCCGCGGCTCGCCCGGCGCCGGGTAGCGGATCCGGTACGTGTGCGGCGGGAAGCCGCCGTAGTCGTAGATCATGCCCGGCGCGGTGCCGGACGATACGGTGAATTCGTCCGTCTCCCAGTGGCTCGTCACCACGAGCACGGCGTTCGGACGCACGCCGATCTGGCGCTTGATGTCGACCAGCGACGCTTCCAGCTCGGCATACGTGGGGCCGTACTGGTCCTTCATCCACGGCCACGGGCCGCCTCCGTGCGAGACGAAATAAGTGGGCAGGCGGGTCGGCATGACGGCTCCTTCGGACGGCGTTCTAAATATTCATGGTAGCCGATCCGCGCCGATCGCGTCGGCGCCGGGTCGGCGCACCAACGCCAGCAACGCGAACAGGCGCGCCGCACGCATCCACCCGAGCACGAGCACCACCAGCTGGGCCAGCACGACGGCGGCGACCGTGCCGGCCGTCCCCAGTGCCGGCACGTGTGCGCGCGCGAACGCGAGCAGCGCGGCAAGCGCGAGTCCGACGGCCGTGACGGCGAGATAGACGCCCAGCAGCGCCAGCGGCCGCCGCGCCAGCAGGCCGCAGCCGCGCCACCACGCGGCGACGGCCGAGGTGCGGCGGCGGTCGGCCGCCAGCACGGCGCGGCCGACATCGACCGTCGCGTGGGCCAGCAGGAGCAGCACGGCCGTGGCGAGCATGGCCAGGTGCGCGGCGCGCTCGGCGTCGGTTTCCAGCAGGGCCGTCTCGGCAGCCTGGCCGGCCAGCCGGTACGCGCCGGCGCCCAGCAGTCCGGCGACGCCGAGTGGCACGCTCGACCACACGAGCATGCGCGCCAGGCGCGGATACTCCTGCGCGCCTGCGGCCAGCAGCGCGCCCATGCCCAGGCGCTGCGGTGCGCGGCTCGCAGCGATCACCATCCCGGACAGCAGCGGCGACAACAGCAGCGTCGACGCGAGCGCGACGAGGCCGCCCTCGCTCAATGCCGGCCCATGGTGCTCGCGCGCGGTGCCCACGATGTCGGCGAACGCGATCATGTCGAGGCGCTCGGCGAGGCGGCCCGCATACACCGAATGATCGAGGCTGGCGGACAGCAGCTCCCACACCGGCAGCGTGGCGACGACGGTAGGCAGCAGCAGGAGGAGGGCCCACCACAGCAGCAGGCGCCATTGCAGCGCGCCCCGCGCCGTGCGCAGCGCGGCGCCCGCGCCGGCGTCGTGCGGCGTCAGGGAACGGGATGCCAACGTCGATTCGGTCGTCATAGGGTCGCGATCAGGGCCAGGAGATAGTCGACGACGGCGGCGAATTCGAAGCCCCAGCGGCGCGACGCGCGCGCGTCCGGTTCGAGGGTGCGGCTGTCGTCGAGCTTGTTCACGTCGAGGTAGTGCAGGCGCTGCGGGTCCAGTTCGGCCGACACGGCCCGCGCGGACTTCGTCCACACGAAACGGTGCCAGCGTTCGTCGGCGTCCCAGTGCGCGGTCTCGCTGCTGCCGTCGGCGAATGTCACGAGCAGCGTCTGCGGGACCGGAGCGCCGAGGCGGCGCATGGTCACCTCCGTGCGGTACGGGTACGGCCCCGTGCCGTCCGGCGCGTGCGGATGCGCTTTTCGCCACTGCGTGCGGGCGGCGTCGATGCGCTTGTCGACATCGGCCTGTTTGTCGTGCATGCCGGGCAGGGGCAGCTGCTCGGTGCTCGAGAGATCGCCGATGCGGTCGTCGACGCGGGTGACCGCGTAGACCTGGCGCGCGAACGCGTCCTCGATGACGGCGCGCCGGCCCGTTACCTCGGCCAGCGTCTCGGCCAGGTCCGCGACGCTCGGGTGGCGGAATTTCCAGCGCCGGTAGTATTCCTTGAACGCGCGCTCCATCGGCGCCTTGCCGATGCGCGCTTCCAGGTCGCGCATCAGGATCGCGGTACGCGTGTAGACGGGACCGATGTCTTGCAGGCGGGACCACGCGTTGGCGCCGGGCGGATCGGCCGGGTCGTTGCGCGGCGTGGCCGTGCGTTCGGCGTCGAAGGTCGGATAGCCGGGCGCGAAGCCGAGGCGGGCCAGCAGCGGCGTCGCGATGAACGCCAGCTGGCCCTGGTCGCGCATCATGCGGTTGTCCCAGTATTCGTTCAGGCCCTCGTCCAGCATCGGCTCTTCGAATTCGTTCGACGCGAGCAGGCCATAAAAATAGCCGTGGCCGAATTCGTGGATCGTGACGAAGGCCAGCGCGAACTGGTTCGCCGTGCGCGCATCGACCGTCCGATAGGCTTCGGCCGTGAAGAACGTCGGGTATTCCATGCCGCCCGCTTCCTCCGCGTTGTAGGGCGGGATCACGACGGTCAGCGTCTTGTACGGGTAGGGGCCCAGCGTGTTCGAGAAATACGTCAGCGATTCCTTCGCCGTCTTCAGCGCGGGCGCCGCGCTGGCGGCGAATTCGGGCGGGTACAGCACCGTCACCGTCACGGGCGGGCTGCCCGGGCCGGTCCACGTGTCGACGAGGGGCTTCGCCGTCTGGCTGTCGGCGGTCCAGGCGAAGTCGTGGACGTCGCCCTGCACGAAGCGCCACGTGCGCAGGCCGCCCTTGTCGACGGGGGCGCCTTGCGGCTCGCCCGTCGCGCCCACCGTGTAGCCGCGCGGGACGGTCAACTTGACGTCGTAGCTGCCGAAGTCCGCGTAGAACTCGGAATTCATGTGGAATTCGTGCACGTTCCAGCGCGGCGCTTGTGCCCCGCGTTCGCCCGGCAGTTCCAGCACGCCGATCTTGGGGAACCATTGGGCGACGAGGTGGAAGGTGCCGAAGTATCCCGTGCGCGCGACGACGCGCGGCAGCTGCGTGAGGAAGTCGATGTCGAACGTGGTCGATTGGCCCGGCGCGACGGCCTGCGGCAGGTCGAAACGCACCACCGTGTGGTCCGTCGCGGGGCCGTTGTCGGGATGGACGAAGGTCCACGGCACATTCGCGCCGCCCTGTGCGACGCGGCTCAGGGCGATGTGGCCCCATGCGTCCTTGATGTCGACGCCGGAGCGGAAGGTGCCGTCGCGCTCGCGCCGCTCCGTGAAGAACGTGCTGCCCGCGCTCTCGAACGCATTCATGTACAGGTGCAGGTAGACGCTCTTCACGGCGACCTTGCTGCGGTTGCGCCATGTGAGCCGTTCGCGGCCCGCGACCGTGTGCTTGACGGGATCGAGCGTGGCGTCGATGTCGTAATGGACGACGCGGTCGGACAAGGTCGGCTCGCGGCCCGTGCGCGGGCCGCCCCAGGCGTCCGGGCTGCTGGGCACGCGCACGGCGGCGGCGTCGGGTGCGGCGAGGGCGATGCCGTCGGACGCCGGCGCGGCGCGCACTGTGCCCGTCAGCAGCAGGGCGGCGGCGATGGCGAAGCGGACACTGAAACGAGGATGCATGCGAGCCCCCTGGCGTGGCTGTAATTTTTGTGCCCACACTATACAGGTTATAATCCCCAGGTTTGGTGCCCGCACGCGCGTCTGCGCGTGCAGTTAAACGGGAAACACGAAGCGCGCGCCTCCGGCGGGTCGCCAACGTGTGCTGCCCCCGCAACGGTAAACAAGCGTCGCCGCATCGGCGACAGGCCGCCCCGATAACCACTGTGCTTGCATAGGAAGGTGGGACGGTCCGTCTTGGAGCCCGGAGACCGGCCAGACAGGGGAAGCCGGTGTCAAACCGCGCTTTTGTGTACGCCGGCGTGCGGGGACGCTTGCCGGCCAAACGAAGATTGAACATCCAATGAATTCTGCCGCCTCCACCCGCGGCGCGCCGGCCGTCAAGCCGATCGCGCTGGCCTGCGCCGTATCCCTGTCCCTGTTTGCCGGCGCCGTTCGCGCCCAGGACGACATCCCGTCGACCGTCGTCATCACCGGTTCCCGTTTTCCCAGTGTCGAAAGCCTGCGTCCGATCGGCGCCACCGTCATCACCCAGGACGACATCCGCCGCGCCGGCGTCAATGACGTGAACAGCGCGATCCGCAAGGTCGGCGGCGTGTTCGGCCGCCAGAGCCTCGATTCGTCGCCCGACTTCGCGCTCGACCTGCGCGGCTTCGGCACCAACAGCGCGCAGAACATGGTGATCATGGTCGACGGCGTGCGCCTGAACGAGAACGAGCTGGCGAACACCGTACTGTCGACGATCCCGATCGACACGGTCGAGCGCATCGAGATCACCCGCGGCGGCGCCAGCGTGCTGTACGGCGAAGGCGCGACCGGAGGCGTCATCCAGATCACCACGCGCCGCGCCGTCGCCGCCGGCATGCACGGTTCCGTGTTTGCGGAAGGCGGTTCGTTCCACGAGCACGACGTGCGTGCGCAGCTGTCGCAGACCGCTGGCGACATCAGTGCCGACATCGCCGTCGCGCGCCAGGGCAGCAACAACTACCGCCGGAACAGCGACTTCGACCAGACGACGGCCTCGCTCAACCTGCAGACCCGCTTCACGGGCGGGCGCGCCGGCATCCACGTCGAGAGCGCGCGCCAGGAGACGCGCCTTCCCGGTTCGCTCACGCTGGCGCAGTTCGACGCCGACCCGCGCCAGGCCTCGACCCCGCAGGACTTCGGCTCGCTGAACACCGACCGCGCGAACGTCTTCGCCGAGTACCGCCTGGGCGCGGTCGACCTGGCGGCCGACCTGTCGCACCGCGAGCGCAACCTGCGGTCGAACTACCTGTCCTTCGGCTCGGCCAATGCGTACGACGGCCGCCAGGACCAGTTCTCGCCGCGTGCCCGCTGGCTGTCCGACGTCGGCGGCATGCTCAACGAACTGGTGGGCGGCCTGGACGTCACGCGCTGGAAGCGCAAGACGACGGCATCGTACTCGAACGCCGATGCGAGCCAGTCGTCGAAAGCGGTATACCTGCGCGACGAGCTGCGCTTCGATCCGGCCCACGACGGCCGCGTCGCCCTCGGCGCGCGCCACGAGAACTTCGACAAGGACGTCGTGGACGCCGTGGCCCACGTCGCGCCGGAAGACCGCTCGCAATCGCAGAACGCGTGGGAAGCGCAGGCCAGCTACCGCGTCCATCCGCTCGTCGAGGTGTTCGCCAAGGCGGGACAGAGCTACCGTGTGGCGAACGTGGACGAGAACGGCTACCGCACCAGCATCGACATCCTGAAGGCGCAGACGTCGCACGACCTGGAATTCGGCACGACCTTGCGCCACGCGCCGGGCGACGACAGCCGTACGTTGACGGCGCGCGTGTTCCGTCATCGCCTGAACAACGAGATCTTCTTCGATCCGACCGCGAACGGCGGCTGGGGTGCGAACACGAACCTCGACCCGACCGAGCGCAAGGGCTTCGAGATCGATGCCGAAGCGCAGCTGGCGGCCGGCTGGCGGGCGGCAGCGCACGTGCAGCACGTGCTGGCCCGCTTCACGGACGGCCCGAACACCGGCCGCGAACTGGTGCTGGTGCCGAAGAACGTGGTGACCGCGCGCCTGGCCTGGGCACCGGGCAATGGCCAGTCGGCCGACGTGGGCGCGCAATGGGTCGACAGCCAGCGCTACGGCAACGACTTCAGCAACAGCTGCGGCGCGCGCATGCCGTCCTACACGACGCTCGACGCGCGTTACGCCGTCAAGTTCGGCGCGTGGGAAGTCGCCGCGACGGGGCTGAACCTGGCGGACCGCCACTACTTCAGCAATGCGTTCGGCTGCAAATCGGGCATCTATCCGAGCGATGGGCGCCAGCTGAAACTGTCGGCACGGTACGACTTTTAAGTCGCAGCTCGCTCCGCCGTCACCGCCGCGAAAGCGGGGATCCATACTGAACAGATCGAAGTGGCTCAGCATGGATGCCCGCTTGCGCGGGAATGACGTGTCAGCGGCATCTGTTGGTTACGACGGTAGCCAATTGCAATAAATAAGCCAGGGCTAAGGCTGGCGAACGAAAAAGTGGTAATCTCGCGATCGTTCGCTTAACCAATCTAGAAGGAAAATTATGCGTTCCCTGCGTTTTGCCCTGCTCGCTACCGCGCTTGCCGCCAGCACCGCTTTCGCTTCGCCGACCGACCCGAAGAGCGGCGTCGAGTACGTGACGCTCGCTCAGCCGCAGCCGGTGCAGGCCACGGGCAAGAAGGTCGAGGTGATCGAGTTCTTCATGTACCACTGCCCGCACTGCAACGCGCTGGAACCGCAGCTCGAACAGTGGGTCAAAAAACAGGGCGGCAACATCCAGTTCAAGCGCGTCCACCTGCCGTTCTCCGGCCCCAACGATCCGGAAGCGCACCTGTACCTCACGCTGGAAGCGATGGGCAAGGCCGAGGAATTCCAGAGCAAGGTGTTCAAGGCCTGGCACGTGGATCACCAGCGCCTGAACACGGACGCCGCGATCATCGATTGGGTGGCCAAGAACGGAATCGACCGCAACAAGTTCCTGGAAGTGTGGAACTCGTTCGGCGTGATGACCAAGCTGCACCGCCTGCCGCAGATCACGACCGATTACAAGGTCGACGGCGTGCCGACCGTCATCATCGACGGCAAGTACCAGACGTCGCCTTCGATCGTCTACAATTCGGTCAAGACCACCAGCGAGCCCGTGTTGTTCCAGGCGACCTTGCAGGTGATGGACGCCCTGGTGGCGAAAGCGGCGAAGTCGAAATAACGCGACATAACGCGAAATCAGCAAAGGTAGAGAAACAGCGCAATGAGTGATGTCGAAGGCAAGATCCTGAGGATGTACGACAAGTCCAAGCCGGACGAGGAACATCTGTTCGACACGAGCAACTGGAACCATCTGGCCTGGTGCCTCGTGGTCGTGCTCGCGGGCCTGGCCTTCTGGCTCGCCATTGCGCTGGTCAATGCCGAAAACCAGCGCAACGCGCTGACGACGAAACAGTGCGTCGATCCCGTGTTCAAAGGCGAGATCGACCAGCGATGCCTGTTGACCGTGCACTCGCGCGAGCACTGGTGGCAGCACCTGTGGTACGGGATGACTCACGTGAAGCCGGAAGCGCCGCCGCCGGTCGGACGTCGATAATTCCTTGCGGAAATGGTAATCTTCAGGCTTTCATGACCTGAAGGATTGCCATGCAGCTCCTGCGTGCCGCCGGCCTCGGCCTGTTGCTGTCCCTGACCGCCTCCCTTGCATCCGCGTCGCCCGCCGTCCCGCAGAACGGCGTCGACTACGCCACGCTCGCCCAGCCGCAGTCCGTACAGGCGAACGGCAAGAAGGTCGAGGTGATCGAGTTCTTCATGTATCACTGCCCGGTGTGCAATGCGCTGGAGCCCTTGTTCGAAGACTGGATCCGGAAACAGGGCGACCGTATCACGGTGCGCCGCATCCACATCCCGTCGACGGGCCCGGCCGATCCGGAAGCGCATCTGTACCTGACGCTGGAAGCGCTGGGTCGGCTCGGCGACATGCACGAAAAAGTATTCAAGGCCGTGCACGTGGACCATATTCGCCTGAACAAGGACGACGCCATCATCGATTGGGTGGCGAAGAACGGCATCGACCGCGCGCAGTTCCTGGACGCGTGGCATTCGTTCGGCGTGACGACGCGCCTGCGCCAGCTGCGCCAGGTCACGGCCAGTTACCAGGTCGAGTCCGCGCCCACGCTGGTCGTCGGCGGGCGCTTCCTGACGAATCCCGGGCTGCTGTCGAACCAGATGCAGGGGCTCGATCGCGAGGCCGTGTTCAAGGCCACGCTGAACGTGGCCGACAAGCTCGTCGACAAGGCGGCGCAACCGAAGTAAGCTCGTTCAACTCGCCAGCACGCCGTCCGGCACGCTGATCACGAAGCGGGCGCCGCCCAGCGTCGACTGCTCGACCTTCAACTGCCCCCCGTGCAGCGTGACCGCCTTGTGCGCGATCGACAGGCCGAGGCCGAAGCCGCCGGTGGCGCGGTCGCGGCTGCGGTCGAGGCGGTAGAACGGCTCGAAGATGCGTTCCCGTTCCTCTTCGGGGATGCCGGGGCCGTCGTCCTCGACGGCGATCTCGATGCGGCAATCGTCGCGCCGCACGCGCAGCGCGACCTCGTGCGCCGCGTACTTCTGCGCATTCCGCAAAAGATTGCCGATGGCGCGGCCCAGCAGGCGGCGGTCGGCGTCCATGCTGCCAAGGCGCTCGCCCAGGTCCACGTGCAGGCGCTGCGGACGCGGATGCAGGCCGTCCGTGCATTCGCGCAGCAGCGGTTCCAGTTCGAACAGGGTGCGCTGCGGGCCTTGTGCATTGTCCAGCTTGCTCATCGACAGCAGCTCATTGACGAGCTCGTTCAACTCGGCCAGATCGCCCTCCATCGCCGTGATCCGCTTGGCTAACGCGGGATCGTCCGCGCGCGCATGCAGCAGTTCCAGCGCGAACTCCAGCCGCGCGATCGGGGTGCGCAATTCGTGCGAGACGGAATGCAGCAGGTTCTTCTGCGCTTCCAATAATCCCTGGATGCGCCCGGCCATTGCGTTGATGCGTTCGGCCAGCGGATAGACGGCATCGGCCGGCTTCAGGTGCGCCCGCGCGGACAATTGCCCGGCGCCGAATTCGTCCGCCACGCGCGACAGCGTCTGCAGCGCCCGCCAGTGCGAGCGCGACCACAGCGCAATCGGCACGAGCAGCGCCAGCGCCACGACGACGTAGCGCACCACTTCCATCGCGAGGGCCTGGCCGAGGTCGATCGGCAGGTTGTATGCGCGGATCGCTTCCTCGTTACTGCCGATGTAGCGGTCGCCGCGCAGGTCGACGCGCCGGAAGAACGCCTTGTGCTGCGGATCCAGCACGACCTCGCCCCGCTCCAGCGCCGCATGCTGGCGGGCGGGCAGGGCGGCGCGCGCCTGGTCCAGCGGAATCAGGTCGAAATGGGCGTCGGACACTTCGCGCACCTTGTTCAGGCGGCCCAGCCACTCGTCGGCCGGGGCGCGGTCCACATATTGTTCGAGCAGGAAGATCTGCGCCGACGCCTGGCGCCGCGCGATGTCGTCGAGCGGGTCGCCGAACAGGCGGGCGAACACGAAATAGATCACGAACGTCGCGGCCGTGATCGACAGCATCACGAGTACGAAAAAACGGAAGAACAGGCGATTCACGCCATCATCCTCCGGACGGGTGGGTTTTTATATTGCTCATATCGAAATTGTATAGGAGCAATGATCTAAAAAACCATTATTTACAAATTGCGGACAAATGCCGGACAGTCCGCGGATGAACTTTCAAGGGGCCCTGCGTACGATGCCATGTATCAGGTTTTCCGTTTGGCCCGCTTGGTGCGCGAGATTGGGCGGGCCTTTTTTTATTCGGGATGCGTGCCGGGCCCACGGCACCGTCGTCTTCCAGGAGAGAGAGAATGAGCATGTTTGGACGGATGATGCCGCCGCTGGGCGCGATCGTCGTCGGCGCGTTGCTGTCCGCCTGCGGCGGCGGGAGTCCGGTGCACGACCGGCAAGCCACGCCGGGGATCGCTGTCGGCGAGCCGGATCCGGCCACCCTCGCGACCGCGTCTTTCATCGACATGGCGCGCACGTCGGGCTGCAACGAGACGCGGAATCGCTTATTCGTCATCGACGGCAAACAAGTGTTCTGGGACCATGCCGGCCGCTGCGCCGATGCGTCTTACGAGCAAGTGCTGTTCGGTAGCAAACCGGAGACCCGCCTGTGCTCGCGCGGCGACACGATCGCCGGCCCCGGGATGTCATGCACGGACGAGAGCGTCCGCGCGCTGTTCGAGACGATCGTCAGGAACGCCGACCAGCCCGACCTGGGCCTGGACAGCGGCCACAAGGTCGAGCAGCTGGCATTCCTGCCGCCGGCCGGCACGACCATCGCCTATGAAACGGTGGCGCGCGCCAATCTGTCGGGCGTGACGGCACGCCAGACCGTCGTCATCAAGGACCAGGCCGCCTGGGACAAGCTGTGGAGCCGGCATGCCGCCGGCCGCACCCCGGCAGCCGCCGCGCCCAAGGTCGATTTCACGCGCAAGATGCTCGTCGCGCTGTTCGCGGGCGAATACGGCAATGCTTGCCACAGCCTCGCCGTCGTCCGCGTGGCGGCCGGCGCCACCAGGCTGGAAATCGAGGCGGACGAGCACGACGTGACGACGGTGGCGGTCTGCGCGCCCGTCGTGAGCCATCCGATGCAGATCGTGGCCGTCGACCGCACGGATGCCGAGGTCGCGGTCAAGCCCGTCACCGTGACGGGCATCCCGTTCCAGACGGCGGATGCGACGAACATGTCGGGCATCCACGCGGCGGGCACCGTCGTCGTCAAGGATGCGCTCACGTGGGCGGGCCTGTGGCGCCAACACGCACCGGGCCGCGCGCTGCCCGCCGTCGACTTCGCGGCGAACATGGTCGTCGGCGTGTTCATGGGCAGCGGCGCCAGCAGCTGCTACACGACGGCCATCGACGGCGTCGCGCGCACGGCCGACAGGATCATCGTGCACGAGCTGCGGTCCGTGCCGGGGCCGGACATCGTGTGCGCGATGTATGTGACGACGCCCGCGCACCTCGTCGTGATTCCGCGCAGCGACCTGCCGGTGGAATTCGCGACGGAAGTGGCAACAAGGTAGGAAAGGATATGGGACGAAGGAAGACAAAGCCGTAGAATGTTGTCTTCCCGAATCTTTCACCCTTGAATATGAACAAGCTTCTCTTCCTTGCGCTGAGCGCCGCCTGCGGCACGACGTGGGCCCAGACGCCGGCGACCAACCCCATGCCCGACGGCAGCCGCGACATGTACGTGGGCCTGGGCGTGCAGTCGGCGCCGCGCTGGGACGGGACGGGAAGCCGCAAGGTATCAGCGTTGCCGGTGCTCCAGGTTCAATGGAGCAACGGCCTTTTTATTTCCGGCATGAGCGCCGGCATGCATCTGTCCAGCAGTCCGATGGTCGAATACGGTCCGCTGCTGGCCGTCCAGCCGGGCCGTGACCGGACCGGGACCGGCCGGACGTTCGACGGCATCGGCAGCGCCGGAACGACCCTGATCGGCCCGGTCCCCGATCCGATCGACAAGCGCAATTCGCGCGGCACCGACCTGGACGGCATGGACAAGATCGGCGCGCGCCTGCAGGGCGGCGTCTTCGCGAACTATTACCTGACGCCGGAGTGGCGCGTGACGAGCAGCCTGCTGTATGGCGCCGGCAACGACCACGACGGGGCCCGCCTCGACCTGGGCGTGCAGCGGCTCGCCGTCGAGCTGGGCGGCAACCACCACGTGTCGCTGTCGGCCGGCGTCACGGCCGTGAACCGCCACTACAACCAGACGTATTTCGGCGTCACCCTGGAGGAGGCCTCGCTCAGCCGCTTTTCGTACTACGAGGCGGGCGGCGGCCTGCAGGACGCGCACGTCGGCGTGCGCTGGAACTGGGCCTGGTCGCCCTCGTGGATGCTGACGTCGAACCTGCAGGCGAAGCGCCTGCTGGGCAGCGCCGCGAACAGCCCGCTCGTGGAGCGGTCCACCAACCTGACGGTCTCGACCGCCATCGCCTACCGGTTCTGATGATGCGCGCATCCCGCCAACTCATCGCTGCTTTCGCCTGGCTGTCCGCGATCGTGCCGACCGGCGCGCGGGCGCAGACGCCGGCGGGCGAATGGGTGAGCTACCGGGATGCGTACCGCGCGATGGTCCAGTTCGAGAAATACGGCGGGCCGAAGAATCTGCTGCAGAGCCAGCTGCAAGTGCAGTCCCGCGATCACGCGGGCCTGGGCGAGGGCGCCCAGCTGACATTGACGGGCAAGACCACGCAGCTGAACCTGACGCTGGATGCCCTGGGCCGCACCGTGTTTCCGCTGCAGAAAGCCGCCTACGACGAGAACGCGGCCCTCGTGCTGAACCGCAAGGGCATGCCGTTCGTGCTGCGCCCGCAGGTGACGATCGCGCCGCGCGCCGACGGTCAGTATGATGCGGCCGACCTGCGCACGGCCTGCGCCCAGGCGCTCGGTTTCGTGCGCTATGTCGACGCGTCGCAGCGCGCGCGCCAGTGCGCCGGCGTGCGCTTCGTGTTCCCGAAGAAGGAATCGGCCGGCGCCCGCCTGCGCCACGCGGACGGCGGCGAACAGGCGCTGCCCGTCACGTCCGGCGCCGCCTTCACGGGCGATCCCGACGAAGGTTTCCCTGTCGTGACCTGGCGCTTCGGCACGAGCGCCGAACGGGTCCAGGTCGTGACCTACAATGCGCCATTGGCTATCGTGCCCATCTTCGAATAAGACCATGCAAGAAAACAGAATCATCCTCGTCACCGGCGCCAGCCGCGGCATCGGCGCCGCCTGCGCGCTGCTGGCCGCGCGACGCGGCTACACGGTCTGCGTGAATTACCGGGACAATGCCGGCGCGGCGGCCGGCGTCGTGCGCGCCATCGAAGCGGCCGGCGGGCAAGCGTTCGCCGTCGCGGCCGACGTTGCCGACGAAGGCGCCGTCGAGCGCCTCTTTGCCGAGATCGATACGCGTTGCGGCCGGCTCGATGCCCTCGTCAACAACGCCGGCATCCTCGCGCGCCAGAGCCGCGTCGAGCACATGAATGCCGAGCGCATCAACCGCATCCTCGCGACCAATGTCACCGGCAGCTTCCTGTGCGCGCGCGAAGCCGTGCGGCGCATGTCGACCCGGCACGGCGGGCGCGGCGGCGCGATCGTCAACGTCTCGTCACGCGCCGGCGTGCTCGGGTCGGCCAACGAATATGTCGATTACGCCGCGTCGAAGGCGGCGGTGGATGCGCTGACGATCGGGCTGTCGAAAGAAGTGGCGGGCGAGGGCATCCGCGTGAACGGCGTGCGGCCGGGCCTGATCGACACGGACATGCACGCCAGCGGCGGCGAGCCGGGCCGCATCCGGCGCCTGCAATCGTCCGTGCCGATGGCGCGCGGCGGGACGGCGGACGAGGTGGCGGCCGCCGTGCTGTGGCTGCTGTCGGACGAGGCGTCGTATGCGACCGGCACGTTCATCGACGTATCGGGTGGGCGCTGAGAAAGGACCGTCGTTCCGGCGTAAGCGGAGTCCATCCGACCGTCGTTCCGGCGGAAGCGGGAGCCCAACCGACCGTCGTTCTCGCGGAAGCGGGAACCCATGCCGACCATCCGAAGCCGGTGCTTCGGAAAGGCCATGGTGCGTTCAACGTACGGCATTCCGTTATCCAGCATGGGCCCTGCCCGCGCGGGGACGACCCTGGTCCTAGTTCCAGGCCGACGGGGAAAAGAGGTAGCCCTCGCCCCACACGGTCTTGATCTTTTCCGACAGATTGTCGTCGAACTTGCGGCGCAGCTTGGAGATGCAGTTGTCGATGCTGCGGTCGAGGCCGTCGAACTCGATGCCGCGCATCTTCTTGAGCAGCTCGTCGCGCGACAGCACGCGCCCGGCGGCCTCCGCCAGCACGAGCAGCAGCTTGTATTCCGTATTGCTGAGGATGCACGGCTGGTCGCGCCACGTGACGCTGCGGTCGCTCGTCATGATGCGCAGCGCGCCGAACTCGAGCACGCGGGAGTCGGTGGACGCCTTCGTCTGCGTGCGGCGCACCAGCGCGCGCAGGCGCGCCAGCAGTACGCGCGGCTGCACGGGCTTGTTGACGAAGTCGTCCGCGCCTTGCTCGAGGCCCGAGACTTCATCGTAGGTGTCCTCGCGCGCCGTGAGGATCAGGATCGGCACGTCGGACACGTCGCGGATCTGGCGGCACACGACCATCCCGTCCATGCCGGGCAGCATGAGGTCGAGCACGACGATGTCGGGCGAGGCCGTCTTGAAGTGCTCCAGCGCGGCGTCGCCCCGCGTCACGAGGTCGACCGCGAATTCGTAGCTGGACAGGTATTCCGTCACCAGTTCCGCCAGGCGCGGATCGTCTTCCACCAACAGTACGCGATACATGATGTTCTCCTTGACCCGGCATTGTATAAGAGCGGGCAACATTGGAGCATGCCTGGTGGATAGTAATGACAAAATCGTACAGTTTCACGACAAACGGCGCCGGCGCACGGCCATGATGCCGCGCCGGTCAGGCGGGCTAGTTTGTAGTCGGAAGATACCCTCGGAGCAGATGAAGCAGGTCGTGCCGTCGGGCGCGCGGCCGCACGCAGGTTCGGCAATGCGAACGTCGTCATGCCGTTGCCTCCATAACGGGTGCCCAGCAGGAAGAGCAGTGCAGTGTTCCGAGCGATAGACGGGATTGTCCGTTGGCCGGGATGCCGACGCCGACGCTGCTGGCGAACAACTTCACTTCACCAAGCATGCATTCGGTACCGCGGCCTGCAAGCAACGCACGGCGAACGATGAAAAATATTGACTTATGGAAATATTTTTCCTAATATGCTTGCCAACGTTTAATGACATTTAACTATGGCTTGCATCCTTTGACGGGCATGCCGATGTCAAAGGCTGCATGAGCGCACTGATCAAAATCCTCGGTAGATACGGTTATCAGATCAACACGGCTGCGGACGGTACGATCAGCGGGGTCACCTTGACCGCCGACGCCGTCGGCAATTTCGATACTGCCGGCAAGTCGACGTCCGGCACGGTACGGCTGGAGCTCTGGCTGACCAAGACGCCGTGGAACCCGGCCACCTCGAATACCGGCTATGAAATCGCAGTCGATCGATTCACCAGCGCCGCGAACGGCAAGCTCGAGGCAGGCCATTATTTCAAGAACGTTGCCGACACGGTCCCGCTGAAAAACCTGCCGCCGCCCGGCACCTATTTCGTGACCCTCGCCGCCGCCGAATACACGGGAGCGAAGCCGGAAACGGACGATGGCTACGTCGTCGACAGTTCGTACGCGTTCACGAATCTCGTGACGGTGGGCAGCGACGGCAGCATTGTTGCGAGCGGGATCACGACACCGAGCCTGAGCGTCGCCTCCCGGAATATCCTCGAAGGCGATGACGGCACGCGCAACATGGTGTTCACGGTCGTGATGTCGCATGCCGTGTCGTACGGCGTGTCGGTGCAGGTCGACACGCGCGGCGAAACGGCCGCGCCCGGCGTCGACTACCAGTCGCAGCATCAGACGCTGACGTTCGCGCCGGGCGCGACGACGGCGACGTTCAGCGTTCCGGTGATCGGTAACACGCGCTTCGAACCGTACCGGGCGTTCGGCGTCGAGCTGACCAACGCAATGAGCGCCACGATCGAGGCGCCGGGGTTCGTCGCGACCGGCACGTCCGGTGGCGCCAGCCCGACCAGCGCCTGGGGCGTGATCCGCGACGACGACATGGCCGCAGGCGCGGCCGCGGGTGCGGTGATACCGACGGATGAGTGGTTCGGGGACCAGTGGTATCTGTTTACGACGAACGTGCCGTACGCATGGGCACACGCGACCGGCAAAGGTATCAAGGTCGCCGTGCTCGACCTGGGCATCGACGCTTCCAATCCGGAGCTGGCGCCGAACGACAAACTGGACCTGGGCCGGATCGCCTTGTCCCTGCTGCCCGGCGGGACCCCGGTCAAGTCGACGGACAACCACGGCACCGAAGTCGCCGGGGTGATCGCCGCCGCCAGGGACGGCCATGGCATCGTCGGCGTCGCCTACGATGCGCAGCTCGTGTCGATCTACACGTCCGACGCGATCAGTGCCCAATACGTGACGGAAATCGCGAATGGCTTCCATTACGCGGCCGGCATGGATGTGCTGAACGATTCCTGGGGGGTCGGTAACCTGCTGATATCCGGAACGAACTGGGCCTTTTACGACAACGCGCGCGATGCCCTGTTCGCGCCCGCATTCGCCGCGCTGCACGATCTCGCCGCGACCGGGCGCAACGGCCTGGGCACGGTCGTCGTGCAGTCGGCGGGCAACGGCTACAACTACGGCGACGATACGAACCTGCACAATTTTCAGAACAGCCGGTACGTCGTCACGGTCGGTGCCGTCAATTACACCGGTGCGTCGTCCTACTTCAGCACGACGGGCGCCTCGATCCTGGTCGCGGCGCCGGGCGGGGCCGGCTACGGCGACTACGCCAGCATCCTGACCACCGACCGCACCGGTGCGGCCGGCGCCACCCCTAACGACCATGTATTCGTCGACGGCACGTCCTTTTCGGCGCCGGTCGTCAGCGGCATCGTGGCGCTGATGCTCGAAGTAAACCCGCACCTGGGCTACCGCGACGTCCAGCAGATCCTCGCCTACACGGCGCGGCAGGTCGGCGCGCCCGACAAATGGGCCTCGAACGGCGCCCATGACTGGAATGGCGGCGGCCTGCAATACGGCGACGCCGTGCAGGCGACCGGCTTCGGCGTCGTCGATGCCCTTGCGGCCGTGCGCCTGGCCGCGACGTGGGAGGGCACGCCGCGCACGTCCGCCAATGTCGTGGACGTGACCGCATCGCAGACCACCGCCGCGGCGATTCCCGACAATACCGGCAAGTTCGCCTACAGTGCCATCGACATCGACAGCAACGTCGTCGTGGAACGCATCGACGTCACGGTCAACATCACGCACCCCTTCATCGGCGACCTCGAAATTGCGCTGATGTCGCCCGGCCATACGACCAGCTACCTGATGTATCGTCCGGCGCAAGGCGCGCTCAGCGCCGTCGGTTCGACCCAGCATGACATCCATTTCACGTTCGACACCGTGCTCGACTGGGGCGAGAGTGCACGGGGCCGCTGGACGCTCGCCGTCATCGACCTCGGCACCGGCAACGTCGGCACCCTGGACAACTGGAGCATCGACATCATCGGCCACCAGCCCACGCAGGACCACACCTTCATCTACACGGCGCAGTACGCGCAGATGGTCGCCGCCGACCCGTCGCGCGGCAACCTGAGCGACCCGGCCGGCGGCACCGACACCATCAATGCCAGCGCGCTCGGCAGCGACGACCGCATCGACCTCTCCGGCGCCACGCCGTCCGTGATCGACGGCGCCAACCTGAGGATCGCACAAGGGACGACGATCCGGAATGCGTACGGCGGCGACGGCAACGACGTGCTGATCGCGAACGCCAAGGGCAGCGTCCTGCACGGCATGGCCGGCAACGACACGCTGACCGGCGGCGCCGGCAACGACACGCTCGACGGCGGCGCCGGCAACGACACGATCGACGGCGGCGCGGGCACCAACACGGCGGTCTACCACGGTGTCGAGGCGAATTACACCATCACGAAGACCGCCACCGGCTTCACGATCACGGACAAGACGGGGTTTGATGGCACCGACCAGGTGACGAACGTGCAGCGCCTGCAGTTTGCCGACACGGCGGTCGGATTCGACGCCGGCGGCCATGGCGGCCAGGCCTTCCGCATCTTCCAGGCCGCGTTCAACCGCGCACCCGACAAGGGCGGCCTGGGCTACTGGATGAATGCGCTGGACCACGGCGTGTCGCTGCTCGACGTGGCCAACGGCTTCATCCACTCGGCGGAATTCAAGGCCCTGTACGGCGACAACCCGACCAATGCCGATCTCGTGAACAAATACTACGCCAACATCCTGCACCGGGCGCCGGACCAGGCGGGTGCCGATTACTGGACCAAGCTGCTCGACCAGCATGTGGTGACCAATGGCGACGTGCTCATGAGCATCAGTGAAAGCGCCGAGAACCAGGCGGCGCTGGTGGGCGTGCTGCAGAACGGTTTCGAGTACACGCCTTACGGCTGAGGAAACGAACACGGCCCGCGCGAGGCGGGCCGTGGTGGTCAAGCCGGGAATCGCTTTACGCGAAGTTCTGGTTCACGAAGTCCCAGTTGACGACGTTCCACCATGCCTCGACGAACTTCGGACGGGCATTGCGGTAGTCGATGTAGTAGGCGTGCTCCCAGACGTCGCAGGTCAGCAGGGCCTTGTTGTCGGTGGTCAGCGGGGTGCCGGCGTTCGACGTGTTGACGATGTCGACGGTGCCGTCCGCCTTCTTGACCAGCCAGGTCCAGCCCGAACCGAAGTTGCCGACGGCCGATTTCTGGAACTCTTCCTTGAACTTGTCGAAGGAACCCCACTTGGCGTTGATCGCATCGGCGACCGGGCCGGTCGGCGCGCCGCCGCCGTTCGGAGTCATGCAGTTCCAGAAGAAGGTGTGGTTCCACACCTGGGCGGAGTTATTGAAAACGCCGCCTTGCGATTTCTTGATGATCTCTTCCAGCGACAGGTTTTCGAACTCGGTGCCCTTGATCAGGTTGTTCAGGTTCGTGACGTAAGCCTGATGGTGCTTGCCGTAGTGGTATTCCAGCGTTTCGGCCGAGATGTGCGGCTGCAGGGCGTCCTTAGCGTACGGCAGTGGGGGCAGGGTATGTTCCATGTCTTGTTCCTTAGTGAGTTGACGGGAGACTTTCGAAGTCTCTGCGGTACAGCAATTCGGGCGCTTATTCTAAACCGGTTAAGCAAACGTTGCAGATATGGCTTTGCATAACCACCATATTGTCGGAAACGTCGAAAAACCTGCTGCGCGTTGCACCTGCGCGTCGCGATGCCCGCCGTACCCGCGTACGGCCGCGCTTCTCAAGCACCATTGCGGCCGCCCGCGACGGTTTTTCGAGGTTCCCTCATTCCAATACATCCTGCACGCCGGCCACGCTGACCTCGGCGCTGCCTTGCGCCAGGCGGATGCGCAGCACGTCGCGCGGCTTGATCTGGCCCGGCGCGTGCAACACTTTGCCCTTCGCATTGCTGACGATCGCATAGCCGCGCTCCAGTGTGCGCTGCGGGTTCAGCAGTTCAAGCTGCGCGGCCAGCGCGTTCAGCGCTTCGCGCCGTGCGCGCAACTGGCTGCCGACGCTCGCCGTCAGGTGGCGCCGGTCCGATTCCAGCCGCGTGCGCAGTCCGCTCCAGTCCGGCCTATGGCGGGCCCAGCGCTGCTGCAGCTGCGCCAGCAGCACGCCGTGACGGTTCACGGGCGCACGCACGGCATGCGTCAGACTGCTGGCCATGGCCAGAAGTTTCAGGCGTTGATGAGCGATCTGGCTGGACGGGCTCAAGAGGCGGCGCGACAGGTTGTCGAGGCCCTGGCTGGCGTCGGACAGGACGCGGTCCATCGCCCGGCGCAGGTCGCCCGCGTCCGCCTGCAGCGACGCGAGCCAGTCGGCCCTGGCCGTCGCGGCCAGCTCGGCGGCGGCGGTCGGCGTGGCGGCGCGCAGGTCGGCGGCGAAATCGGCGATGGTGAAGTCGGTCTCGTGACCCACGCCCGCGATGACGGGCATGCTGCACGCGGCGATCGCGCGCGCGACGGCTTCCTCGTTGAAGCTCCATAAATCCTCGATCGAGCCGCCGCCGCGGCACACGATCAGGACGTCGACTTCGCGCCGGTGCGAGGCGACCGCAATCGCTTCCGCGATCTTTTGCGCAGCCAATTGACCCTGCACGGGCGCCGGATACAGCACGACGCCTACGTGCGGCACGCGCCGCTTGAGCGCGGTCAGCACGTCGCGCAGCGCGGCCGCCTGCGGACTGGTGACGATGCCCACCGTGCGCGCGAACAGGGGCAGGGGCCGCTTGCGGGCTTCGTCGAACAGGCCTTCGGCCCCCAGCTTTTCTTTCAGGCGCATGAAGGCCTCGTACAGCGCGCCCACGCCCGCCCGCCGGATCGCCTCGACGTTGATCTGGTAATCGCCGCGCGCGCCGTACAGCGTGACGAGGGCGCGCACCTCCACCTTGTCGCCCTCGCGCGGGGTGAAACCGGCGTACTGGGCGCGGCCGCGGAACATGACGGCCCGCACCTGCGCCGCATCGTCCTTCAGCGTGAAATACCAGTGGCCGGAAGCGGCCCGCGTGAAATTCGAGATTTCTCCCCCGATCCAGACGAGGGGAAAGGTCCGCTCCAGCAGGCGCGCGACCTGCTGGTTAAGGGCCGTCACGGTCAGTACGGGCGGGGCTGCATAGGCCGGATCGGCATCTTCAGTGGGGAACATAGGGATGAGCTGGGTTGAACTGTCCACAAAAACATGGTTGCGCGAAGCATATTGCACATCTGCGAAAGAACAACAAATAGTTTTTGTAAACGCCTGATTTTTAAAGTAAAACTGCGCTGCTTGATTTCAGTGCAGCAAGCAAATTGCTTTACGGATCAATGGCTTGAGTGCATCTCAGGGCACTTGGCCACAATCTTATCCACAGAATGTGTGTGAAAGTGGACAAACCGGCACTGCCTCCAAATTCAGCGTGCATATGTTTTCCTAAAGCAATCAAACACTTAGGCTACTGTCCCGGCCCTTGCTCACATTGTTTTCCACAGTTTATGTGAACAGATGGGCCCGGCTCGGCGTTGCTGACTGATTCCGCGAGGACGCGACTATAACCCAGGCGCTGTGCGGTCGGTGCCTGCTGTGCACAAGTCCGGCTTGCCTAAAAAATGGGCTTAAAGAAGAATTCTGATTGGAATCAAGGAGTTATGATGCAATGAATGCGTTTGCGCACATCTTTTTCCACAGTTTGTGTGAAAAATTCTGTCCCCCGGTGGGGTGGACTGGACAGGCCCGGGTGCTCAAAAATGAGGCGCAGGAATCTTTTCCTTGTAAATCAATTGCTTAGGGTCTGGTTTGTGCGTTTGCGCACAATTTTGTCCACAAAAAATGTGTAGAAAGAGGGGCCAAACGGCAGCTGTAGTCGAGCGCAATCCTGCTTAATTTTTGGACTCGGAAATTTCCTTGAGTAAAATCAAAGACTTACCTCTGGGAAAGGTGATTTCTCACAAATTTATCCACAGAAATTGTGGGCAACTACATCGGAGAAGAGCACAGGCAAGGATTGAAAAATTTCTTGAGAGAAACGCAATATTGTCCTGCCGCGTTTTTACGCACGGAAAAATATCCTTTAAGAATCAAGGAACTTACCGCCGCCAACTCGCTTTGCGCACACTTTTATCCACAGAAAGTGTGCAGAACTCTACTTGCCGCAAACCGGGCAACACGTTACATTGCGCAACTAACTTGTGACGTTGTTTTTTACTCATTCAGGAGTTCCATTTGCTCGCCATTCTTCAAGCCGCCGGCTGGCCCATCTGGCTGTTGCTGATCGCCTCGATCATCGCCCTGGCCCTGATCATCGAGCGCCTGATCTATTTGCGCCGCGAAAAGATCCTGCCGCGGCAGCTCCTCGATGAAGTGATCCAGGTGTATCGCAGCGGGAAAGTTACTCCGGACATCATCGACAAGCTGCAGACGAATTCCCCGCTCGGCGCCGTGCTGGCCGCCGCGCTGCGCAACGTCGACGCGCCGCGCGACGTGATGAAGGAATCGATCGAGGAAGCGGGCAGGGGCGTCGCCCACGTGCTTGAGCGCTTCCTGACGACGCTCGGCACCATCGCGTCGCTCGCGCCGCTGATGGGCCTGTTCGGCACGGTCGTCGGCATGATCGAGATCTTCGGCGCCCAGAACGCCAGCGGCACCAATCCGGCCCAGCTGGCGCACGGCATCTCCGTGGCGCTGTACAACACCGGCTTCGGCCTGGCGATCGCGATGCCGGCCCTCGTGTTCTATCGCCACTTCCGCGCGCTGGTCGACAGCTTCATCATCGACATGGAGCTGCAGGCCGTGAAATTCGTCGACGTCGTCCACGGTGCCCGCAAATGATCGACTTCCGCCGCGGCCGCAAACGCGAGGATCCGGAAATCAACCTGATCCCGTTCATCGACGTGCTGCTGGTCGTGCTGATCTTCCTCATGGTGACGACGACCTACAGCAAGTTCACGGAGCTGCAGATCACGCTGCCGACGGCCGACGCCGAGAAGGCCGTCGAGAAGCCGTTCGAGATCAACGTCACGGTCGACGCCAAGGGTAACTACACGGTAAACAATGTGCCGGTCGCCTTCCACGGCGTGGCCAGCCTCGCGGACGACCTCAAACGCGCGGCCAGCATCGGCCCGGACGGCCGGCCGCTGGCGGCGCCGGTGAAGGGCCCCGTGATCATCGTCAACGCCGACCAGTTCGCGATGCACCAGATGGTCATCAACGTGCTGGAAGCGGCGCGCATGGCGGGTTATGACAAGCTGACGTTTGCGGCGCAGACGGGCGGGCAGAAGTAAAACGATCGTCGTCCCCGCGCAGGCGGGGATCCAGGTGCTGCATGCGCTAACGATGCGCCGGCAAAATTGGGTCCCCGCCTCCGCGGGGACGACGTTTTTGGGTTAACGCTCTTTTACATGGCATCTTCCCTTGAATCCACCTTGACCCGCGCCTGGCTCCGGCGCGGGCCGCTGGCCATGGCCCTGTGGCCGCTGTCCCTGCTGTTCCGCCTGCTGACCGCGCTGCGCGTGGCCCTGTTCCGGGCCGGTGTCCTGCAGTCCGAACGCCTGCCGGTGCCCGTGATCGTGGTCGGCAATATCTTCATCGGCGGCACCGGCAAGACCCCGCTGACGATCTGGCTGGCGCAGCAGCTGCGCGCGGCCGGCATGCGGCCCGGCGTGATCTCGCGCGGCCACGGCGGGGCTGAGGACGCCCCGCGCGAAGTCCTACCCACGTCGCGCGCCCAGGACGTCGGCGACGAACCCCTGCTGATCGCGGGCCGGGCCGGCTGTCCCGTCGTCGTGGGCCGCCGGCGCGCGCAGGCCGGACGCCGTCTGCTCGCCCTGCATCCGGACGTCGACGTGCTGATCACGGACGACGGCCTGCAGCACTACGCCCTCGCGCGCGACGTCGAGATCGTCCTGTTCGACGGCCGCGGCACGGGTAACGGCTGGACCTTGCCGGCCGGCCCGCTGCGCGAACCGCCGTCGCGCCGGCGCGATTTCACCGTCGTCAACGCGGCGGAGATCACGCCGCAGCTGGCCGCGGCGCTGAAAGGGCGGCCGTGGCAGATGCGCCTCGCGGGCGACCACGCCGAGCGCCTGATGGACGCCAACGAGCGCGTGCCGCTGGCGGCGATACGCGGAAAACGCGTGCTGGCCGCGGCCGGCATCGGCAACCCGGGGCGCTTCTTCGCCATGCTGCGCGCCGCCGGCCTCGATATCGCCGAACTGCCGCTGCCCGACCACCACGACTTCCTCGACGACCCGTTCCGCGCGGTGGTCGCCGATGTCATCCTGGTGACGGAGAAGGATGCAGTAAAATGTCGGCAACTTGAAACAATCAACAACGACCCGCGCCTGTGGGTCGTGCCGGTCGGCGCGCAGATCGATGCCGCGCTGGCCGCCCAAATCGTGGAGAAATGTCGTGGACGCCCGACTGCTTGATATCCTGGTCTGCCCGCTGTGCAAGGGACCGCTCGAATATGACAAGAAAGCGCAGGAATTGATCTGTCGCCCGGACCGCCTCGCGTATCCGATCCGCGACGGCATCCCGATCATGTGGGCCGAAGAGGCGCGCAAGGTCGAGCCCAGCCTGTAATCGCATGAGCTTCGTCGTCATCATCCCCGCCCGCCTGGCGTCGACGCGGCTGCCGAACAAGCCGCTCGCGGACCTGGGCGGCAAACCGATGGTCGTGCGCGTGGCCGAACGCGCGCAGCAATCGGGCGCTTCCCGCATCATCGTCGCCACCGACCATGCCGACATCGCCGCCGCCTGCGCCGCGCACGGCGTGGAGGCCTGCATGACGCGCGCCGACCACCCGTCCGGCACCGACCGCATCGCCGAGGTGGCGCATACGCTGGGCCTGGCGCCGGAGGCCGTCGTCGTCAACCTGCAGGGCGACGAACCGCTGATCGATCCCGCGCTGCTGGCCGCCTGCGCCGCGCGCATTTCGCCGGACGTGCCGATGGCCACCTGCGCCCACCCGCTGTCGGATATGCAGGATGCCTTCAATCCGAACGTCGTAAAGGTCGTGCTGGACAAGGCCGGACGCGCGCTGTATTTCTCGCGCGCCACGATCCCGTGGCACCGCGACGGCTTTACGGCCAGCCGCGAGCAACTGCCGGCCGGCTATGTCCCGCTGCGCCACATCGGTCTGTACGCCTACAGCAATGCCTTCCTGCAGCGCTATCGGCAACTCGAGGCGTCGCCGTTGGAATCCATCGAGGCGCTGGAACAGCTGCGCGTGCTGTGGCATGGCGTGCCCATCGCCGTGCACGTGACGGCCGAGGCGCCCCACGCCGGCGTCGACACGCCGGCCGACCTGGAGCGGGTACGACTTTTCTACACGTCTTGATCTTGATGGAAACTACACTTCAGGCTGCTTGCGCCACGTCAAACGGCTGAGAGATCGCCGGCCGTCAGTGGCGTTTGATGCTGCTTTTGTGGTAAGTTTCGTATGAGTAGCTGGATATGCATCATGCAGTTATCTGTTCCCAACTATAACTGCGTCAAAAAAATTATTAGATATCTTTAGGAATCCTTCATGCGTCTCATTCTGTTAGGAGCCCCCGGCGCCGGTAAAGGCACCCAGGCAAACTTCATCAAAGAAAAATACAACATTCCTCAGATTTCCACCGGCGACATGCTGCGTGCGGCCATCAAGGCCGGCACCGAGCTGGGCCTGGCTGCGAAAAAAGTGATGGATGCTGGCCAGCTGGTGTCGGACGACATCATCATCGGCCTGGTGAAGGAGCGCCTGAAGGAAGCGGATTGCGCCAACGGCTACCTGTTCGACGGCTTCCCGCGCACCATCGCGCAGGCGGATGCCATGAAGGACAGCGGTGTCAAGATCGACTACGTGCTGGAAATCGACGTGCCCGACGAGCTGATCGTCGAGCGCATGAGCGGCCGCCGCACCCATCCGGCCTCGGGCCGCGTGTACCACATCAAGTTCAACCCGCCGAAAGTCGAAGGCAAGGACGACGTCACGGGCGAACCGCTGGTCCAGCGCGACGACGACACGGAAGAAACGGTCAAGAAACGCCTGGCCGTGTACCATAACCAGACCGAAGTCCTCCTCGGCTACTACAACAAGTGGGCGGAATCGGGCCTGCCGGGCGCACCCAAGTATCGCAAGATTTCGGGTGTCGGACCGGTCGAGCAGGTACGGGACGCCGCTTTCGCGGCACTCGCAGGCTGAGCATTCCAGGGCGGCGCAAGCCGCTCTTTTTGGCTCCGGATGACTAATGCCATCCGTCCAGGTTTTTAGATCAAAGTTTTGTCGCACTGTTCGTGCGGCGAATGCAGCAAGGCAGGCCGCTCCAGCGGACATCGCATGACGGCCTTCGACTGTGGTTGTTTGATCGAAGAACGAGGGGGGACGACATGGCATCCGCGCAGCTCATCTTCGCCGTCGCGTGCGGCGTCATCGCGGTATTTTACGGCTTGTGGTCGCGCCGATGGGTCCTGCTTCAGGACCCCGGCAACGGCCGCATGCAGGAAATCTCGCTGGCCATCCAGCAGGGGGCATCCGCCTACCTGGCGCGCCAGTACCGGACCATCGCGATCGTCGGCGTTGTCCTGCTGATCGCCATCTTTCTACTGCTTGGTCCCGCCACCGCGGCCGGCTTCCTGGCCGGCGCGCTGCTGTCCGGGGCCTGCGGCTTCATCGGCATGAACGTCTCCGTGCGCGCCAACGTGCGCACCGCGCAGGCGGCGTCCAAGGGACTCGACGAGGCGCTGAACGTCGCCTTCCGCGGCGGGGCCATCACGGGCATGCTCGTCGTCGGCCTGGGCCTCCTGGGCGTCGCGCTGTTCTACTGGTTCCTCGTCATCCGCGCGGATGCCGCGCTGTCGACGCATGACGTCATCCAGCCGCTCGTCGGACTCGCGTTCGGCGCCTCCTTGATCTCGATCTTCGCGCGCCTGGGCGGCGGCATCTTCACGAAGGGCGCGGACGTCGGCGCCGACCTCGTCGGCAAGGTGGAGGCCGGCATTCCCGAGGACGACCCGCGCAATCCCGCCGTCATCGCCGACAATGTGGGCGACAACGTCGGCGATTGCGCCGGCATGGCGGCCGATTTGTTCGAAACCTATGTCGTCACGCTCGTCGCCACGATGCTCCTCGGCGCGCTGATGCTGCCGGGGATGGGCGGCACCGGGACGGCGTATCCGCTGCTGCTGGGCGGCGTGTCCATCATCGCGTCCATCGTCGGCTGCTCCCTCGTGAAGAACCATCCCGGGCACAAGATCATGTACGCGCTGTACACGGGCCTGTGGTGGTCCGCGGCGCTGTCGCTGATCGGGTTCGCCGTCGTCACGTGGCTCGTCTGGCCGGACGACGCCATGCGCTGGCGCATGCTGGGCTGCGCCACGGTCGGCATCGCGCTCACGGGCCTGATGGTCTATATCACCGAGTACTACACGGCCACGGAATTCAGCCCCGTGCGCCACATCGCCGAAGCGTCGACGACGGGCCACGGCACCAACATCATCGCAGGGCTGGGCGTGTCGATGAAGTCGACGGCCTATCCCGTGCTCGTCGTGTGCGCTGCGATCCTCATCGCGTTCGAGCTGGGCGGCCTGTACGGCATCGCCATCGCCGCCACGGCGATGCTGTCGATGGCCGGCATCATCGTCGCGCTCGATGCCTACGGCCCGATCACGGACAACGCCGGCGGCATCGCCGAGATGAGCGGCATGCCCGACCAGGTGCGCGCCGTCACCGATCCGCTGGATGCGGTCGGCAACACGACGAAGGCGGTCACGAAGGGCTATGCGATCGGTTCGGCGGGCCTGGCCGCGCTCGTGCTGTTCGCCGACTACACGCATGCGCTGGAAGCGCACGGCACGCGCCTTGCGTTCGACCTGTCGAACCCGATGGTGATCGTGGGCTTGTTCATCGGCGGCCTCGTGCCCTACCTGTTCGGGGCGCTGGCGATGGAAGCGGTGGGGCGGGCGGCGGGCGCCGTCGTGATCGAGGTGCGGCGCCAGTTCCGCGACATCGTCGGCATCATGGCGGGCACCGGCAAGCCGGAATACGACAAGGCCGTCGACATGCTCACGGCCTCCGCCATCCGCGAGATGGTGCTGCCGTCGCTGCTGCCCGTGATCGTGCCGATCCTCGTCGGCATGCTGCTGGGGCCGGCGGCGCTGGGCGGCATGCTGATGGGCACGATCGTCACGGGGCTGTTCGTGGCGATCTCGATGACGACGGGCGGCGGCGCCTGGGACAACGCCAAGAAATACATCGAGGACAACCACTACGGCGGCAAGGGCTCCGACGCGCACAAAGCCGCCGTCACGGGCGACACGGTGGGCGATCCGTACAAGGACACGGCGGGGCCGGCCGTGAATCCGCTCATCAAGATCATTAACATCGTGGCGCTGCTACTCGTGCCGCTGCTGCCGGCGGGCGGCTGGCTCGCGGTGTCGGCGCCGCAGGCCTTGTACGCAAAGCCGGCCGCGACGGCGCAAGTGCCGGCTAAGCAGGTTCAGCGTCCCAGCGCTTCGCTGAGCGCGCTTTCCAGCGACGCCCGGTCCGAGTCGCCGCGGTAGCGCAGGCCGTTGATGGTGAAGGTCGGGGTGCGGCTCGCGCCGTCGCGGTGGGCGCGTTCGGCATCCGCCTGTACGCGCGGGCGGTGGCGGCGCTCCAGCATCTCGGCGCGGAAGCGTTCGATGTCGAGGTCCAGGCGCTCCGCCAGCACGGCGAAGTCCTGTTCGTCGCGGACATGGCGCTGCCGGTCGAACAGCAGGTCGTGCATGTCCCAGAACCGCCCCTGGCTGGCGGCGGCTTCGGTCGCTTCCGCCGCCAGCTCGGCCAGCGGGTGCAGGTGCGCCAGCGGCAAGTGGCGGAAGACCAGGCGGATGCCGCCGAAGCGCCCGTCCAGGTCGCGCAGCGCGAGGTGGGCGCGTGCGCTGTACGGGCACTGGAAGTCGGCATATTCGATCACCGTCAGCGCGGCATCCGCCGGGCCGCGCACGTGTTCGTCGTTCCCGATCTCGTCATGTCGTTTCATCGATGTCTCCTGGTCGCGTCATGGGCACCATGATGGCATGGCGCGCGCACTCGTGTAGTAAATTTTCACCCGGCAAGAAGATGGGTGTAAAAACAAAACAGATGGCGACGCGATAGCCTCCGTTGCGGTACAGTAGCGCCATGAGCGGCTTGGTTTATTGAACAAGCTGCGCCAGCTTACTAACCAAATGGAGAAAACCATGACGAGCAATCTCGGAAGAAAGGGCGTGCCCGACGCCCCCGGCCTTGATCCCACCAACGTCCCCCAGGACGGCGTGCAGCAGACCGACGGCGCCGATCGTGCCGAGCTGCAGCGCGCCCTGCTGGTCTACGGCATGGCCGGCGCGCACGGCGCCGACCGCGCACGTGGCGCCATGAACGACACGCGCGGCTGACGACGTAGCGTCAACCACACCAACGGGACCTGCGGGTCCCGTTTTTCATTCAAAAGACGCACATCCGGTCGGCTTCTTCGCGCAGCCAGGGCCGGAAGTCCGGATGCGCGATGGCGATCAGCGCCTGTGCGCGCTGCTTGGCCGACTTGCCCCGTAACTGCGCCACGCCCCATTCCGTGACGACGTAGTTGACGTCGTTCTTGCTCGTGGTGGCGTGCGTGCCGGGCGACAGCGTCGGCACGATGCGCGAGACGGTGCCGTCCTTCGCCGTCGACGGCAGCACGATGAACGATTTGCCGCCGCGCGAGCGGTTCGCGGCGCGCACGAAATCCACCTGGCCGCCCGTGCCGGAATAGGGGAGGTGGCCGATGCTTTCGCTGCCGCACTGGCCGAGCAGGTCGACCTGCAGGCTGGCGTTGATCGACACGAGCTTGTCGTTCTGCCCCGCGATGTACGGGTCGTTGGTGAAATTCGACGGATGCATCTCCAGCATCGGATTGTGGTGCATGAAGTCGTACAGACGGCGCGAACCGAGCGCGAACGTCGCCACCATCTTGCCCGGCATGAGCGTCTTCCTGCGGTTCGTGACGGCGCCGGCTTCCACGAGTTTCAAGATGCCGTCGCCGATCATCTCCGTGTGGATGCCGAGATCGTGCTTGTCGGTCAGCTGCATGACGACGGCGTCCGGAATGCCGCCGTAGCCGATCTGCAAGGTGGAACCGTCCTCGATGTGCTCCGCGACGAGACGGCCGATCGCCTCCTGCACAGGGCCGATGTGCGGCAGGCCCACTTCCATGATCGGGTCTTCGCTTTCGACCAGCGCCGTGACCTGAGAAATGTGCACATGGCACTGGCCGTGCGTGAACGGCACGTGCGGATTCACTTCCAAGATGACGGCGCGCGCCTTCGCCACGGCGGCCATCGTGTAGTCGGTGCCGAGGCTGAGGGCGAAGTGGCCGGAGGTGCTCATCGGCGAGGCCATCGCGAACACGACGTCGGCCGGCATCAGGCCCCGTTCGATCAGCGTCGGGATTTCGGAAAAGTAATTCGGGATGAAATCGCACCAGCCGCCCTGGCCGCCGGCGCGCGACGCGCCGCCGAAGAACAGAGCCGCATGGCGTACGTGCGGCCGGCATTCTTGGGCGAAATAGCCGTACTTGCGCATGGCGAGGATCTGCGCCACCTGGACGTCGTGAAAGCCCCGGCATTCGTCCGACAAGGCGTGCAGCAGGGTGGGCGGTTCGCCGACACCGGTCGGCACGACGATCATGTCGCCGTCGCGCACGTGGTTGAGGGCATCGAAGGCACTGCCGCGTTTGGCGCGGTACATCTCCTGCATCGTCTGCATGGCGTCTCCTATCGTCGTTTTTTTGTGTGAAAAACATGCACCTTGGCAGCTTAACAGCGTGGCGGAGGAAACTGACGCGCACCTGACGCCGGCTTGATGCACAGCGGCGCGCCGGGCGGACGCGGCGCGGCCGATAATGGAACGACAAGGAGCGACGATCATGGGACGATATTTACCGGCGGCCGCGCTGGCCGCTTGCATCGTGCTGGCCTGGCCCTGCATGGCGCAGACGCGCGCGCAGGATGCAGCCACGCAGCGCCAGACCCAACGCACGGACCAGGCGAACCGCGACGCCACCGTGGCCGACGAGGCGGGCACGGCGCAGCCGGCGCGCGCCGCGCAGTCCGATGCGGCCGCCGGCAGGCCTGCGCTGAGCTACGGCCCGGTCTTGAATCCGCGCGGCCAGCAGAACGGCGATGCGGTCCGCAAGGACCCGGCCGAGGTCCGCGACGAGACCGACACGCTGGCCCGCCAGACCCCGCCGCAACAGGCGCGGCAGCCGGAAAAGCAACTAACCGACAAGCGGCGCGAAGAGCTGCGCCGCCGCGCCGCGCGCCGCCACCAGGCTTGGCAGGGGGAGGGGCCGATGGCGCCGCGTCCGCTGCGCGCCGGCGAGACGCCGCCGGCAACGGCCGCCGTGCCGATCCCGCCTCCGCTGCCGGCGCCCCAGCCGACGGTGCCCAGCTCCAGCGTCATCCGCGCCTGCCAGGGCATCGTCTGCACGGACGCGGCCGGCAATACGTTCAACGGCAGCGGCAATGCGGGCGTCGGCAGCGGCGGCCGCGCGTGCGCCCGGACCGGGACCACCGTCCAGTGTTTTTGATGTGCCCGCATGGCGTTTCCGCCGAAAGCCCGCTAAAATCCGCTGGTTGACGTTTACGTAAACGGCAAGGCAATATCCACCAGACCAGCGAAGGGGAGACAAATGCAAATCCAGAATAATGTGTTCATCGTGACGGGCGGCGCTTCGGGCCTGGGTGCGGCCACGGCGCGCGCCATCGTCGAGGCGGGCGGCAAGGTCGTGCTGGCCGACGTCCAGCAGGAAGCGGGCGCGGCGCTTGCCGCCGAACTGGGCAGCGCGGCAAGGTTCGTGAAGTGCGACGTGACGTCGGAGGCGGACGGCCAGGCCGTCGTCGCCGCGGCGCTCGAACTGGGCAGCCTGCGCGGCCTCGTCAACTGCGCCGGCGTCGCGCCGGCCATCAAGACGGTCGGCAAGGACGGCCCGCACCCGCTGGACGCCTTCCAGCGCGCCATCAACATCAACCTCGTCGGCACTTTCAATATGTGCCGCCTGGCCGCGGATGCGATGGGCAAGGAAGACGCGCTGGAGCACGGCGAGCGCGGCGTGATCATCAACACGGCGTCCGTCGCCGCGTTCGACGGCCAGATCGGCCAGGCCGCCTACGGCGCGTCGAAGGCGGGCGTGGCGGGCATGACCTTGCCGATGGCACGCGACCTGTCGCGCAGCGGCATCCGCGTGATGACGATCGCGCCGGGCATCTTCGAGACGCCCATGCTGATGGGCATGCCGCAGGAAGTGCGCGATTCGCTGGGCAAGATGGTGCCGTTCCCGCCGCGCCTCGGCATGCCGCGCGAGTACGCGCACCTGGCCAAGACCATCATCGAAAACGTCATGCTGAACGGCGAGACGATCCGCCTGGATGGCGCGATCCGTATGCAGCCGAAATAAGCAAGGTGAGCGGTTAAGCAATTTCGGGTACGATGCTTCAGGTTTCTGACGCGCGGGCTGCTGCCCCGCGTTCGTCTTCGGGCGCGCGGTCTGTTGCCGCGCGTTTGTCTTCGGGCGCGCGGCCGGCTGCCCCGCGTTTGTCTTCAGGCGCGCGGCCGGCTGCCGCGCGTTTGTTATTTTCGGAGAGTCGTATGAAGTCGAAGTTGCTCGCCCTTGCCCTGGGCGGTGTGTTTACCGCCGCCCTCAACCCCATCGTCGCGTTCGCCCAGGACGCGTCGTCCCTGCAGCGGGCCCCGGAGGCCGCCAGCGACTACACCGAGAAGGCTGGCTGGACCGCCCGCAAATACATGGTGGCGGCCGCCAATCCGCTGGCCGTCGAGGCGGGCTACGAGATGCTGAAGCAGGGCGGGACGGCAATCGACGCGGCGATCGCGACGCAGCTGGCGCTCACGCTCGTCGAGCCGCAATCGTCCGGCATCGGCGGCGGCGCGTTCCTGATGTATTACGACGGCAAGAAGGTGCAGGCCTATGACGGCCGCGAGACGGCGCCGTCGAAGGCGGACGAGCATCTGTTCCAGCATCCGGACGGCACGCCGATGTCGCGCACCGAGGGTATTGTCGGCGGCCGCTCGACGGGCGCGCCGGGCGTGCTGCGCATGCTCGCGCTGGCGCACCGCCAGCATGGCAAGCTGCCGTGGAAGGCCTTGTTCCAGCCGGCGATCCGCCTGTCGGAACAGGGCTTCGCCGTCAGCCCGCGCCTGCACAGCCTGCTCGCCGAGGACCGCTACATCCGCAACGATCCGACGGCGCGCGCCTATTTCTATGCGCCGGACGGCAACCCCTGGCCCGTCGGCCACATCCTCAAGAATCCCGCGCTGGCGCGCACGCTGCACGAACTCGCGGACGGCGGCGCCGAGGTGTTTTATACGGGCCGGATCGCACGCGACATCGAAGCGAAGGTCAAGAGCCATCCGACCAATCCGGGCCTCTTGAGCGCCGCCGACATCGCCGCGTACCAGCCGAAGCTGCGCGAGCCCGTCTGCAACGACTACCGCGCCTACACCGTGTGCGGCATGCCGCCGCCGTCGTCGGGGGGCATCGCCGTGGCGCAGATGCTCGGCATGTTCGAGACACGCGACATGAAAGCGCTGGCGCCGACCAACGGCATCCCGGGCACGGAGGCCGTGCACCTGTTCTCGGAAGTGGGCCGCCTCGCGTACGCGGACCGCGACCGCTACGCCGCCGACACCGATTTCGTCCCGCTGCCCGGCCGCGGCATCTCCGCGCTGCTCGACAAAGGGTATCTGACGCAGCGCGCGGGCCTGGTCAAGGAGCGTTCGATGGGCAAGGCGGAAGCGGGCCGTCCGCCGGGTGTCGAGATGGCGTGGAACTGGGGCCTGGACAATTCGATCGAGGCGCATTCGACGTCGCACATCGTCGCCGTCGATCCGTACGGCGCCGGCCTGTCGATGACGACGAGCGTCGAGGACGCGTTCGGATCGCGCCAGATGGTCGACGGCTTCATCCTCAACAATCAGCTGACGGACTTTTCGTTCGATTCGCGCGACGCCAGCGGTCCGGTCGCCAACCGCGTCGAACCGGGCAAGCGCCCGCGCAGCGCGATGAGCCCGACGATCGTGTTCGACAAGAAGACCGGTAAATTCGTGGAAGCCGTCGGCTCGCCGGGCGGCCCCCTCATCATCAACTATGTGGCGAAGGTCCTCGTCGGCACGCTCGACTGGGGACTCGACATGCAGCAGGCGATCTCCCTGCCCAACTTCGGCAGCCGCAACGGCCCGACCGAGCTGGAGACGGGACGCTTCCCGGCTTCCGAAATCGAGGCGCTCAAGGCGCGCGGGCACACGGTGCGCGTGTTCGACCAGACCTCCGGCCTGCAGGGGATTGCACGGATGGACATCCATGGCGTACCGCTGTGGTTCGGCGGTGCCGATCCCCGCCGCGAAGGCATGGCAAAAGGCGAGTAGGTGGGCATTCGAGGCCGGGGCCTCAAATGACACGTGCCCATGCGTGACGCCGGCACGCCGCATACCCCGCGCGTGCCCATCCTACGCCTCGAATACAACGAACTATCAATGAAGTATTTGTCGAGAAGCTATTTATTCAACGCAAGCCCGGCAGACTTTGCTAATCTTGCCGTGTGGACATTGAACGTAAAACGGGGTTAATCCTCAGCGGAGGCGGCGCGCGCGCGGCTTACCAGGCTGGGGTGATGCAAGCAATCTCCCGCATCCTGGGGGAGGCGGGCTGGCCCGCCGCGCGCAACCCGTTCGAGATCATCTGCGGCACGTCGGCCGGGGCGCTGAACGCCGCCGCGCTGGCCTGCCGCGCGGACGATTTCGGCGACGCCGTCGGCCACCTGGCGCACGTGTGGGAGGGCATCAACGTGGCGCAGGTCTATCGCGCCGATTCGATCGGCGTGCTGCGCTCCGGGGCGCGCTGGCTGTCGTTGCTGTCGTTCGGCTGGATGCTGCGCCAGTGGCATGCGGCGCCACCGACTTCGCTGCTCGACAACACGCCGCTCGTCGGCCTCCTGCACCGCATGCTCGACCTGCCGCGCCTGGACGCGGCGCTGGCCAGCGGGTGCCTGGAGGCGCTGGCCGTCACCGCGTCGTCGTACAGCGGCGGCCAGCACGTCACGTTCTACCAGAGCGAACGCGAGATCGCGCCGTGGAAGCGCCACCAGCGCGTGGCCCTCGCGGGGCAGATCGGCGTCGATCACCTGCTCGCGTCGAGCGCGCTGCCGTTCATCTTCCCGGCCGTGCCTTTGTACCTGGACGGCCACATGGAATTCTGCGGCGACGGCTCGATGCGCCAGCTGGCGCCGATCGCGCCCGCGATCCACCTGGGCGCGCACCGCGTGCTCGTCGTGGGGGCGGGACGCATGAACGAGACCGTGAACCACCTGCCGGCACGCGTGCGTTATCCGAGCGTGGCGCAGATCGCCGGGCACGCGCTGTCGTCGATCTTCCTCGACGGCCTCGCGATGGACATCGAGCGCCTGCAGCGCGTCAACGCGACGCTGGCCATGGTGCCGGACGAGCTGCTCGCCAAGACGCCGCTGCGCCGCATCGAACTGCTCGCCATCGTGCCGTCGGAACGCCTGGACGACATCGCGGCGCGCCACGCGGCCAGCCTGCCGGTGCCCGTGCGCACCTTGCTCGGCGGGATCGGCGCGACCGAGACGCGCGGCGCGGCGCTCGCGTCCTATCTGCTGTTCGAGGGCGGCTACACGCGCGAACTGATGGCATTGGGCCAGCGCGACACCTATGCCCGGCGCCACGATGTACTGGAGTTTTTCGAAGCATGAGACGACGGCTGTTCTCTCTACTTGCGCTGCTGGTGCTTTCGTGGACGTTGTTGTGGCTGGGATGCGCCCAGGCCGCGCCGACGCCGACCCTGCGCTTCGAGCACCTGTCCGTGGACGACGGCCTGGCGCAGGAATCCGTGCTGTCCATCGTCCAGGATCCGGACGGCTTCATGTGGTTCGGCACGCAGTCCGGCCTGTCGCGCTACGACGGCTACCGCTTCACGAATTTCCGCAACGTCGTCGGCGACCCGAAAACGCTCGCCAACAACTGGGTGCGCGTGCTGTACGTCGACCGCAAGGGCCGGCTGTGGATCGGCACGGACGGCGGCCTCGATCGCTACGAACCCGCCACCGGCACGTTCAGTCACTTCCTGCCGGACGAACCGGCCAAGCGGGGCAACGGCAACCGCCACATCCGCGCCATCCTCGATGACGGCAAGGACGGCCTGTGGTTGGCGACGGCGGACGGCTTGCAGCACTTCGACATCGCCAGCGGCCGGTTCGACACGTGGCATCACGTGCCGGGCGTGCCGAACAGCCTCGCGTCGGACAAGCTGACGGCCCTCGCGCGCGGGCGCGACGGCCACCTGTGGATCGGCACCTCGGCGGGCCTGGACAGCCTCGATCCGGAGCGCATGCATTTCCGCCACCACCCGTCGCCGCGCGGCGGCAAGTACGACTTCGTGCAGGCGCTGATGGTCGATGCAGGGCAGGGCCTGTGGGTCGGCAGCATGGGCGGCCTGGAACGCCTGCCGCTCGGCCAGAAGGGCGACGTGCGCACGTTCGGCATCGACGACGGCATGCCGCCCGGCGAGATCAGCGTGTTGTACGAGGATGCCGAACGCCAGGTGTGGGTCGGTTCGCACGACCGCGGCCTGTACCGCTGGCTGCCCGCGCAGGACAAGTTCGAACGGCATCCGCACCGCATCACCGACAGCTACAGCCTGGGCGACAACCAGGTCACGGCGATGTACGGCGACCGCGTGGGCACGTTCTGGGTCGGCACGTGGTATGGCGGCGTGTCGCGCGCGGACATGGGGAGCGGCGGCTTCGCGCGCATCGTGCGCGGCGACGACACGCCGATTTCGCTGGAAGACAACAAGGTGCGGGGCATCGTCGGCGAAGGCGGTGGCAAGCTGTGGCTCGCGACGAACGGCGGCCTGCACCTGTTCGATCCGGGAACGGGCGCGGACCGCGCGTGGCGCCTCGCGCCCGTCGAGGCGGGGCTCTCCGGCGACGCGATGGCGACGTCGGTGGCGCTCGGCCGCGACGGCATCGTGTGGATCGGCACGCGCAACGGCCTGGCGCGCTTCGAGCCGAAAACGGGGAAGATGACGCGCCAGACGCTGTCCGCGGACGACGTCGACGCGAACTATGTGCGCAACGTGCACGTCACGCGCGACGGCACGGTGTGGGCCGCGAGCCGCGGCGGCCTGCACCGCATCGCCCCCGACGGCAAGCAGACCACGTACCAGCACGATCCGGTCGTGGGCGCGAGCCTGGCCGACAACATCGTGCGCCCGATGCTGGAAGACCGCCATGGCCGCTTCTGGATCGGCACGTTCGACGGCCTCGACCTGCTCGACCGCGCGACCGGCAAGTTCCGCCACTTCCGCCACGACCCGGACGATCCGACCAGCATCTCGCACGATGAGGTGCACTATCTGCTGGAGGATCGCAAGGGCGACCTGTGGGTCGGCACGGCCGTGGGCCTGAACCGCATGGTGATCGGCGCCGACGGCACGCCGCGCTTCCAGCGCTACACCGTGCGCGACGGCATGGCCGACGACGTCGTGGCCGCGATGCAGGAAGACCTCGACGGCTTCATCTGGGTGTCGAGTTCAAGCGGCCTGCACCGGCTCGATCCGGCCAGCGGCGCCTGGCGCAACTACAACGCGACGGACGGCACGATCGAAGGCGCCTACTTCGACGCGTCCGCGCTGCGCGTGGCCGACGGCACGCTTTACTTCGGGGGCAACAACGGCATCACGGCGTTCAATCCGCGTGCGCTGCACGACAACCTGATCGCGCCGCGCGCCGTCATCACGGGCCTGCAGATCTTCGGCCAGCCGTGGCAGGACGTTCACCCGGGCATGCTGCCGGGGCCCATCGAACGCCTGTCCGGCATCACGCTCACGCCGCAGGATTCCGTGTTCTCGCTGGAATTCTCGGCGCTGCACTTCGCCGCGCCGAGCCGCAACCGCTTCGCCTACCGCCTGGTCGGCTTCGACCAGGACTGGATCGGCGTCGACGCCGGCAAGCGCTTCGCCACCTACACGAACCTCGATCCAGGGACGTATACCTTCCAGGTGCGGGCCGCGAACAAGGACGGCGTCTGGAGCGATGCGGCCGCCACGCTGGAGATAACGGTCCTGCCGCCGTACTGGAAGACGTGGTGGTTCCGCACCTTGTGCGCGCTGGTCGTGATCGGCTGCGGCTACGGCGCCTACCGCATCCGCGTGGACGTCCTGCGCCGCCAGAAGGCCATGCTGGAACAGCAGGTCAGCGCGCGCACGGAACGCATCGAGCAGCAGAACCGCCTGCTCGAACGCCAGACGGAAGAACTGCGTGAACAGGAACGGCAGGTGCGGCGCCGCACGAACGAGCTGGCGCTCGCCAACGACGCGCTGCAGGAAAACGAGGAGCGGCTGTACCAGGCCAAGCAGCGCGCGGAAGACGCTACGCGCCAGAAGTCCGAATTCCTGGCCAATATGAGCCACGAAATGCGCACGCCGCTGGCCGGCGTGATCGGCATGCTCGGGTTCGCGCTGCGCGACACGGCCTTGCGCGAGTCGACGCGCGAACAGATCCTGCGCGGCCAGGCCAATGCGCAATCGCTGCTGGCGATCATCAACGACCTGCTCGACTTTTCCAAGATCGAGGCGGGCAAGCTGACCATCGAGAACATCGACTTCGTCCTCGACGAGAACATCGGGAACGTGGCCACCCTGTTCGAGGAGCAGGCCGGCGCTCACAGCGTGGGCTTCGGCGTGCAGCTCGCTCCGGACCTGCCGCGCTTCGTCGTGGGCGACCCGACGCGGCTGCGCCAGGTGCTCGTGAACCTCGTCGGCAACGCCTTCAAGTTCACGGAAAGCGGGTCCGTCACCGTGCGCGTCGAGCGCCGTCCCGAAGACCAGTACGACCGCGCGGGGCGCAACATGATCCGCTTTTCGGTGCAAGACACGGGTATCGGCATCGCGCCGGAGGCCTTGCCGCGCCTGTTCCAGAAATTCGAACAGGCCGACGCGACGACGACGCGCCGCTACGGCGGCACGGGCCTGGGCCTGGCGATCTGCCGCCAGCTCGTCGAGCTGATGGGCGGCACGATCGGCGTGGCGAGCACGCCGGGCGTCGGTTCCACGTTCAGCTTCGTGCTGCCGCTGGCGGACGGCGTCGAGCCCCCGGTCGTCGTCGACCAGCCGCGCGCGCCGCACACGCACCGCCTGCGCGTGCTGTGCGCGGAAGACTATCCGACCAACCAGATCATCGTGCGCATGATGCTGGAAGAACTGGGCCACCAGGTCGACGTGGTCGAGAACGGCCTGCTGGCCGTGATGGCCTGCGCGCGCACGCGCTACGACCTGATCCTGATGGACGGCCGCATGCCCGAGATGGACGGCGCGACGGCCACGCGCCTGATCCGCGCCGGCGGCCCGATCGAGTCGCCCGTGCTCGACCAGCACCTGATGATCGTCGCGCTCACCGCCAACGTCAGCGAGGAAGACCGCTCGCGCTACCTGGCGTGCGGCATGGATGCCTTCATCACCAAGCCGATCGACGACGCCCAGCTGCACTACCACATCACGCGCGCCATCGAGCGCCAGCTGCAGCGCGGCATCGAACTCGCGCCGATGCCGGAGCCGGCCGCGCGCACGCCGTCGACGGCCGAACTGGATGCCATGTTCGACGTGCAGACCGGACACGCGGAGCAGGCCGCGGCGGCGCAGAACGCCGGCCGGCGCGCGGGCGACTTCAAGGAACGGCTGCGCAGCGCCTTCCTCGCCGACCTGCCGCGCCGCCGCGCCGAGCTGGATACCGCCCTGGAGCAGGGCGACCGCGACACGGCCGGGCGCGTCCTGCACGGCCTGAAGGGCAGCGCCGGCTACCTGGACGAGTCGCGGCTGCGCGAGGTCTGCGCGGAACTCGAGGGCCTGGCCGACACGGGCCAGCTCGACGCCGTGCGCGCCGGCCTGCCGCGCCTGTTGGACCTGCTGGCCCGCTTCGAGGCCGAAACTGCTTGAATCGTGCGCACCCTGGATATCTGTATAATTTCCATTTAACAATTGCGACACATGGGGCAGGGATGAAGGTATTGATTGTCGACGATGACGTGGTGTCGCGCATGATGCTGATGCACATGATCGACAGCGCGGCCAGCGGCGTGTTCGATGTGCTGGAAGCGGAAGACGGCGCCGACGCCTGGAACCAGCTGGACGGCGGCGCGGACCCGACGATCGTGTTCTGCGACCTGCGCATGCCGCGCGTGTCCGGCATGGAGCTGCTGGCCCGCGTGAAGGCCGACGCACGCTTCGCCGGCCTGCCGTTCGTCCTCGTCTCGGCCGCCGCCGACAGCGCGACGATGGAGCAGGCGCTGAATCTCGGCGCGGCCGGCTACATCGTCAAGCCCTTCGACAGCGCGCGTGTCGGCATGCACCTGACCCCGTTGATGCGCGCGGCCGACGAACAGCCCGCAGCCACGCTGCGCCGCCTCGGCATCGACGCCACGCGCTTGCTGCTGTACCTCGGCGGCCTGCAGCGCCAGCTGGTCAGCGCCGGCACGGATCTCGCCGCGCTGCTGGCGACCAGCCAGATCGATGTCGCACGCGCCTATCTCGCGCGCCTGTGCGAGGGCTGCCGCACGCTCGGCCTGCACGGCGCCGCGGCCGGCTTCGACGCCTTGCGCTCGGCCCCGGACGACGCCGGTCTCGCGCGCGAACTGGAGGCGGCGCACCGTGCCGTCCTGCGTCAGACCGATGCCACCAGGCATCTCGCCATGTGACTTTTTTCCTATTGGAAATAGAGAAAAATTGTCATAAAAATGTTGTAAATCTACCCACCACACGGTGACGGAATCCGGCATACTGATCCTTTGCCGTGGCCGGCATGCAGCAAATCCCAGGCAGAACGGCAACTTTACGGGCGTCCTTTTTGCCCGTACGGACCGCGCCAAGCGCGCGCCGTCCGTCGTGAGCTTGTCATTAAAATAGTCGACTTTGCACGGCAGCGCAGACTGTCGGGATGGAGCATTGACCAGGGATTGCATGAGCGATGACTATGAAGACCACGGTTTCCCCCAGCCTGACTTTTCTTACCGGCGGCGGCCAGATGGCCGCGCGCATCGCCGGCCATGACTGGCGCGCGACGAAGCTCGGCCCCATCGAGGGTTGGCCGGCCGCGCTGCGCACGGCACTGGGCCTGACGCTGAATTCGCGGTTCCCCTCGTTGCTGTGCTGGGGCGCCGAGCTGATCAGTTTCCACAACGACGCCTACACGCCGCTGCTCGGCGACAAGGCCGCGCTGGGCCTGCCGTTCCGCGCGGTCTGGTCGGAAGCGTGGGACACCGTCGGACCGATCGCCATGAAGGCCTATGCCGGCGAAGCCACGTACCACGAGGACGTGCAGGTCGCGCAGCGCTGGTTCACGTTCTCGTACAGTCCCGTGCGCGACGACGACGGCACCGTCGGCGGCATCCTGTGCACGGTCCTCGAGACGACGGACAAGATGCGCGCGCTAGCTAAGCTGCGCCAGAAGGAAGACACGCTGCGCCGCCTGAACGAGGCGCTGGCGCACCAGGTCGCGCCGCACGCGAGCGACCGCGAACGGCTGTGGCGCATCTCGCCCGACGTGATGTGCTCGGCCTCGCTGGCGACGGGACGCTTCCTCTCCGTGAACCCGGCGTTCACCGCGTCCTTCGGCTGGACTGCCGAGGAAGCGACGACGCGTCCGTTCATGGAGATGGTGTATTGGGAAGACCAGGACGACGTGCTGGCGAAGACGCAACTGCTGGCCGCCGGCACGCCGCTCGTCGGCTACGAAATAAGGATCCGGCACAAGGACGGCTCCTACCGCTGGGTGTCCTGGACGATCTCCCCGGAAGGCGAACTGCTGTACGGCGTCGCGCGCGACATCACGGCGGAAAAGCACCAGGCCGACGCGCTGCGCCAGGCCGAGGAAGCGCTGCGCCAGTCGCAGAAGATGGAAGCCGTGGGCCAGCTGACGGGCGGTCTCGCGCACGATTTCAACAATATGCTGGCGGGCGTGACGGGCCATTTGGAACTCATGAAGCTGCGCCTGCGCATGGGGCAGACGGGCGACCTGCCGACGCGCATCGACGCCGCCCTCGGCGTGACGCAGCGCGCGGCCGCGCTCACGCACCGCCTGCTCGCGTTCTCGCGCCGCCAGGCGCTCGACCCGAAGCCGACCAGCGTCAACGCGCTCGTGATGTCGATGACGGACCTGATCGAACGCGCGGCCGGTCCGGCGATCGGCGTGCGCACCCGTCTCGCGGCCGCATTGTGGATGACGCTGTGCGATCCGAACCAGCTCGAGTCCGCCTTATTGAATCTCGCGAACAATGCGCGCGACGCCATGCCGGAAGGCGGCCTGCTCATCATCGAGACGGAGAACGTGACGCTCACGCCCGCCCAGGCGCGCCGCCACGGCGACCTGCGGCCCGGCGAATACGTGCAGGTGAGCGTGCGCGACAACGGGGCCGGCATGGCGCCGGACGTGGTGGCGCGCGCGTTCGACCCGTTCTTCACGACCAAACCGATGGGGCAGGGTACGGGCCTGGGCCTGTCGATGGTGTACGGCTTCGCGCACCAGTCGGGCGGCAACGTGCGCATCGAATCGCGGCCCGGGCAGGGCACGGAAGTGCGCCTGCTGCTGCCGCGCCACCTCGTGGAGACGCCGGCGGCGGAACCCGCGGACGTGGAACCGCCGCTGCAAGCCGGCAGTCGCAAGGGCGTCGTGATGGTCGTCGACGACGAGGCCGACATCCGCGCCGTGATGAGCGAGGTGCTGGAATTGCAGGGCTACACGGTGCTCGTCGCCTGCGACGCCCCGCAGGCGCTGCGCCTGCTGCAGGACACGCGGCCGGACATGCTCGTGACGGACGTCGGACTGCCCAACGGCATGAACGGCCGCCAGCTGGCCGACCACGTGCGCGTGCAATGGCCCCAGCTGCCCGTGCTGATGGTGACGGGTTACGCGGAAAGCACCGTCATGAAAAACGAAAAGCTGCCGGCGCAGATGGAGATCCTGACCAAGCCGTTCGCCATGAATGCGCTCGTGGACAAGGTCGGTAACATGCTGGCGCTGGGCGTCGGTACGGAAACGGGCGCCGAAGCCGCCTGACCGCCGTTTACGTCGACGTGGGGTGGGCGGCCCCGTGCCCACGCGCGGCCTTCGCGCATGGCATACGTCACGCGTGGGCACGTTTCAATCGAGGCCCCCGGCCTCAAATGCCCACCCAACGGGATAGGTTTGTTCGTCAAGCTTATGGGCGATCTCCAGGCCGCCGATGATCTCGCGGCTGATCACATTGCCCGCGATGCGCACCGTCAGCAGATCGCCCAAGCCGGCATCGAAGATGATTTCCGGCGACGTGCGCGAATCGATGCAGTTGACGACGACGGCCATCGGATGCCGCCCGGTACATCGCGGGACGGGAACGCGGCGGCCCGGGCGGGGTACCTGCCGGGCGCACATTGTGGGAGGGACGTGGGTCGAGTACAATAGTCGACTGCCATCGGCAGCGTGTCGCCATAGTACAATGGATAGTACAAGGTCCTCCTAAGACTTAGATGCAGGTTCGATTCCTGCTGGCGACACCACCACACTTCGTACCGACCGATCCCCCTTCGGTACAATGCCTGCTTTCTCACACTTTTACTGATGTCCGCGCACCGATCGTCGTCGCGGCCGCTTACACCATGGCTGTCATTTCCCTCTCTTCCGCGCAACTGGCATTCGGCCACGTCGCGCTGCTCGATCATGCCGATTTTTCGCTGGAAGCCGGCGAGCGCGTCGGACTCATCGGCCGCAACGGCACGGGTAAATCCTCGCTGCTGAAAATCATTTCCGGCCGCTCGAAACTGGACGACGGCCTGCTCGTGATGCAACAGAACGTCAAGATCGCGTACGTCGAGCAGGAGCCCGTGTTCGACCCGGACATGACCGTGTTCGACGCCGTCGCCGCCGGCATGGGCGACCAGCAGGCGATGCTGGCCGAGTACGAGTCGCTGACGGGGCAATTTGGCCAGGGCAATGACGACGCGATCATGGACCGCATGCACGATCTGCAGGCCAAGCTCGATGCGACGGATGCCTGGAACCTCGGCAACAAGGTCGAGACGACGCTGGACCGCCTGGGCCTGGCCGGCGAGGCGAAGATGGGCACCTTGTCGGGCGGTATGCAGAAGCGGGTGGCGCTGGCCGTCGCGCTCGTGTCCGGTCCGGACGTGCTGCTGCTGGACGAACCGACGAACCACCTGGACTTCACGTCGATCCAGTGGCTCGAAGGCCTGCTGCGCGAATTCCGCGGCTCCGTGCTGTTCATCACCCACGACCGCCGCTTCCTCGACAACGTCGCGACGCGCATCGTCGAACTGGACCGCGGGCGTCTGCTCTCGTTCCCCGGCAACTTCAGCAAATACCAGGAGCGCAAGCGCGAACTGCTCGCGATCGAAGAAGTGGAGAACGCCAAGTTCGACAAGGTGCTTGCACAGGAAGAAGTGTGGATCCGCAAGGGCGTGGAAGCGCGCCGCACCCGCAACGAAGGCCGCGTGCGCCGCCTGGAAGACTTGCGCCTGCAGCGCGCCGCGCGCCGCGACCAGCAAGGCCAGGTGCGCATCGATGTCGCGACCGGCGAGCGTTCCGGCAAGATCGTTGCGGAGCTGGAAAACATCTCGAAGAGCTATGGCGACAAGGTGATCGTCAAGGATTTTACGGGCACGATCATGCGCGGCGACAAGGTCGGCCTCATCGGCCCGAACGGGGCCGGCAAGACGACGCTGCTGAAGATCATCCTCGGCGAAGAGACGGTGGACAGCGGCAACGTCAAGCTGGGCACGCGCCTGAACGTCGCCTATTTCGACCAGATGCGCGCGCAGCTGAACGAGGAAGCGACGCTGGCCGACACGATTGCGCCAGGCAGCGACTGGGTCGAGATCAACGGCCAGCGCAAGCACGTGATGAGCTATCTGGGCGACTTCCTGTTCGCGCCGGAGCGCGCGCGTTCGCCCGTGAAATCGCTGTCGGGCGGCGAGCGCAACCGCCTGCTGCTGGCGCGCCTGTTCGCCAAGCCGGCCAACTGCCTCGTGCTGGACGAGCCTACCAACGACCTCGACATCGACACGCTGGAATTGCTGGAAGAACTGTTGACGGATTACAGCGGCACGGTCTTCCTCGTCAGCCACGACCGTACGTTCCTCGACAATGTCGTCACGCAAGTCATCGTGTCCGAAGGGGAGGGAACGTGGCGGGAATTTGTCGGCGGCTACAGCGATTGGGAACGCGTGAAAAGCGCCGCACCGGCCGCGTCGGCGGCAGCACAAAAAGCCGCGCCGGCGAAAGCACAGGATATGTCATCCAGCGCACAGAACGCATCCGGCAAGAAGGTAAAGTTGAGTTACAAGGAGCAGCGAGAGCTGGAAGAACTGCCGCAGCTCATCGCCAGCCTTGAAGACGAGCAGTCGGCCATCACGGCACAGCTGAATGCGCCCGACTTCTACAAGACCAATCCCGCCGACGCGCGCCGCATGAACGCACGTTTCGCGGAAATCGAGGAATTGCTGCTCGACGCCCTGGAGCGTTGGGAGCGCCTCGAAGCGCGCGCGCGGGGAGATTAGCCCATGCGTTAGCCGCGGGCCAGGCGCCCGCTGATGGAGGAACATGACTGAGCATGACGACCGCTACGCCGTGCCCGCCACGGCAGCCATCCCGGCCGACGCTCCCATGTTCAACCGCGCGGCCTGGATCCGCATTCTGCCCTTCGCCGCTTACCTGTTCTTCATCGTCATCGGCGACGTGCTCGAGCGCCTGGGTGTCCGGCAGGACGCCCTGCGCTGGCTGTACCCCGTCAAGATCGCCCTCGTGGCCCTGTTGCTGGCGCTGTTCTGGCGCCGGTATCAAGAACTTTCCCGTTTTCATCTCCGATCGTTGCACGCGCTGATCGCGCTGGCGACGGGCATCGTCGTGCTCGTCCTGTGGATCAGCCTGGACGCCGGCTGGATGCTCGTCGGTTCGCCGTCCGGTTACGATCCGCGCGTCGACGGCCGCGTCGACTGGCTGCTGGTCTCGATCCGCATCGCCGGCGCCGCGCTCGTCGTGCCCGTCATGGAGGAATTGTTTTGGCGTTCTTTCCTGATGCGATGGGTGGACGCCCCTGATTTCGAGTCGGTTGCGCCCTCTCAACTCAGTATCAAAAGCTTCGTCATTACCGTCCTGCTGTTCGGCTTCGAACATAACCTCTGGCTTGCCGGGATCGTTGCGGGCGCAGCCTACAGCCTGCTGTACATGCGTCACCGCAACTTGTGGTCGCCGATCCTGGCGCATGCCGTGACCAATGGCCTGCTTGGCGTGTGGGTGGTTCGAACCGGAAACTGGTCTTACTGGTAAGCCGTCCGGCCTAACTTCAAGAAGATAAAAACCATGTTGACATCCCGCGTACGTCCTCTTGCCCTGTTGCTGTGCTCCCTCTTCGCGCTGCCGGCCGGTGCCGGTCCCAGCGATGCGCTCCACGTGTACGGCGGGGTCGCCTACGGCCACGACGACAACCTGCTGCGCATCCCGGACGGCCAGGCCGCGTTCGACGGCACCCGTGCCGATTCGTGGTGGGAGCGGGAGGCCGGACTGATTTTCGATAAAACCTATAGCCGGCAACGGATTTCCATCGTGGCCAAGCTGTCGAAGTACGACTTCAACCACTTCAAACAGCTCAATTACGATGGCAAGGACTTGCAGGCAACCTGGTTCTGGCAACTCGGCAACCACCTCGAAGGCAGGGTCGGCACGACCTACGAACAGGTGCTGGCGCCGTACACCGATTTCCAGAGCAACGAGCGCAACCTGCGCCGCAGCCGCACCCAGTTCGCGGAGGGCGCGTGGCGTTTCCACTCGTCCTGGCGCGTGCGCACGGGCTTCCAGCGCGACAAATACGACTACGAGCTGTTCGCGCAACGCTACAACAACCGCACGGAGGATGCGAGCGAGGTCGAGCTCGATTATCTGCCGAGCAGCGGCAGCACGGTCGGTCTCGTGGCGCGCCGCGTGAAGGGCAAGTATCCATACCCGCGTCCCGTGGGCCCGTTCCTCCTCAACGACAATTTCACGCAGGACGAGCTGAAGGCGCGCGTGCTGTGGCTGGCCACGGGCTCGACGACCTTCGATGCCCTCGTCGGCTACACGCGGCGCGATCAGCCATCCTTCGGCACGGGCAAGACGAGCGGCGTGGCCGGCAAGATCAAGGCCACCTACCAGCCGCGCGGCAAGATGACCTATAAAGCCGCGGTCTGGCGCGACTTCGCGCCGCTGGAAAGCACGGTGGTGAGCTATACGCTGAACAAGGGCGCCAGCGTCGGCGCGCAGTGGGACGCGACGGCCAAGATCAAGGTGAATGCGGACGCCGTCTACGAACGGCGCAACTACAACGCGCGCGAATCGTTTGCCAGATTGGGCGATATCCGCGATTCCATCCGCACGAGCAGCCTGTCGGCGACGTGGGCGCCGCGGCCGACCGTGCAGGTATCGGCCGGGCTTGCGCATCAGGCGCGCAGCGGGTCGGTCGTGCTCGGCACCGGCAGCTTCAAGTCGAACAGCGTGACGCTGTCGGCCAATGCGCAGTTCTAAATGTGTCTATGACCGTCAATGACATACCACTGATCTCGTTCTTTCAGCGCGTCCTCGATCCGCTGATCATCATGGGCACGCTGTACCTGTCGGCGCTGCTGTTCCATGAACCGTTTTCGGGGTATCTGCTGGTGCTGATGGTGCTGGCCTTCTTCATTTCGTCGGCCGTGTACCAGCACATCGATCCGTACCGCACGTGGCGCAGCGGCCGGATGTGGGCCTATGCGCGCGACACCGTGTTCGGCTGGTGCGTGACCCTGGCCGTGCTGATGTTCCTCGGCTCGTCCAGCGGCCTCAAATACTATTACGACCAGCGCGTGCTGCTGGCCTGGGCCGTCGCCACCCCGCTGATCCTGCTGGGCAGCCACATCGCCGCCCGCGTGACGAACCGGCCCGGCAATACGAGGGAAGTGCGGTCCGTGGTGGTGGTCGGCGTCAACGACGTGGGCCTCAAGTTCGCCGGCATCTGCGACCGCCATCCGAACCTGTTCATGCAGGTGCGCGGCTTCTTCGACGACCGCGACGGCGAGCGCCGGCCGGCCGAACTGCCGCACCCGATGCTGGGCAAGACGGACGAGCTGGCGCAGTACGTGCGCAACAACGGCATCAAGATGATCTTCATCAGCCAGCCGATCTCGGCGCAGCCGCGCATCCGCAAGCTCATCGACGAGTTGCAGGACACCACGGCGTCCGTCTATTTCCTGCCGGACGTCTACATCTTCGACCTGATGCAGGCACGCTTCGACAACGTCGGCGGCATGCCCGTGATCGCGATCTGCGAGACGCCGTTCATGGGCCTGAACAGCATGGTCAAGCGAACCTCCGACATCGTGCTGTCGTGCATCATCCTGCTGCTGCTGGCGCCGCTGATGCTGGCCATCGCCGTGGCCGTCCGGTTGAGTTCGCCCGGTCCCGTCATCTTCCGCCAGCGCCGCTACGGCCTGTATGGCGAAGAAATCATCGTCTACAAATTCCGTTCGATGAAGGTGATGGAGAACGGCAATATCGTCGTGCAGGCGCGCCAGGGGGACGAGCGTGTGACGCCCATCGGCGGCTTCCTGCGCCGCACGTCGCTCGATGAATTGCCGCAGTTTATCAACGTGCTGCAAGGCAGGATGAGCATCGTCGGGCCGCGTCCGCACGCGGTCGCGCACAACGAACAATATCGCAAGCTGATCAAGGGATACATGCTGCGCCATAAGGTCAAACCGGGTATCACCGGTTGGGCGCAGGTCAACGGGTTGCGTGGTGAAACCGCCACGCTGGACAAGATGGAAGCGCGTATCCAGTACGACCTCGACTACCTGCGCAACTGGTCGCTGTGGCTGGACCTGTGGATCATCCTCAAGACGGTCAAAGTGGTGCTGACGCGCGAAAACGCGTTCTGATGTGGGGTCACTTAGGGCCGACTTAAAGAGGCAAATTCAAACGGATCGTCGCTTGCGGCGGCGGATGGGCTGCGTAGAATAATTGATGAGATTGCAATTTTTTATTGACTTTGCATAACATTTCGCCGGGGAAGCAGGCACATGAAAAAAGCGCTGATCACGGGTGTCACCGGGCAGGACGGTTCTTATCTCGCTGAATTGCTGCTCGCCAAAGGCTACGAAGTGCACGGCATCAAGCGGCGCGCCTCGCTGTTCAACACGGAGCGGATCGATCACATCTACCAGGACCCGCACGTCGAAGACAACCACTTCCACCTGCATTACGGCGACCTGTCCGATACGTCGAACCTGAACCGCATCCTGTGCGAAGTCAGGCCCGACGAGGTGTACAACCTGGGGGCCATGAGCCACGTGGCCGTGTCGTTCGAATCGCCGGAATACACGGCCGACGTCGACGCCCTCGGCACCTTGCGCCTGCTGGAAGCGATCCGCTTTCTCGGCCTGGAAAAGACCACGCGGTTCTACCAGGCATCGACCTCGGAACTGTACGGCCTCGTGCAGGAAACGCCGCAGCGCGAGACGACGCCGTTCTACCCGCGCAGTCCGTATGCCGTGGCCAAGCTGTACGCCTACTGGATCACAGTCAATTACCGCGAAGCGTATGGCTTGTATGCCTGCAACGGCATCCTGTTCAACCACGAATCCCCGCGCCGCGGCGAGACATTTGTCACGCGCAAGATCACGCGCGGCCTCGCGAACATTTCGCAGGGCTTGGAGCACCAACTGTTTCTCGGCAACCTCGACGCGCTGCGCGACTGGGGCCACGCGCGCGACTATGTCGAGATGCAATGGCTCATGCTGCAACAGGACGCGCCCGAGGATTACGTGATCGCGACGGGGCGCCAATATTCCGTGCGCCACTTCGTCGACGTGGCCGCGCGCGAGCTGGGCATCGAGATCGCGTGGCAGGGCGAGGGCGTGCACGAACGCGGCGTGATCGCCGCCATTCACGGCGACAAGGCGCCCGGCGTCGTGGTGGGCCAACCGATCGTCGCCGTCGACCCGCAATTCTTCCGTCCGACGGAAGTCGAGACGCTGCTCGGCGATCCGGGCAAGGCACGCCGCCGGCTGGGCTGGGAGCCGCGGACGTCTTTCGAGGCGATGGTGCAGGAAATGGTGGCGCACGACCTCGAGACGGCGCGCCGCCACAAGCTGCTGGCATCGCATGGCTACAACGTTGCAATTTCATTGGAGTGAACGTTGAATACTCAACCCCGCATCTACGTGGCCGGCCATAACGGGCTGGTCGGTTCGGCCATCGTGCGCGTGCTGCGCGCGCAAGGCCACACGAACATCGTCACGCGCAGCCACGCGGAACTGGAATTGACCGATCAGGCCCAGGTCCGCGAGTTCTTCCGCAACGAGCGCATCGACCAGGTCTACCTGGCCGCCGCCAAGGTCGGCGGCATCCACGCGAACAACACGTATCCGGCCGAGTTCATCTACGACAACATGATGGTGCAGGCGAACGTCGTGCACGAAGCGTGGCGGAACGGGGTGAACAAGCTGTTGTTCCTCGGGTCGTCGTGCATCTACCCGCGCCTCGCGCAGCAGCCCATCAAGGAAGAGTATCTGATGAGCGGCATGCTGGAGCCGACCAATGAACCGTATGCGATGGCGAAGATCGCCGGCATCAAGTTGTGCGAAAGCTATAACCGCCAGTACGGCACGGATTACCGCAGCGTGATGCCGACGAATTTGTACGGCCCCGGTGACAACTATCACCCGGAAAACAGCCACGTGATCCCGGCCCTGATGCGGCGCTTCCACGAAGCCAAGGTGAGCGGCGCGCCCGAAGTCGTCATCTGGGGCAGCGGCAAGCCCATGCGCGAATTCCTGTACGTCGACGACATGGCGGAAGCCAGCGTCTACGTGATGAATCTCGACCACGACACGTATGCCGCCAACACCGACCCGATGCATTCGCACATCAACGTGGGCACCGGTGAAGACGTCACGATCGCGGACCTCGCGCGCCTCGTCGGCGAGACGGTCGGCTACCGCGGCCGCATCGGCTTCGACACCACCAAGCCCGACGGTACGCCGCGCAAGCTGCTCGACGTGTCCAAGCTGAAATCCCTCGGCTGGCAGGCACGCACGCCGTTGCCGGAAGGGTTGCGGCGCGCGTACGCGGCCTTCGTCGACCTGATGGCAGCCCAGGAAAAACGGGCCGCGGCATGAGCGCCGCGGCCGGGGCCATACGGCAGAGTGTTAATTGACGAACAGATACCGAGCCGTGCGGCTCCCAGAATGAACGGGCTATAAAAAGAGTTCCACCAGTTTTCATCCATCAGGAAACCAACTTGAACAACAACCACGTGGCTGCCATCATGAAGACATCTTCCCCTACGACTCCCAAGCGCGTGCTGTGCGCCGCGCTGATCCTGGTTGCGGCAACCTTGAGCGCATGCGGCGACAAGGCGAAGGAAAAGAAACCCGGCCAGGCGCTGGCGAGCGTGAACGGGGAAGAGGTCACGGTGCTCCAGCTCAACGAGGAATTGCAGCGCGCCGGCGTCTCGGCCACCCAGCAGGATGCAGCCAGCAAGCAATTGCTGCAGGCGCTGATCGACCGCCAGCTGTTGCAGGAAGCGGCGGAGAAGGAAAACCTCGACCGCGACCCCAAGGTCATGCAGGCGATCGACCGCGCAAAGTCGCTGATCATCGCGCAGGCCTACTTGCAGAAGCGCATCGGCAACGTGGCGAAGCCGACACAGGCGGAAGTCGAGGACTATTTCAACAAGCATCCGGAATTCTTTTCCAACCGTAAGCAGTTCAGCATGAACGAGATCGTGATCTCCGCCAACGACCTGACACCCGAGGTGCGCAGCGCGGCCGACAGCGCGAAGTCGCTGGAAGAGGTCGCGGTGTGGCTGGATGCGCACAAGATCAAGTACGGCCGCAACCAGGTCACGCGCTCGACGGCCGACGTGCCGCCGCAGTTGTCGTCCAAGCTGCTGGGCATGCCCAAGGGCCAGCTCTTCGTCGTCAAGGAAGGTCCGCGCGCAATGTTCATCTCCGTCGCCGACGTCAAGGATGCGCCGGTGAACCTGCAGGTGGCGTCCAGCCAGATCGAACAATTCCTCATGAACCGGAAGAACAAGGAACTGGCCGCCGCCGAGCTGCAGCGCCTGCGTTCCAGCGCCAAGATCGAGTACCTGAACAAATCGATGATGCCCGATCCCAAGGCCGCGCCCCCCAGCGCGGTGGCGAACGCCGATTCCGCAGGGGCGCCCGCGCCGGCCGCCGTCCCTGCGGACAGCGCAACACCGGCCGACAACACATCCGGACCCGACAAGGCAGCGCTCGACCGCGGCGTCGCCGGACTGAAGTAAATCGAATCATTTGACGAACAAGAAGGAGTGAACATGAAACGACTCGTACACTGGATGATTGCGGCAGTCCTGACACTCAGCGCCGGCATGGCGGGCGCGGCGGAAATCCTGCTCGGCCCGGGCGATGTGGTCAAGGCATCGGTCTACGGCAGCCCCGATCTCGCGGTCGAAACCCGTGTCTCGGAAAGCGGCACCATGACCTTCCCGTTGCTGGGCGAAGTGCAGGTCGGTGGCCTGACGACGCAACAGGCGGAAAAGAAAATCGGCAACCTGCTGGAGAAGGGCGGCTACCTCAAGAAGGCCCAGGTCAACCTCCTGATCACCACGCTGGCAAGCCAGCAGGTGTCGGTGCTGGGCCAGGTCAACCGTCCGGGCCGCTATCCGGTCGACGGTCCCCGCAAGGTGCTCGACCTGCTGGCCCTGGCCGGCGGCATCGGCCCGGAAGGTGGCGACATGGTCAGCCTGGTGCGCACCCGCAACGGTGTCACCACGCGCGAAACCATCGACGTCGTCGACATGGTGCGCAAGGGCGAGCTGAACCGCGATTATGAAGTCGCCGGCGGCGACATCATCTTCGTCGAGCGTGCGCCGCGTGCCTACATCACGGGCGAGGTGCAGCGTCCGGGACCGTTCCGCCTGGAGCGCGCGATGACCGTCCAGCAGGCCCTGTCGGCCGGCGGCGGCCTGACGCAGCGTGGCACCCAGCGTGGATTGCGCATCACGCGCCGCGATGCGAACGGTGCCCAGCACACGATCGATGCGAAGGCGGATGACCTCGTGCAGGTGGACGACGTCATCACGGTCAAGGAATCCTGGTTCTGATCCGAGGGGATCTTGATAAACCTGCCGCCGTCGCAGAGCCGGCCTGCGATGCTCCGCGTCGGCGGACCGGCCGCACCGTAAGTACGGCTGCGCTTCTCGGCCAGCCCTGCTTCCGCTCGCTACGGTTTCTCAAGGCCCCGATACGCTGGTGGTGTGCTGAGTTTTCGCTTTAGGTAACGCAGTCCTGGGTTTTTGTTCCACTCCGTTTTAAAGGTTCATCATGAACGTTCACCAATTCCTGCTGATCTTGCTTGCACGAAAGAAGATCATTCTGACGACTCTTTTGGTCACGGTCGCGCTGGCCCTCGGGTTCAGCCTGATCCAGGCCAAGACGTACAAGGCAACGGCATCCGTTCTGTTGAACTACAAAGGCGTGGATCCGCTGACCGGGCTGACGATGCCCGGCCAGCTGCTGCCGGGCTATATGGCCACCCAGATCGACATCATCAGCAGCAAGAACGTGGCGCTGCGGGTCGTCGATGCGCTGCATCTGGCCAATAGCCCGGCCGTCATCGAACAGTTCAGGGATGCGAACGACGGCAAGGGATCGGTGCGCGACTGGCTGGCCGACCTGCTGCTGAAGAAACTCGAGATCGTGCCGTCGCGCGAATCGTCCGTCGTCGAGATCAGTTTCAAGGGCGCCGACCCGCAATTCGCGGCCGCGGTGGCCAATGCGTTCGCCGACGAGTACCAGAAGATCACCGTCCAGCTCAAGACCGACCCGGCCAAGAAGACGGCCGCGTACTTCAACGAGCAGACCAAGCAGTTGCGCGACAACCTCGAAGCGGCGCAGGCCCGCCTGTCCAAGTACCAGCAGGAGAAGGGCATCGTCAGCCTCGACAACAACCGCGTGGACGTCGAACTGGCGCGCCTGAACGAATTGTCGGCCCAGCTCGTCGCCGCGCAGACGGCCGCGATCGAAGGCAATTCGCGCCAGGCCGCCGCCGGTTCGGCGCTGACGTCGCCCGACGTGGCCAACAACGCCCTGATCCAGTCGATGCGGTCCAACGTCGCCCAGGCCGAAGGCAAGTTCGCCGACACGGCCCAGCGCTATGGCCGCAACCACCCGCAATACCAGGCCGCCAAGGCCGAGCTCGACAAAGTCCGCGGCGAACTGAACGCCGCTCTCGGCACCGTGTCGCGCAGCGTCGGCGCGAATGCCCAGGTGCTGCGCCAGCGCGAGGCGGAACTGCGCGAAGCCGTGGCCCAGCAGAAAGCGAAAGTGCTGGAAATGAACCGCGCCCGCGACGAACTGGGCGTGCTGCTGAAAGACCTCGACAGTGCCCAGCGCGCCTTCGATTCCGCGTCGCAGCGCTTCTCGCAGACGCGCATCGAAGCGCAGTCCGAACAATCGGACATCTCGCTGCTGAACCCGGCCGTGCCGCCGACCGAGCCGTCGGGCCCGCGTGTGCTGCTGAACACGCTGGTGGCGTTCCTGCTCGGCACCATCCTCGGCGTCGGCCTGGCCCTGCTGCTGGAACTGCTGAACCGGCCGGTGCGTGCGGCCAGCGACGTCAAGGACATGCTGGGCATCCCCGTGCTCGGCACGATCGAATGGAAATCGCCGCGTGGACGGACGGGCGGTATCCGTTCCCTGATGACGCCGCGCCGCCTGCTCCGTCTCAACTGATCCATGGACTCGAACATGAACTCTCCGATACTCAACACGCTACCCGCGGGCCCGGGACCCGAGACGAGCATGGGCGCGCTCCTGCTCGATTCGGGCAAGCTCAAGCCGGAAGATGCCGAACGCGTACTGCGCATGCAGAAGGAGACCGGCATCCGCTTCGGTGAAGCGGCCGTGCGCCTGGGGCTGGTCAGCGAGGACGATATCCAGCAGGTGCTGGCGCGCCAGTTCTCGTATCCCTATCTGCAGAAGGGGCAGGCCGGCCTGTCGCCGAAACTGCTCGCCGCCTACGATCCGTTCTGTCCGCAAGTCGAAGCGCTGCGCGCCATCCGCAGCCAGCTGATGCTGCGCTGGTTCGCGCGCGGCCGGCGTGCCCTGGCCATCGTCGGCGTCGATCCGGAAGACGGCGCCGCGCTGTTCGCGTCCAATCTGGCGATCGTGTTCTCCCAGCTGGGCGAGCAGACCTTGCTGGTGGACGCGAACCTGCGCGCCCCGCGCCAGCAGGAAGCGTTCGCGCTGAAACCGCGCCAGGGCCTGTCCGACCTGCTGGCCGGCCGCGCCGACCTCGACGTGATCGCGCGCGTGCCCGCGTTCGTCGACCTGTCGATCATGCCGGCCGGTACCATGCCGCCGAACCCGCAGGAATTGCTGGCGCGCGAAGGCTTCCGCAACCTGAACACGCAGCTGGAAAGCCGCTACGACATCGTCCTGTACGACGTGTCGCCGTTCCAGATCGGCATGGATTCCGTCGCCGTGGCGAGCCGCGCCGGCGGTGCCCTGCTGGTGACACGCAAGAACTACACCCGCATTTCGCACATCGGTCGCGCCGCCGAGCAACTCGTCGATGCCGGCTGCGAAGTCCTCGGCTCGGTGGTGATGGAGTTCTGACATGGATACCGGAGTACGCGCCGGCAGAATCCGGCAGCATGCGCCGGACATGCGTGCGCTGCGCGCCGTCCTGCCCGAATGGTGGCCGGTCTTCCTCGGCCTGGCGATCCTGTTCGTTCCCACGTTCTACGACCTGTTCACCGGCCCCTGGGTCGGCGAAGAGCAGGGCCACGGCCCGATCATCTTCGGCCTGGCGCTGTGGCTCATCTACCGCAAATGGCCCGAGGTGCTGGAGGCGACCACGCCCGCCCGTACCAGCTGGACCGGCTGGCCCGTGCTCGCCATCGGACTCGTGGCGCACCTGCTCGGCCGTTCGCAGAACATCCTGATGTTGCAGATCGTGGCGATCATCCTCGTCATGGCGGCCGTGCTGCTCGTCAAGCGCGGCGGCCGCGCGCTCGCCGTGCTGTGGTTCCCGTTCTTCTTCATGCTGTTCATGGTGCCGCTGCCGAGCGAATTCGTGGCGGCCGTGACGATGCCGATGAAGATGGCCGTGTCCTGGGCCACCGAACACCTGCTGTTCGCGTTCGGCTACCCGATCAGCCGCTCGGGCGTGATCCTGCAGATCGGCCAGTACCAGCTGCTCGTGGCCGACGCCTGCGCCGGCCTGCAGACGCTCTTGACGCTGGAAGCGCTGGGCCTGTTCTACCTGAACCTGATGCGCCACCCGTCGGCGTTCCGCAACATCGGCCTGGCCCTGTTCATCGTCCCGATCTCGTTTTCCGCCAACGTGATCCGCGTCGTCGTGCTGACCCTGATCACCTATTACTTCGGCGACGCGGCGGGGCAGGGTTTTCTGCACGGTTTCGCCGGCATGGTCCTGTTCGTCACGGCGCTCGTGCTGATCCTGTCGATCGACTCCGCGCTGCAGTGGTTCATCCGGCGCAGGGAGGCGGCGGCATGAACCGGAAACTCCTCGCCAGCGTGATCCTGGGCGTGGCCATGGCGGGCACGTCCGCACTGACGGGCGCGCTCACGCCGAAGCAGAAGGTGGCGGCCGTCCAGGAGCGCTTCGACCTCGACGCGATGATACCCAAGCGCTTCGGCAACTGGACGGTCGACAACAACGTCGTGCCGCTGACCCCCGACGAGACGCAGAAGGAACTCATCGCCACCTTGTACGACCAGACGCTGGCGCGCACCTACGTCAACGATGCGGGGCAGCGCGTGATGCTGTCGATCGCCTACGGCGGCGACCAGAGCAAGCAGCTGCAACTGCACCTGCCCGAAGTGTGCTACGTGGCGCAGGGCTTCGACATGGTCCAGGACCACAAGGGCGAACTCGCCACGCATTTCGGCAGCGTCCCCGTCAAGCGCCTCGTTGCGCGCCAGAACGCGCGCAATGAACCGATCACGTACTGGGTGACGATCGGCGACAAGGCCGTCATGTCCGGCCTCGGCCAGAAATACCAGCGCTTCCTGTACGGCCTGACCGGCAAGATTCCCGACGGCATGCTCGTGCGCGTGTCGACGATCGAAGCGGACGAGCACAACGCCTACCGCGTGCAGGACCGCTTCGTGAACCAGATGCTGGACGCCATGTCGCCGCGCGACCGCCTGCGCTTGCTGGGCGCGTCCACGAACAAGGGCTGACGTCCATGCAGAACTTTCTCCTGTACTTCTATACCTCGCTGCCGTTCATCGTCGTCGTGCTGCTGGCGGTGCTGGCGGTCGTCGGGATGGGCGTCGGGATGGTGTGGCCGCGCTTTCTCGCCTACGTTTACATTGCGGTATTCTTCTTCCGCAACTCGACGAGCTACGGTTCGCTGGCGACGATGGGTACGCCCGGCGTCTACAGCCGCGGTTCGGGCGTGCTGTTCTTTCCGCTGCTGCTGTGGTGCATGTTCGGTGCGTGGTGCTGCGCGCGCGTGTCGGCCAGCTTTCAACGCTATCCGGCGCCGCCGTGCAATCTGCGGCCGTGGTTCCTCGCCTGGCTCCTGCTGCTGGGGGGCCACGTGGCCGTCGGAATGTTCTCCAACGTCACGCTGGCGGAAGTGCTGGCGCCGTCCGGCTTTTCCAACATCATCTGGATGGCGCCGCTCGTCTCGCTGATGCTGTTGTCGTTCCGCACCCGCGAACACGCGATCGAATTGTCGCGCTTCATCATGCTGGCGGGTCTCGGCCGCGCCATGTTCGGCCTCGCGCGCTGGGCCTTCCTCGGCGGCGACCCGAACAATGTGTATGCGAACATGAACGACATCAAGATCAAGCTGACGTTCTTCGACATCAACGACAGCCTGCTGTGCACGATCGCCTTCGCCATCGCCGCCGTCAACCTGTTCCAGGTGTTCAAGAACAAGCGCTCGCTGTTCTGGACGGCCATCGACTGGGCCACGCTGTGCACGACGGCCGCCTGCATCGTGCTGTCCTACCGCCGCAGCGCGTGGATCGGCTTCGTGCTGGCCTTCCTCATCATCATGATGCGCTTCCCGTTGCAGCGCCGCATCCACATGATGGCGCTTGGCGCGCCGGTGATGGGCGCGGGCCTGCTGTATGCGGCGATCAAGCGCCTGGGCCACACGAAAGGGGCGGGCAGCGGCCTGTCCAGCCTGTTCTACGACATGGAGTCGAAACGCTTCGGCGCCGAGAGCGAGCGCGTGCTCGAACTGAAATATGCGCTGGCCGATTTCATTTCCCATCCGTTCACCGGCATCGGCACATGGGGCCGCTACACCGGCTACCAGCACATTTCATGGCAGACAGGGCAGGACGGCGGCCTGTTCCTGCACAGCGGCGTGCTGCACATCGCCTTGAAAGCCGGCCTGCCCGGGCTGGTCCTGCTGGGCGGGACGATCTGGGTGTTCACCCGTTTCGCGCGGCGTGCGCTGCGCACGTTGCCGCCCGATCTGCTGGGCCTGGCGACGGCCGGCGCCGCGGGCCTCGCGTTCATGCTGCCCGACCTGCTCGTCGGCACGCCATTCCCGCAGGTGCGCACGACGCAGATGCTGGCAATCTGCCTGGCGCTGCCCTATGTGGCGATGGCCGTGGCCAGCGCGCAGCCGGCCGTGCAGCCCGTCGAGACCCGCAAGCGCCGCCACGTCAACCTGGTGCCGGCGCACGTATGAACCTGAGCCTTCTCCGCAACGCCTTTTCGAACCTGCTCGGCGCCGTGATCCCGGCGCTGGTGGCGCTGGGGACCGTGCCGCTCGTCGTCAAGGGCCTGGGCGATGCCAGCTATGGCGTGTATTCGCTCGTGACGGCGATCGTCGGCTATTTCGCCGTCATCGACATCAACGTCACGGCCGGCTCCGTCAAGTTTATCGCGGAATTCAACGCAGACCGAAGCAAGCCCGGCGCCCAGGAGCGCATCGACGAGACCGTGTTCTTCGGCCTGTCCGTGTATTCGCTGCTGGGCATCGTCGGCGGACTCGGCTTGTTTTTCGGCGCGCACTTCTTCGTCACCCGCGTGTTTTCCGTACCGGCCGCGCTCGAGCACGAGGCGGTCTCGACCTTGAAGCTGGCGGCGCTCGGCTTCTTCCTCGGCCAACTGCAGAGCTATCTGCAAAGCGTGCCGCAATCGCTGATGCGCTACGACGTCGCGAGCCGCATCGAGATGCTGTTCGGCACCGGCGTGCCGCTGCTGACGGTGGCGGTGCTGATGCTGGGCTATGGCTTGTTCGAAGTGATCCTGCTGCGCGTGATCACGAGCGCGATCAATTGCGCCGTGCTGTGGCGCTGCATCCGCCGCCTGTTGCCTGAACTGCATTACCGCCGGCCCGGCGCGGCCATCCGCAGGGAACTGCTGGGCTTCTCCGCTTACTCTTTCCTGAGCCGCTTTGCGAGCCTGTCGTATGCGTATGCCGACAAGCTGATCATCGGCGCGCTCGTCGGCGTCACGGGCCTCGCGTACTTCACCGTCGCGTCCACGCTCGCGAACCGTATCCTGAGCCTCACGTACCGGCTGTCCGGCGTGTTCTTTCCGGCCGCGAGCGCGCTGGCCGCGCGAGGCGAGCTCGAGCGTTTGAACCACCTGTACCTGAAAGCCAGCCGTTATGTCGTGTTCATCAACGCATCCGTGCTGGTGCTCGTCGCCGTGTTCGCTTACCAGATCCTGTACTACTGGATGAACCCGCAGTTCGCGCGCGCGGGGCAGGTCGTGCTGGCCGTGATGGCGCTGTCGCAATTCATCGATTCGCTGACGAGCCTGCCGTCGCTGGTGAACGACGGCATGGGGCATCCGCGCTTTTCCGGCATGTTCGCGCTGGTGCGCGCCGTGTTCGGCCTGCTGGTCGTGTACCTGGGCGTGGCCGGCTGGGGCATCGACGGGGCCGCGTGGGGCCATCTGATCGCCTCGGTCCTGCTGACCTGTGCCTTCCTCGTCGCCGTGCACGGCCGCACCGTGCCCGCGCGGCTGGGCGAGCTGGTGCGCAAGGCCTACCTGCCCAGCGTGGCCGGCGTGGCCGTCGTGGCCCTGGTCGCGAACGCGGGCAACCGGCTGTTCGACGGCGGCCCGCTCGATCTGGTGCTGCTCGTGCTGCTGACGGCGGGCCTGCTGCTGGTCTACGGCGGCCTGTTCGTGATCGAGAAGGATGACAAGGACATGGCCTGGACGAGAGTCAAGGGCCTGTTATCGATGAGGAAAGCGGCTTGAAGGTCTTGATGGTTTCGGAAGACTTGCCGGGCACGCAGGTGGGCGGCCTGGGCAAGCATGTCGTGACGCTGTCGAACGCGCTGCTGGAACTCGGGCACGACGTCGATATCATGGGGCGCAGCGACCGCTTCCACGCAGGCAGCGCCGCCGACATCGGCTTCAACGGACGCGTGCTGCCCGGCTTCGATTTTTCCCGGCCGGGCTGGAAGGAAGCGCAATTGGGGTTCTTCAATCCCGTCAAGCGGCCGTGGTTCGCGCGCACCATCGCGCGCGCGCTGCTGCGCGAGGCCGCGAAATACGACGTCGTGCACTACCACGGCCACCTGCCGATGGCGGGGCGCTACGTGCCGCACGACGTCAACTTCGTGCAGACCCGCCACGACCAGGGGAGCGAGTGCATGATCCACCTGCGCTTCAAGCAGGAACACGTGTGCACGACGATGGACCCGCGCGATTGCGCCGCGTGCATCCACCCGACGCCGAACGCGCTGCGGCGCGAAGTGTCCGGGATGGCCGTGCGCCGCTACCGGTCCGAGACGGCGCAGGCGTTCTCGCGCCACAAGACGATCTTCGTGTCCGACTTCCTGCGCCAGGCGTTCCTGCGCGCCGTGCCCGACGCGGATTTGTCGCGGGCGCGCGTGATCCACAACTTCATCCGCTACCCGTATCTCAAGGAACGCGCGGTGCCGCCCGGCGAGGTGAAGGCGGGGCAGATCCTGATCGTCGGCCGCATCGACGCGGGCAAGGGCTTCGGCGAATTCCTGGCGCAGGTCCAGGGCTGGCTGCCCAAGCATGCGCAAGTCGCCATCATCGGCGACGGCCCGCTGCGCGGCCCGCTGGAGAGCCGCTACGCGGGGCCGCAGGTGCGCTTCCTCGGGTGGCTGCCGTACGACGACGTGATCCGCATGTCGGCGCGCAGTCACGTGCTCGTGATCCCGTCCGTGTGGGAAGAGCCGTGCGGCACCACCGTGCTGGAAGCGCTGGCCCTCGGCAAGCAGTGCGTGGCGCTGGCGCGCGGGGGCACGCCGGAACTGGCGGCCTACCAGTATTACGACGGCCAGCTGCAGCTGGCCGAGACCATGCCGCGGCTCGTGGAGCGGCTGGCCCACATCCTGGAACGCGCGCCGGTGACGGTGCCGCTCCCGGATGCCTTCCCGATGGACGTGTTCCATGCCATTCCCCAGATCCTGGACTTCTATCACGAGTGAATGATGAACAAACCGACTTTCTCGATCGTCACCTGCACCTGGAACAGCGCCGCCACGCTGGCCGACACCCTCGCGTCCGTCCAACGCCAGACGTGCCAGGACGTGGAGCACATCTTCGTCGACGGCGGATCCACCGACGGCACCCTGGAGATGATCGCCGCGTACCCGGGCAAGAAGCGCGTGCTGCGCGACGTGGGCGGCGGCATCAGCCGCGCCATGAACCAGGGCATCGAGGCGGCGACGGGCGAATACGTGGCGCACCTGCACTCGGACGATTACTACGCCAGCGACGACGTGCTGGAGACCGTCGCCGCACGCTTTGCGAGCGAGCGCGTCGACTGGGTGTTCGGCACCGTGCAGGTCTTGAAGGACGGCCAGTTGATTCCGCCATACCGCCTGGTGCCGTTCAGTTATCACGCGTTCGCCGCGGGGCGGGCGTCCGTGCCGCATCCGGCCGTCTTCATCCGCCGCAGCGTGTTCGGCCGCGTGGGCATGTTCGACGAAAAGCTCAAGTACGCGATGGACATCGACCTGTGGCTGCGGCTGGGGCGGGTGGCGCGTCCGGCCACCATCGACCGTCCGCTGACGGTGTTCCGCGACCATGCGGGCAGCGTCTCGTCGGCCAACAAGATCAAGGCGCGCCAGGAAGAGTTCCAGGTGCGCCGCCGCTACCTGAACCAGGCGCCGCTCGCCTTCGGCATTTATTGCCTGCGCTACCTCAAGCGCATGCGGGCGCTGCGCGCCGAAGCGCACGCGGGCGCACCGGCCGTCGCGTAATGCGATCGTAATGTTTGTTCAGAATTAATTAATCAACATAATTGTCGAAGTTATTAAAAGGATGGTCAATCGATAAACTTTGCCGAATTGTCCGCACAGTTTTCAAACAGTCTTTTCTGTTAAAAAACGGCTTTTATACACCTGGAAATATTACTGTTGATAAGGGATTCATTCGGGCGTTGGATTTGTATGATGCGCGCGAAAATCTTTGATTTCTAAGGGAATATTTTCCGCAAATAAATTTATTTGCGGTACTATTTCTCCTATCGAACAGCGCTCATTTGATATCGCGGAGCGCTTCAAAGCAATCAGGCCCAGGCGTTCTGCCGACGGGCTGAATCCCTAGTCGTCCAGTTAATATTTCTCGGAGCATTACATGAAATTTCATCGGAAGGGCATCGTCGCCGTTGCTGCACTCTCGTCGCTGCTGGTGTCGTTCAGCGCGCGTGCCGACTGGGCCCAAGCCACCGATCCGCTCGTCGTTCAACCCGCTCCGGCCAACGGTGCGGTGCAGGCGCAGAATCCGCCGGGCTTCGCCTGGGCACGTCATCCTACCGGCGCGGCCAGCTACGAGGTCGAGATCACCCCGGTGGGCGGCTCGCCGGTGAAAGCCACCGTCGACCGCAACTGGTACCTGCCGACCAAGGCGCTGGCACTGGGCAACTACACGTGGCGTGTGCGCCCGGCCGGCTCCACCGAATGGTCGAGCCCGCGTTCCTTCGCGATCACGAGCAGGTCGACCACGTTCGAAGTGCCCGACAACGCCACCCTGCGTTCGCGCATCCTGAACAAGGCGCGTCCCCGTTCGCTGGGCCCGACCTTCACCCCGTACTCGACCTGGAGCACGGCCAAGAAGAACGACCTCGACCCGTACGTCAGCCGCCTGATCAACGAGGTCAAGCTGCAGATGACGGCGCTGCCCGACCTGTCGGACTCGCGCTGGCCGATCGTCATCTCGGCGCCGCTGACGGCGCAGATGGCGGCGCAGCAGACCGACGTGCGCAACCGCATCAACGAATCGACGCGCCAGTTGGAAGCGGCCGCGCTCCTGTGGCGCCTCAAGAAGGATCCGATCTACCTGAACGAAGCGCTCAAGCGTGGTGACCAGCTGGCGTCGCTGAATCCGGCCGGCCCCACCAGCTACGCCAACCAGGACCAGGCCACGCGCCAGATCACGCTGGAACTGATCAAGGGTGCCGACCTGCTGGCCGGCGACCTGGATGCGACCCGCAAGGCCAAATGGCTCGCCGTCGCCAAGACCCGCGCGACCGAGATGTTCAGCAATATCTCGGGCGATAACGGCCGCCTCGACCAGTACCCGTTCGACTCGCACGGCAATACGCTGATGGTCTACATGGCGCTGATCTCGACGCTGGCCCTGGGCGACATCCCGGAAGCGCAGACGTGGTTCGACTTCACGTTCCGCGACTACGTCAACACCCCGTCGCCGTGGTCGGGTTCGGAAGGCGGCTATGCCAACGGCACCGCCTACGCCGAGTACGCGGCCGGCTACATGACGGCCCTGTGGGATCCGATCGTCCAGGCGACCGGCGTGAACATGTACGCCAAGCCGTGGACGCTGGGCTTCCTCGACTTCGCGACCGAATTCACGCCGCCGGGCGCCAAGGTGCACGCCTTCGGCGACGGTTCCGAGACCAAGCCGGATCCGCGCGTGTTCCATGCGTTTGCGAACCGCATGGTGTCGCCGCGCGCGGCGTGGTACGCGGCCAACCTGCAGGGCCTCGAGGATTCGCTGTCCGTCGTCCAGGCGCCGTATCCGATGCCGGTGGCCAGCACCGCGCTGAAAGTCCCGCCGTCGAACTCGGCCTACTATCCGAGCACCGGCTGGGTGGCGATCCACAGCGACATCGGCTCGACGAACCGCACGTCGTTCTTCTTCAAGTCCAGCCCGTACGGCTCGTTCAACCACAGCCACGGCGACCAGAACGGTCTGCTGCTGTCGGTGGCCGGCCAGCCGCTGCTGGTCAAGGCCGGCTGGTATGACTGGTACGGTTCGCCGCTGTGGACCGACTGGTACCACCAGACCAAGTCGCAGAACGCGGTCACGTTCGACGGCGGCAAGGGCCAAGTCGTCTCCGGCTACCGCGAGCAGCTGCAGCACAACGCCCGCGTCACCGGCTTCTCGGCCCAGTCGACCTACGATTATGCCGAAGGCGATGCGACCCCGGCCTACGCCGGCCAGCTGACGATGGCCAAGCGCCAGATCTGGTACCTGCACGACCAGAACTCGATGGTGGTGCGCGACAAGCTGCAAGCCGTGGTGGCGCACACCTACGAGTGGAACTTCCATGCGCCGGTGACGATGACGGTCGAAAGCCCGTCGAGCGTGAAGATCACGGCCGGCGGCCAGTCGGTGTGCGTGCGTGACCTGAACGGCAATGCACCGTTCGCCAAGTGGACCGGTCCGGCGCCCAAGTCCGGCGTGACCGAAGACCACGGCGCGTTCTACCTCAAGAACGACGGCAAGTCGGTGGCCGAGTTCCTCGTGCTGCTGGACGTCGGCTGCCAGCGTCCGACCGTCAAGTTCGCCACGTCGGGCACGACGCGCACCCTCACCGTCGGTACGCAGACCGTGAACCTGAACTAAGCCGGCGTATCGTCGCCAGGGCCTGCCTACCGCCGTGCTACACTCGGCGCGCCGGCGCCAGATCCTCCCCGGGCTCGCGCCCGCGGAGGATTCGTTTTTTTCCGCGCGAGCGGAATTGTTTTTTTGCGCCGACCCCGACGATGACGACACAGGTATTCCTGATCCAAGCCCACAAGGACCTGGACCAGCTCAATGCGCTGGTCGAACAGCTGCGCGACGACGACTTCATCGTGTACGTGAACCTCGACCGCAAATGCGCGCTCGATCCGAACGCGGTGCACCCGTTCGCGCGCCGGATCGAGAACCGTGTCGACGTCCACTGGGGCACGTTCAGCCAGGTGCAGGCCGTGCTCAATTCGCTGGAACAGATCGTGGCCGAGGTGCCCGCGTTCGACAAGGTGATCTTCCTCAGCGCGCAGGATTTTCCACTGCTCTCGAACGCGCGCCTCAAGGCAGCGCTGGCGGAACTGTCCGGCAGCGAACTGCTCGACACGGTCGCCATCGGCACCGGGCCGGGGCAGTGGGCGGCCGGTTTCCGCTACCAGTATTTCCATCGCGGCGAGGGTCCGCCGCTGGCGCGCCTGGCCTGCCGCGTCGCCAACCGCGCGATGCGCGCGACGGGCATCACGCGCCGGCTGCCAGGCGGCATGCGGCCGTACGGCGGCTCGTCGTGGTGGGCGCTGTCGCAGGCATGCGTCCTGGACATCCTCGCGCGCGTCCGACGCGACCCGCGCCTCGTGCGCTTCTTCCGCCGTTGCGCATGTCCGGACGAGATGTTCTTCCAGACGCTCGTGATGAATTCGCCCTTCGCGTCCCGCGTGCTGGGCCAGAACTTCCGCTATGTCCAGTGGCCGGAACACGGCGCGCGCAATCCGAAGATCCTCGACGAGGGCGACTTCGAGCGCATCGCCGCGTCGCGCGCCCATTTCTGCCGCAAGATCGACAGCGCGGCCAGCGCCGGCCTCGTGCCGCGCCTGCTGGCCTTGCGGGCCGCGTAGGGTGGGCGGCCCCGCCCACGCGTAACGTTTGCGTTATGCCGGCTTCCTCGCGGGCACGGGGTGCCCACCCTGCTGGAACAGCAACCGTGCGCGCTGACGAGTAAGTTAGAATCGGTTTTCATGCGTTGTTCATACGACAAGGAATCCATGCGCAGACTGTCTTCGTCCCGTTCCATTCTGTTCGTCGTACGCGACCCGTTGCCGCCGGTCCGGGCCGACGTGCGGACCCTGTTCGGCACCGAGATGCCGCGCTACGGCGTGGCGACCGAACTGGTGGGGCAGGGCGGCAGCGGCGACGCATCGCCCTGGCCGGCCGGCGGCATGCACGTCGTCGGCTCGCTGCGCAGCCGGTTCGCCAGCGTGTGCGCGCCCCTGTGGGACTTGCTGGGCCTCGTGCGTGCGCTGCGCCGCGGCCGCCCGGACTGCATCCAGGTGCGCGACAAGATCGCCAGCGGCGTATTGGGCCGCGCGGCCGCCGCGCTGCTGCGCGTGCCGTTCCTCTACTGGATGTCGTTCCCCATCGTGGAAGGCTTCGAGGTCAGGCGCGACGACATCGCCCGCCATGGCCGCGGTTTGAGATGGATGGGCCATGCGCTGCGCGCGTGGGCGTCGCGCCTGGCGATCTACCGCGTCGTGCTGCCGGGCGCGCGCCACGTGTTCGTGCAGAGCGATGCGATGGCCGACTGGCTCGTCGCGCAAGGGTTCGACCGGGCCCGCATGACGGCGGTGCCGATGGGCGTCGACGCCAGCCTGTTCGACCGCGCCAGCGTGGCGCCCGTGATCGATCCCCGCCTGGACGGCCGCCGCGTCGTGCTCTATCTGGGCCGCATCGCGCGCTCGCGCCGGTCCGACTTCCTGCTCGACGTGGCCGAACTGCTGCGCGCGCAGAAGCCGGACGTGCTGCTCGTGATTGCCGGCGACGCCCCGTCCGACGACGAGATGGCCTGGATGCGCCGCGAGATCGCCCGCCGCAACCTCGACGACCACGTGCTCCTGACGGGCTGGCTGCCCCAGCGCACGGCCCTCGGCTATGCGGTGCGCGCCGAGGTGGGCTTGTCGCCGATCCCGCGCGGCACGCTGTTCGACGTGTCGTCGCCGACGAAGCTGGTCGAATACCTGGCGCTCGGCATCCCCAGCGTCGCCAACGACATTCCCGACCAGAAACTTGTCATCGACGAGAGCGGGGCCGGCCTGTGCGTGCCGATGGAAGCGCAGATGTTCGCCGACGCCGTACTGCGGTTGTTAAATGACGGGGCGCTCGCGGCCGAGTTCGCGTTACGTGGCCCACCGTACGTAAAAAGTCACCGTACTTATGATATTCTGGGCAACAATGTTGCAAAAATTTACAAGAGCATCCTGACGGAACCCTCGTGAGCATGTCGATGTGGACCTACTCGCTGAAGTGCTCGCTGCGCTCGCTCGTACGCGAAGTGGTCCGCAATGTGTGGGGCCGGATCTTCGTGTATCCGGGCCTCGTCGCGAACGAGCGCTCGCGCGCGGCGCTGGCGGCGTATGTCGCGCGGCGGGCCCGCCGGGTCGGCGTGCCGCTCGACGGCGACGGCACGTCGCTGGCCCGGCTGCCGCCCGGCATCCAGATGCTCACGAAGACCGAGGTCCGGCAGCACCCGGAAAAACTCGTGCGGCCACGCGGTCCGGGTTCGTGGATCCGCACGACCATCACGACGAGCGGCACGTCGGGTTCGCCCTTGACCATCGTCCAGTCGCTGGGCAATCTCGTGCGCGAGGAAGGTTTCGTCTACCGCCAGATGCGGTGGATCGGCTGGCGCCACGGCCAGCGGCGCGCCTGGATCCGCGGCGACATCGTCTGCCCCGACCACCCGCCGGACGGCCGCTACTGGTGCCGCGACTGGGTGGGCAATATGCTCATGATGTCCTCGTACCACCTGTCGAACGACACGATCGGCCGCTATATCGATGCACTGGAACGCTTCGATCCCGTCGTGATCCACGCGTACCCGTCGTCGATCGCGGCGCTGGCGGCCTGGCTGAACGCGGCCGACCGCACCTATCGCGGACGCGCGCTGCGCGGCGTGATGACGTCGTCCGAGACGCTCGAGCCGGACGTGCGCGCGGCCGTGGAGCAGGCGTTCGGCGTGCGCGTGTTCGACTGGTATGGCCAGGCCGAGCGCGTGGCGGCCATCGGCACATGCGAGGAAGGGCGTTACCACGTCCTGACCGATTACTCCGGCGTCGCGCTGCTGGAGGCGGAGGGCGGTGCCTGCGAACTGGTCGGCACGTCGCTGAACAATGCCGCGATGCCGCTTGTGCGCTACCGCACCGGCGACACCGTGATCCCGGATGGTGAGCCGTGCCCCTGCGGCCGGGTGTTCCCGACGATCAGGGCGGTGATCGGGCGCCAGGAAAAGATCGTCACCTTGCCGGACGGCCGCATCATCGCGCGCCTCGACCGCATCTTCCAGGGGCACGACCGGCATCTCGTCGAAGGGCAGGTGTTGTACCGCGGCGCGGGAGAGTTCGTGCTGCGCGTCGTGACGGCCGACGGGTTTTCGGACGCGGACGAACGGGCGCTGATCGACAAATTCCTGCTGCGCGTGCCCGGCGTGAAAGTGCGGGTGGAGCGGGTGGACGCGATTCCGCGCGGGCCGAACGGCAAATTCGAATTCATTGCGATCGAAAGCTGAAACGTGCGCACCGCAGCAAAATCATGATGTATTATCGAAATATTGTCCAATTTATAAGGGCGCATACGTTGGAACCACGACAGAAAGCGACGACCGGGGAGGCGCGCGCGTGAAGGCGCCGGCGCCACGGGTCCTGATGGTCGGCACCGCGCTCGAAGGCAGGGGCGGGGTGGCGGCGGTGGTCTCCGTGTTGCGCCGCCATGGACTGTTCGAGCGCGAATCCGTGCGCTACGTGGCCACCCACCGCGAGGGCACGCCGCTCGTGAAAGCGCGCGGCGCGTTGGCCGGCTTCTGGCAGACGCTCGCCGCCTGCGTGAAAGGGCGCCCGGCCGTCGTCCACGTGCACGCGGCGTCGCATGCGAGCTTCCTGCGCAAGTCGGTCGTGCTGCTGATCGCCCGCCTGGCCGGCTGCAAGACCATTTTCCACCTGCACGGCGGCGGATTCCGCACCTTCGCCACGCAGGAATCGGGCGCCTTGCTGCGGCGCTGGATCCGCCACACGCTGGAGGCGAGCTCGCTCGTGATCACGTTGTCCGAAAGCTGGGCGCAGTTCGTGCACACCTTCGCGCCGCGTGCCCGCGTGGCCGTCGTGCCGAATGCCGTGCCGCTGCCCGACCTGCCCGCGCAAGACCAGGCGATTCCCGGCCGCGTGCTGTTCCTCGGCCGGCTCGAAGCGGCCAAGGGCGTCTACGAATTGCTGGAGGCGGGCGCGCGCATCGTGCGCGAAGCGATCGGCCCGAGTCCGCTGCGCCTCGTGTTCGGCGGCGAAGGCGATGCGCAAGGCGTGCGCCGGCGTGCGGCCGAGCTGGGCATCGCGGACCGGATCGAACTGCCGGGCTGGATCGGCCCGGAAGCACGCGATGCCGAATTGCACAAGGCGGCCGTGTTCTGCCTGCCTTCCTACGCGGAAGGCCTGCCGATGTCCATGCTCGAAGCGATGGCGGCGCGCAAGGCCGTCGTCGCGACAAACGTTGGCGGTATTCCGGAAACTCTGCGCGACGGCGACAACGGCCTCTTGGTGCCGCCGCGCGACGAACAGGCGCTTGCCAGAGCGCTTGCACGACTCCTGGGCGACACCGCCCTGCGCGACCGGCTGGCGGAACGTGCGCGCGCAACCATCGAACAACAATACTCAACCGAGGTAGTGTGCGGGCAATTGTCCGCGATCTACCGTGAACTGGCGGGGGCATAATGATGAGTGAAGCGACAGGGATGGTCTGGCTGGTCAACCGATTGCGCTGCATGTCCGTGGCCGAGGTCGGCTACAGGATCCGGCAGGCGGCCGTCACACGCGTGGCGAAACGCGTACGCGCCCGCGCCGCGCCGCCGCTGCCGCGCGCCCGCACGTTCAATCGCGGTGCGCCGGACGTCGGCGCACCGGCCCTGTCGCAAGCGGAACGCGACATGCTGCTGGCCGACGCCGACAGCATCTGCGCCGGCCACGTGGTCCTGTTCGCCAACCGGCGTTTCGATGTCGGCATGCCCCCCGTGTGGAACCGCGATCCGGACACCGGCGTCGTCGGACCGTCCATCTACGCGGGCGATATCGCGATCACGAACCGCGAGCAGGTCGGCGACATCAAGCACGTGTGGGAGCTGAACCGCCACCTGCACCTCGTTCGCCTCGCGCAGGCTTGGACCGCGACGTCCGACGCGGCCTGGCTGCACGCGCTGCACACCCAGTTGCGCAGCTGGCTCGACCAGTGCCCGCCGCTCGTCGGCCCCAACTGGACGAGCTCGCTGGAACTGGGCATCCGCCTCATCAACTGGGGCCTCGTGTGGCAGTTGATCGGGGGCGAGAGCAGCGGCCTGTTCGCGGGCGAGGAGGGACAACGCCTGCGCGCCGACTGGCTCGATTCGATTCATGCCCATTGCACCGCGATCGCGCGGCACCTGTCGCGCCACTCGTCGGCCAACAATCACCTGATCGGCGAACTGGCGGGGCTGTATGTGGGCGCGTCGATCTGGCCGTGCTGGAAAGCGTCCGGCGCGTGGCTGGAACAGGCCCGGCGCGAACTGGAGCACGAGGCGCAGGCGCAGTTCTCGCGCGACGGCGTCAATCGCGAGCAGGCGTTCGCCTACCACGTGTTTTCCAGCGAATTCCTGTTCGTGGCGGGCCTCGTCGGCCAGGCGTGCGATCACCCGTTCTCGCGCGCCTATTGGACGAGCCTGCAGCGCGCGCTGCGTTTTCTCCGTTCCGTGCGCGACGTCAACGGCAATGTGCCAATGGTGGGCGACGCGGACGACGGCATCGTGTTCCGGCTGGATGCGCCCGGCAGCGACCGCGCCGAACAATTGCTGGCGCTGGGCGACGCCGTATTGCGCCGCATGAACCCGAGCCACCCCGGCGTGCGCTGGCTGCTGCACGCGCTGCCCGGCAAGCGGCCGGAAGCGGATCCGCACGAATCGGACACGGGCTGGGCATTCCCGGACGGCGGCTATCTGCTGTTCGGCTCGCACTTCGGCGAGGCCGATGAAATCAAGGGCATGGTCGATTGCGGCCCGCTCGGCTATCTCGGCATCGCCGCGCACGCCCATGCGGACGCGCTCGCGCTGACCCTATCGGTGGGCGGCGAGGAGTGTCTCGTCGATCCGGGCACGTATTCGTACTGGCAGGAACACAAGTGGCGCGATTATTTCCGTGGCACGTCGGCGCACAACACGGTGCGGATCGACGGGCTCGACCAGTCGGTGTCGGGCGGGCGCTTCATGTGGCTGAAAAAGGCGCGGGCCTCCATCGAGCGGATGCCGCAGTCGCCGCACGAATTCGATTTCCGCGGCGCGCACGACGGCTACGAGCGCCTCGCGGATCCGGTGCGGCATATGCGCAGCGTCCGTTACGACGCCGCCAGCGCGACCCTGACCGTGCGCGACGAGATCGCCGCCAAGAAACATCACCAGGTCGAGCTGTTCTGGCATTTCGCGCCCGGCCTGGACACGCGGCTGAACAGTTCCGGCCTGCACGTGCGGGGCAAGCGCTTCGCGCTGCAGATGCATGCGCACGGCGCGGACCTCAAGCTGGAATTGGTGCGCGGCAATGAAAATCCGCCGCTCGGCTGGTATTCGCGCAGCTACGAAAGCCGGCAACCGTGCGACGTTTTAAAGATCAGCACCGTATCGTCCGCCGTCCCGGTCGAGTGCAAGTTTACAATAGCGTTTTTCTAACACCGTTTTTCCAAAACTAACAAAGGGATAGTTTCAAATGCTCATTTATCTGGTCGCAGGTGCCCGTCCCAACTTCATGAAGATCGCGCCGATCGTGCGTGCGCTGCAGGCACGTCCGGATGCACCGGCGTTCAAGATCATCCACACCGGCCAGCACTACGACCGCGAGATGAACGACGTGTTCTTCGAAGAACTCGGCATTCCGCAGCCGGACGTGTTCATGGCCGCCGGCGGCGGCAGCCACGCCCAGCAGACGGCCAAGATCATGATCGGCTTCGAGGAACTGTGCACGGCCACGCGCCCGGACGCCGTGCTCGTCGTCGGCGACGTGAATTCCACGCTGGCGTGCTCGATCGTCGCCAAGAAACTGAACATCCCCGTCGCCCACGTGGAGGCCGGCCTGCGCAGCTTCGACATGGCGATGCCCGAGGAAATCAACCGCCTCGTCACCGACAGCATCTCCGACTGGTTCTTCGTGACGGAACCGTCGGCCGTCGAGCACCTGCGCCGCGAAGGCAAGAAGGATGAAGCGATCCACTACGTCGGCCACGTGATGGTCGACAACGTGTTGTACCAGGCCGACAAACTGGGGCACGCCGACACGTCCGCGTTCGAGACGAGCGCGTGGAAGGCGGCGCGCCAGAACGCGGGGCAGCGCTACGGTGTCGTCACCTTGCACCGCCCCAGCAACGTCGACGACGCGGCCACGTTCACGCGCATCGCCGGCGCGCTGAAGGAGATCGCGACGGAACTTCCGCTGATCTTCCCGGTGCACCCGCGCACCCGCGCCAACCTCGAGAAATTCGGCATCGACCTGGGACCGAACGTCACGCTGGCCGGCCCGCAGGCGTATATGGCGTTCCTGAACCTGTGGAAGGACGCGGCCGTCGTGCTGACGGACAGCGGCGGCCTGCAGGAAGAAACGACGGCGCTGGGCGTGCCGTGCGTGACGATCCGCGAGAACACGGAACGTCCCGTGACCGTGGACGAAGGTTCGAACGTATTGGCCGGCACCGACCCGGCCGCGATCATGCTTGAGGCGCGCAAGATCCTGCGCGGCGAGGGCAAGCAGGGCCGCCGGCCGCACCTGTGGGACGGCCGTGCGGCGGAACGCATCGTGGATGTCCTGACGAAGGAAATCCGCGGGTAACGCTATGGGGTAGACACATGAACGAGCGCATCACGCTGATGGGGTGTTCCATCGACAACCTGACGATGGAAGAGACATTGCAGACGGTCGAGGGCTTCATCCATACGGGAAAGCCCCATCAACACGTGGTGGTCAACGTCGACAAGCTGGTCAAGGCCAGCCGCGATCCGGAACTGCGCCGGATCATCAACGATTGCGCGCTCGTGAATGTCGACGGCATGCCGGTCGTGTGGGCGTCGCGCCTGCTGGGCCGGCCGTTGAAGGAGCGGGTCGCGGGCTGCGACCTGTTCGAGGCGCTGATGCGGCGCGCCGGCGAGAAGGGCTGGCGCGTGTTCCTGCTCGGCGCGAAAGAAGACGTGGTGAGCAAGGTCGCGTCCACGTACCGGAATAAATATCCGGACCTGGTGCTGGCCGGCTACCGCAACGGTTACTGGAAGGGTGAGGCGGAAGAGGCGGACGTGGTCGAACAGATCCGCGCCGCGCGCCCCGACCTGTTGTTCGTGGCGATCAGTTCGCCCAAAAAAGAGCAGTTCCTCGGCCGCTGGCAGGCCGAGATGAAGGTGCCGTTCGCGATGGGCGTGGGCGGGACCTTCGACGTCGCGATCGGACACGTCAAGCGCGCGCCGCTCTGGATGCAGAAGTCCGGGCTGGAATGGTTCTACCGTTTCCTGCAGGAGCCGCGCCGGATGTTCCGCCGATATTTTATCGAGGACATGGCCTTCATCTGGCTGTTCCTCAAAGAGTTGAAGTTGAAGGGCGCTCGATAGCGTCCACGAGGTTGTAGCACACCAAAACACCAAACAGGGATGGCGCGGGCATGGAGCCGGCGCCGACAACATAACGATGCGCGCCGGTTCCGAGAACACGGCGGCAGCAACACTTTTACGAAAGAAGAGCATTCATGAAGATCCTGGTTACTGGCGGCATGGGTTACATCGGTTCGCACACGGTCGTGGAACTGCAAAACGCCGGCCACGAGGTGGTCGTGTACGACAACCTGTACAACGCGGTTCGTTCCGTGCAGGAACGCGTCCAAAGGATCACCGGCAAGCCGTTCGAGTTCGTCGAAGGCGACATCCGCGACCGCGCGGCCATGGAAGCCGTGTTCGGCGCGCACAAGATCGATGCCGTGATCCACTTCGCCGGCCTGAAGGCGGTCGGCGAATCGGTGGCGCAGCCGCTGCGCTACTACGACAACAACGTCTACGGCAGCATCGCGCTGTTCGAGACGATGGCCAAGTTCGGCTGCAAGACCCTCGTGTTCTCGTCGTCGGCCACCGTCTACGGCGATCCGGCCTCGGTGCCGATCAAGGAGGATTTCCCGCTGTCGGCCACCAATCCGTATGGCCGCAGCAAGCTGATGATCGAAGACATCCTGCGCGACGTGTTCAAGGCCGAGCCGGACTGGCGCATCGCACTGCTGCGCTATTTCAACCCGGTCGGCGCCCATGAAAGCGGCCTGATCGGCGAGGAGCCCAACGGCATCCCCAACAACCTGGTGCCGTACATCGCCCAGGTCGCCAGCGGCCAGCGCGAAAAACTGTCCGTGTACGGTGGCGACTATCCGACCCCGGACGGCACCGGCATGCGCGACTACATCCACGTCGTCGACCTGGCCATCGGCCACGTCAAGACGCTCGACAAGCTGGCGAAGGGGGCCGGCCTGCACACGTACAACCTCGGCACCGGCAACGGCAACAGCGTTCTGGAAATGGTGCATGCCTTCGAGAAGGCGTGCGGCAAGCCGATTCCGTACCAGATCGTGGACCGTCGCCCAGGCGACATTGCCAAGTGCTATGCCGACCCGACGAAAGCGCGCGAGGAACTCGGATGGACCGCACAGCGTGACATCGCGCAAATGTGCGCCGATTCCTGGCGCTACCAGACTACCCCAAAATAAACGTATGAGGACCGAACCATGAAAGCGATGATTCTTGCAGCAGGCAAAGGTACGCGCGTACGTCCGCTGACCTACGACCTGCCGAAACCGATGATCCCCGTGCTGGGCAAACCCGTGATGGCTTACCTGATCGAACATTTGCGCAAGCACGGCGTGACCGAGATCATGGTGAACGTCAGCCACCTGCACGAAAAGATCGAGGAATACTTCGGCGAGGGCGAGCAATACGGCGTCCAGATCGGCTATTCCTTCGAAGGCTATACGAAGGAAGACGGCGAAGTCGTCGCGGTGCCGATCGGCTCGGCCGGCGGCATGAAGAAGATCCAGGAATTCGGCGGCTTCTTCGACGACACGACCATCGTCCTGTGCGGCGACGCGCTGATCGACCTCGACCTCAAGGCCGCCCTGGCGGAGCACCGCCGCAAGGGCGCCATGGCGTCGGTCATCACGAAGGAAGTCCCGTGGGACAAGGTGTCGAGCTATGGCGTCGTCGTGACCGACAAGACGGGCCGCATCACCCAGTTCCAGGAAAAGCCCAAGCAGGAAGACGCGCTGTCGAACTTCATCAGCACGGGCATCTACATTTTTGAGCCGGAAGTGATCGACCTGATTCCGTCGGGCGTGGAGTTCGACATCGGTTCCCAGCTGTTCCCGCTGCTGGCCGAAAAGGGCATGCCGTTCTATGCCCAGGGCCGTCCGTTCAACTGGCTGGACATCGGCAGCGTGAGCGATTACTGGGAAGTGCTGCAGAACGTGCTGACGGGCGAGGTCAATCATATGGACGTGCCGGGTATCCAGATCGAGCCCGGCCTGTGGACCGGGCTGAACACGAGCATCGACTGGCGGGGCACGACGATCAAGGGCCCCGTCTACATCGGTTCCGGCGTCAAGATCGAGGCCGGCGCCACGATCATCGGCCCCACGTGGATCGGTCACGGCAGCCATATCTGCGAGGGTGCCGAGGTCGTCCGTAGTGTGCTTTTCGAGTACACTCGCGTGTTGAACGACGTGACATTGCATGAAATGATCGTCTTCAAGGATTACAGCATCGACCGCGCCGGCGAGATGAAACACTCCTCCGAATACAGCTCGTCGGAATGGCTGAACGCGCGCGACCGCCGCCGCAGCCGGCGCAAAGAGCAGGCCGAAGAATCAGATTCGACATTAGAGAAAGCTAACGCATGAAAATTTACCCAGTCATCCTCTCCGGCGGTGCCGGTACCCGCTTGTGGCCGCTGTCGCGGGCCGTCATGCCCAAGCAGCTGCTGCCGCTGGTGACGGACAAGACGATGCTGCAGGAAACGGCGTTGCGGGTCCGCGGCTGGCCGGGGGTGATGGCGCCGCTGATCGTGTGCGGCAACGAGCACCGCTTCCTCGTGGCCGAGCAGATGCGTGACATCGGCATCACGCCGCACGGCATCCTGCTCGAGCCGGCAGGCCGCAACACGGCCCCGGCCGTGGCCGCGGCCGCGCAATTCCTGCTCGCGCAGGACCCGGACGCCGTCATGCTCGTGCTGCCGGCCGACCACGTGATCGAGAAGAACGACGCGTTCCGCCTCGCGGTCGAGCGCGCCGCGGCCCAGGTCGAGCAAGGTGGCCTGGCCACGTTCGGCATCGTGCCCGGCAGCCCGGAAACGGGCTACGGCTACATCCGCCGCGGCGAGCCGCTGCCGGGTTGCGACGACTGCTACAAGATCGACCGCTTCGTCGAGAAGCCCGACCGCAACACGGCCGAAGGCTTCGTCGCCGACGGCGGCTTTTACTGGAACAGCGGCATGTTCATGTTCCGCGCCGACCGCTTCCTGGCCGAAATCGACAAGCACGCGCCGGCGATCGCGCAGGCCGCCGGCGCCGCCGTGCAGGCCGCGTACAGCGACCTCGACTTCTGCCGCCTGGACGAAGCCGCGTTCTCCGCGAGCCCGTCCGATTCGATCGACTACGCCGTGATGGAACACACGCGCGACGGCGTCGTCGTCGCGGCCGACATCGGCTGGAGCGACGTCGGTTCCTGGTCGGCGCTGGCCGACGTGCAAGCCAAGGATGCCAACGGCAACGCGGTGCGCGGCGACGTCTACCTCGACAGCACGAGCAACACGCTCGTGCGCGCCGAGAGCCGCATCGTGGCCGTCGTGGGCGTGAAGGACCTCGTCGTCGTGGAGACGAACGATGCCGTGCTGGTCGCGCACAAGGACCTGGTCCAGCGCGTGAAGAACGTCGTCGACCACCTCAAGGGCAGCGAGCGCACGGAACACCTGGTCCACACGAAGGTGTACCGTCCGTGGGGCTATTACGAGGGCATCGACGCGGGCGAACGCTTCCAGGTCAAGCGCATCTGCGTGAAGCCGGGCGAAAAACTGTCGCTGCAGATGCACCACCACCGCGCCGAGCACTGGATCGTCGTGTCGGGCACGGCGCGCGTCACCTGCGGCGAGAAGGTCACGCTGCTGGCCGAGAACGAATCGACGTACATCCCGATCGGCATGACGCACCGCCTGGAAAACCCGGGCAAGCTGCCGCTGCACCTCATCGAAGTGCAGTCCGGCAGCTACCTCGGCGAGGATGACATCGTCCGTTTCGAAGACGTCTACAAACGCGCGTAAACGTACCTGCCGCGTCCGCATTGAAACCATGCGGACGCGTCTTTTCCGCGAGTCTACAGTGCGGGTGGCCGCGCGCATGCGGCATACAATGCATCGTCAGAACCCATCGGGGAAACATCATGAAGACGATCATTGCGGCCGGCGTCCTGGGCGCGGCCCTGGCCGGCGTCGGCGGCACGGCGGCGGCAGGCGACATCATCGGCGGTTCCGCTCTGCTGGACGCGAGCAGCCACGCCCAGCTGGAACGCTGGCTCGGCGCCGGCGAATTCAACCTCAGCAATGTGTACACCTTGCACCCCGGCGATACGTCGGCCGCCTTCCATGCCGGCGCGGACGGGAAGGGCGCGACCTTCACCCTGTTCGACGTGACGAACGACGCCGGTGCCAGTTTCCTCGTGGGCGGCTACAACCCGCAAAGCTGGGCGTCGAACGAAGGGTGGCACGAGACCCAGCGCGACTGGCAACGCACGGCCTTCCTGTTCAATATGACGACGCCGGCCGTGTACCGCCAGGTGCTGACCGACTACGTGCTGCCGAGCCAGGGCCTGCGCCAGACGTATAACGAGACCGGCTACGGTCCCATCTTCGGCTCCGGGCCCGACCTGTACGTCAACGACGCCTTGACGGCGGCCACGTCGTGGCAACTGAGCTATGGCAATCCGGTGAACGAGGGCCGCAGCATCATCGACGGCACCCTGCACGGCGAGATCGTGAAGCTGAACGCGATCGAAGTGTTCGCGATTTCGCCTGTGCCCGAACCCGGCGCGGCGGCCATGCTGCTGGCCGGCCTCGGCATGGTGGGCGCGGCGGTGCGCAGGCGCAAATTGTAGGGTGGACAGTCGAGGCCAGGGGGCCTCAAACGAAACGTGCCCACGCGGCTGCAACAAACGGCGAACGTCGCGCCTGGGTACGTTCGTATGTGAGGCCACCGGCCACACCTACCCCACCCGACTAAGCGGTTCTTAAGTTGTTTGCCTTGCAAGCTGTGGCATGATGAACGGGAGCTCGACGCTCCCGTTTTTTTTCTACGCCGCCAAGCACATGACCTGGATCCCGAGATTCTGCCTGCCTCTGCTCGTTTGCATCGCCGCCTTCGTCGCGGTACCGGCCCATGCCCAATTCGTCAGCGAATCGCATCTTCAGCCGGATCAACTGGCGATCGTCATCAACGATGCGGAACCGAACAGCGTCAAGGTCGGCGAGTACTACCGCAAGCGGCGCGGCATCCCGGCGGCCAACGTCGTGCACGTGCGCATTCCCGGCAAGCCGCACGAGATCAGCTTTGATCGCTTCGCACAGCTGAAGGAAGAGATCGATGCGCACCTGGGCCCCAACGTGCAGGCGGTGCTGATGGTGTGGACGGCGCCGTACAAGGTCGAGTGCAATTCGATCACGGGCGCCTACACTCTCGGGGTCGATCCCGCCCAGTGCATCAAGACGTGCCTGCCGGGACGGCCGAGTCCTTACTTCAATTCCAGTTCCGCGCGGCCGTACACCGACTTGAAGATCCGGATCTCGATGCTGCTGCCGACGGAATCCGTGGAGCAGGCCAAGGCCTTGATCGACCGCGGGGCCGGGGCGGGCTTCCGCATCGTGCCCGCGAGCGCGTATTTCCTGACGACGTCGGAAAAGCCGCGCAATTCGCGCGCCGCGTTCTTCCCGCCGGCCGGCAAAATCGCGGCCCGCAAGCTGACGACGAAGCCCATACAGGCCGATGTGCTGGAAGGCGAGAAGGACATCATCATCTACGAGACTGGCATGGCCGAGGTCGCCAAACTGGACACCCTCGGCTTCCTGCCCGGTGCGCTGGCGGACCACCTGACGTCGCTGGGCGGCGACCTGCTCGGCGGCGACCAGATGAGTGCCTTGCGCTGGCTGGAAGCGGGCGCGACCGCCAGCTATGGCACGGTGAGCGAGCCTTGCAATCACTGGCAAAAATTCCCGAACTCGACGGTGCTGCTCAAGCACTATGTGCAGGGCAATAGCGCAATCGAAGCCTACTGGAAAAGCGTCGCCTGGCCCACCCAGGGCCTGTTCATCGGCGAACCGCTGGCCGCACCCTACCGCAAACGCTGACCCGTCCTGGATTAGTCCAATCGGGCTAATCCGTGGTCATGATGTTGTCAATCTGTGCATTTAATATGGATTTGTTAAGTGTTGCACGGAAAGGAACCTCGAAAAAACGTCGCAAGCGGCCGCAATGTCGTTTACGAAGCACAGCTGTACGAGTCGTCCCGCCGGTCCGCCGTAGCGGAGCATCAGAACGACAGTGCAACGCGCAGCAGGTTTTTCGATGTTCCTGACAAATCATTTCCCCAATTCCAGGACACCCCATGAAACCTATGCACTCCCCAGGACGCATGACCGTGCTCGCGGCCCTGCTGGCGGCCCTGTCGGCACGCGTGTTCGCCGCGCCCGGCGGCGTCGTCATCAGCCAGGTCTACGGCGGCGGCGGTAACGCCGGCGCCACCTACAAGAACGACTTCATCGAGCTGCTGAACACGGGCGACACGGCCATCACCCTGACCAACTGGAGCGTGCAATACGCGTCGGCCACGGGCACCGCGTGGCAAGTGACGAAGCTGCCGGCGAGCGTGACGCTGGCAGCGGGCCAATACTACCTCGTGCACGAGGCCCTGGGTGGCGGCGGCAGCGTCGCCCTCACGCCGGATGCCAGCGGCACCATCCCGATGAGCGCGACGGCCGGCAAGGTCGCGCTCGTCAACACGACGACGGCGCTGGCGGGCAGCAAGCCGGTCGACAACGTCGTCGACCTCGTCGGCTTCGGCACCACCGCCAGCTATTACGAAGGCTCGGGCCCGACGGCGGCGCCGTCGAACACGCTGGCCGTGCTGCGCAAGAATAACGGCTGCCTGGACAGCAACGACAACAGCAGCGACTTCGTCACGGGCGCGGCAAGCCCACGCAACACGGGCAGCGACCGCGTGTCGTGCAGCGGCGCAGCGCTGCCGCAGCCGATCGTGCTGGCGTGCCCGGGCAGCGTGGGCGTCGACGTGGGCGCGGGCACGACCGCGCCGCTGCAGGCGAGCGATGCCGACAGCCTCGTCAACAGCGCCGTCATCAGCAAGGGCGCCGTCGCCGGCATCAGCCTGACCGGCTTCACGGCCGCCACCTTTGATCACCGCATGGCCACCGCCAACCTCGTCGTCGACGCGAGCCTGCCGGCCGGCACGTATCCGGTCGAGATCACGTTCGCCAACGACGCGAGCCAGAGCGCCAGCTGCACCGTCAACGTGGCCGTCAACGGCATCGTCAAGATCCCGCAGATCCAGGGCAGCGGCCTGACGAGCCCGTACGTGAACACGGTGCAGTCGACCACCGGCGTCATCACGAAGAAGCTGGGCAGCGGCTTCTACATCCAGGATCCCCAGGGCGACGGCGATCCGAACACGTCCGACGCCATCTTCGTGTTCGGCGCGTCCACGGCCGCCAAGGAAGGCGACCTCGTGCGCGTGACGGGCACCGTGACGGAATTCACGCCGAGCGGTGCCAAGCGCTCGTACACGGAACTGAAGGACGTCAGCGCGGTGTCCGTCCTCAGCAGCGGCAACACGATTCAGCCCGTCAACATTGACCTGCCGGCCGAACTGAGCCACTACGAAGGCATGCTCGTGCGCTTCGCCAATCCGCTGACCGTCAACGGCAACAGCTATCTGGGCGACCGCGGCGAGCTCGTGCTGGCCAACGGGCGCCGCGAAACGCCGACGAACCGGTATCGTGCCGGCACGGTGGAAGCGAACGCGCTGATCGCCGCCAACGCGCAAAACATGGTGGTGCTGGACGACGGCATCTTCACGGTGCCGGCGCACATCCCGTACCTGGCAGCCGATAAGACCGTGCGCGCCGGCGACACGGTGACGGACCTCGTCGGCGTGCTCGACTTCGGCGCCATCGGCGGGGGCGGCGGCTGGTACAAGCTGCAGCCGACCGCGACGCCCGTGTTCAGCCGTACGAACGCGCGCGAGGATGCGCCGACCGTGGCCGCCGGCAACGTGCGCGTGGCCAGCGCCAACGTGCTGAACTTCTTCACCACGTTCACGGACGGCACCGACGCCTGGGGCCATACGGGGCAGGGCTGCACCATCGGCTCGTCCGCGCCGTCCAAGAGCAATTGCCGCGGCGCCGACAACATCACCGAGTTCAACCGCCAGCGCGACAAGATCGTCGACGAGCTGAAGGCGATGAACGCCGACGCCGTCGGCCTGATGGAAATCCAGAACAACGGCGACGTCACGGTGGGCTACCTCGTCGACGCGCTGAACCAGGCGATCGGCGCGCCGACGCCGACATATGCGTACGTGGCGAAACCGGCCGCGACGGGCACGGACGCGATCCGCGTCGCGATGATCTATAAACCGGCCGTGCTTGAGCCGGTGGGCGGCGCGCTGTCGGACGGCGACGCCGTCAACAACCGCCCGCCGATGGCCCAGACGTTCAAGGTCAAGGCCAACGGCGCGAAGTTCTCGCTGATCGTCAACCACCTGAAATCGAAGGGCGGCTGCGGCGGCGCGGGCGCCGGCGACACGGACAGCGGCGACGGCCAGGGTTGCTGGAACGCCACCCGCATCCGGCAGGCCCAGCGCCTGTTCAACTATTTCATCCCGACCGTCGTGGCAGCCGCCGGCGACCCGGACGTGCTGGCCGTGGGCGACTTCAACTCGTACGGCCACGAAGACCCGATCGCGTTCCTGACGGACAACGGCATGGTCAACGAACTGGAGCGCTTCGTGCGTCCGAACGGCACCCCGTATTCCTACGTGTTCGACGGCCAGAGCGGCTATCTCGACCATGCGCTGGCCAGCAGTGCGCTGGATCCGCAAGTGGCCGGCGTGAGCGAGTGGCACAACAATGCGGACGAGCCGGACGCGATCGACTACAACCTGGGCGACACGGCCGACGACCCGTACGTGAACAATCCGTTCCGCGCGTCGGACCACGATCCGGTCGTCGTGAGCCTGAACCTGGCGCCGGCCTTCGTCGACGTCACCGGCAGCGTGAAGATCGTGCCGGGCGCACTCGGCTACAACCGCGTCACCGGCAAATTCACCGGCAGCGTGGCGTTCACGAACACGAGCGGCGCGCCGCTGTCAGGCCCGCTGCAATACGTGCCGCAGGGCTTGCCGGCCGGCGTCACGCTCGACAACAAGAGCGGCGACTTCAACGGCGCGCCATATGTGACCCTGCCGGGCAGCGGGCTGGCGGCGGGCGCGACCGTGACCGTGTCGCTGACCTTCACCAACCCGGCCAAGACGAATATCACGTTCACGTCGAAACTGTATGCCGGCACTTTTTAACGATTGATCGAGACACCATGATGAACCTGAAAAACCTGCTCATTTTCCCGCTGTCCCGCGCGCTGCTGGCGCTCTATCTGCTGGCCGGGGCCGCGACCGCGAGCCCGGTCTACCACGTGGCCCTCGACACGGCCGGCACGAGCGGCGACGGCTTCATGCAGATCGACTTCCTGCCGTTCGGCACCACCGACGTGCTGACCGCGACGATCAGCGGCCTCGACGGCGCCTTCACCGGCACGCCCGACCTCGTCAACGTGACGCAGTCGGGCGGCGCGTTCACGTTCAGCAGCGATGCGTTCTCGGAATTCTTCCAGTCGATCCTGCTGGGCGGTACCTTCGGCTTCGACGTGACGTTCGGCGGCGTGCCGGTCAATCCCGGCAGCACCGGCCTGACCGTCAGCCTGCTCGACAGCGCTGGCGGCTATCTGTCGTTCAACGCGGCCCAGATCAGCCTCGTGGCCGGCGAGCCGCCTGCCGTGGTGGTCGATCCCGCGTTTGCTGCCGTGAATCCGGTGCCGGAACCGGCGGATTGGTTGCTGGTTGCCACCGGCTTGATGCTGCTGGGTGCGATGCGACGCCGGCGCGCCTGACCCGTTATTTTGAATCGTCGCTCCCGCGAAAGCGGGAATAGTACCCACTGCACTATTCCCTCCATGCTGAGCGTTTTAAGCCAGCTCAGCATGGGTCCCCGCCGTCGCGGGGACGGGGGTGGTCTTATTTATTCTTTAAACATATGAATTTCAAATAGAAATCATATTGTTCAGCGAAGTTTGCTTGGTGCATATTCGATCCTGTTGTCGCCGAGACAAGGATCTACGATGCGCGCGCATGTCCTCGTGGTCGACCCCGACCCCTTCGTTCGCCAGTTGCTGGAACTGAACCTGACCCGTGCCGGCCATCGCGTCGAGCTGTGCACGGACGCCGAGTCGGCGCTCGGCGCGATCGGCGCCGGCCCGCCCGACATGCTGCTGCTGGAATGGGACTTGCCCGGCCAGTCGGGCGAGGCGCTGATCCGGCGCCTGCACGCGCAGGCGCGCACGCATGACCTGACGATCATCATGGTGTCCGCCCGGACCGGGGAGCACGACAAGATCCTCGCGCTGGAATCCGGCGCCGACGACTATCTCACCAAGCCGTTCAACCCGCGCGAGCTGCTGGCGCGCATGCAGGCCGTGCTGCGCCGGCGCGTGCCGCACGGGGCCGTCGACGCCGTGCAGATGGCGGGCCTGCGCCTCGATCCGCACACGCAGCGCGTCGTGGCCGGGACGCGCCGGGTGGCGCTCGGTCCCGTCGAATTCCGGTTGCTCAATTTCCTGATGCACCATCCGGAGCGCGTGCATACGCGTTCGCAACTGCTGGACCAGGTCTGGGGCCGCCACGCCGTGCTCGACGAGCGCACGGTCGATGCCCACGTGGGGCGCCTGCGTCACGCGCTGCAGCCGAGCGGGCACCAGGAACGCATCGAGACCGTGCGCGGCACCGGCTACCGCTTCGTCGCCTGGTCTTGAGCGTGGACCCCGTCGTCATCCTCAGCCGCCAGGAGCAGGAATACCTGCTGTGCGCCATCGAGTCCGGCTTGCGCGTGGCGAACCGGCGCCAGTTCTTCCTGTGGACCCAGGGCCAGGTGCAGGCGCTGCTGCCGCATCAGGTGCTCGTCGGCCTCGAACTCGGACCGGGCGGGGCGCTGGCGCGGCTGGAATGCGTGCATGGCACCGTGCTGGCGCCGGGCGCGCAGCAGACGTTGACGGATGCGCACGACGGCCTGGCGCTGCGCATCGCGCGCCATTGCGTGCGGGGAGGGAGACTGCCGGTGCTGGCCGATTTCGGCGCGGCCGGGCGGCAGCCGCTGGAGGGCTTGCGCGACGAAGTCGGGCAGATGGGATTCGACAGCGTGCTCGTGCACGGCACCGGACCGACGAGCGGGGGCGGCAGCGTGTTCGTGCTGTTCGGCTTGGCCGCGCGGCCGGACGCGCGCCATGCCTATTTTCTGGAATTGCTGCTGCCGCACCTGCACCTGGCGCTGGAACGGCTGCCGGGTAGCGGCATCGCCGCGGGGGCGGCGCCGGCCCGTCCGCTGAGCGCGCGCGAGGCCGAGATCGTCGGCTGGCTGCGGGCCGGGAAGAGCAATGACGAGATGGGGAAGATCCTCGGGATCAGCGGACTGACCGTCAAGAACCATCTGCAGCGCATCTACCGCACGCTCGGCGTCAGCAACCGGGCGCACGCGCTGGCGCGCTGCATGGATTTGCGGCTGCTGGAGGATGATGCTGTCCAGTAGCCGCCGCGCATCAGGATTGCGGTGCGTCGGCCGCGGCGCGGCGCATCGCTTCGTAGCGGAAGGCTTCGGCGTTTGCATCGATGATGCGCAGGCCTTTGCAGCCGTCGGCCGCGCAATCCGGTGCGGGCGAATTGGCGCTGACCTGTGCGGCGGTTCCGATCATGGCGGCGGTCTGGGTCGGCTGGTCGATCTGGGCGCCACTGCCGCAGGCGGCGAGGAGAACGGTGAGGCTGAGGGCGAAAGCGGTACGGACGGCAGAGATTTTCATGATGTTGGGCAATGCAGAATTCATGGATGAGCTACTGTAGCGTCCGTTTTTCCGCAGCTCAACTTTTTTTTTGTTATTTTCGTGCAAATATTGTCATTTCGAAAGATTTTTCCGTGGAAATGAACGAAGATGAGCGATGATGATAGGAAATATCCTGAGAGAAACTTTAAATGCGCTCAGGAAAAAAAATCGCACAAAAGCTACGCAGCTTTTTCTTCAATTGCACAAAAATCATAAGGGATTCCACACAGTCAACAGGGTATGCTAGTGAGCCCGCACCGCCGCCCCCGGGAATGGGGGAACGATCGTCCTGATGCTGTTCCGGTAAGCAAAACGGCGTTAAAATTTTGTGAGTATGAAATCCGTGTGCGGTGTCTCGACCGACGATCGTGGTGCGGGCCCGAAATGATTTGTCGCCATGACGGGCCCATGGTAGCCTTCACGCAAGGCTTTACATTAGAGCAATAGAGGAGTCGGTTGGATGTATCGTGTGCAGAATCAGGACACCGCCGCGCGGGTCCGCCAAGCCGGTTTTACCCTGCTTGAACTTTTGGTAGTTATCGTTATCATCGGCCTCCTCGCGGCCTATGTCGGGCCCAAGTATTTTTCGCAACTGGGCAAGTCCGAGGTGACCGTCGCCAAGGCGCAGATCGAAGCGTTCGAAAAATCGCTGGACACCTATCGCCTCGACGTCGGCCGCTATCCCACGACCGAGGAAGGCTTGAACGCACTGCTGACGGCCCCGCCCACGGCGGGCGCCAAGTGGAACGGTCCCTACCTCAAGAAAGGTGTCCCGCTCGATCCGTGGGGCCATGCCTACCAATACCGTGCGCCCGGCAGCAAGGGCGAGTACGAAGTCGTCTCGCTCGGCAAGGACGGCCAGCCGGGCGGTGAAGGCGAGAACGCCGACATCAGCTCTCAATAAGCGCTGCGTCTTCGGTTCCCATGCAGTTCGCGGTCCGCACCCTCGCGCCCGACATGCGCATCGCCAGCGTGCTCGTCGACGCCCCGGACGAGGCGGACGCGCGTCGCCAGGTCGAAGCGCGCGGGCTGTTCGTCAGCGCCATCGAACCCGTGCACGCGCCACTGCTGCGCCGCCAGCGCGGCGGCAAGCTGTCGCTCGTCCTGTTCAGCCAGGAGCTGCTCGCGCTGCTGACGGCGGGCCTGGGCATCGTCGAAGGCCTGGAAGCCCTGCTGGAAAAGGAAGCCAGCCCCGCCACGCGGGGCGTGCTGGAACGGCTGCTGGCCGGCCTGCGCGAAGGCAAGCGCCTGTCCAGCGTGATGGCCGCGCAGCCCGCACTGTTCCCGCCGCTGTACGTCGGCATCGTGCGCGCGGCGGAAGGCACGAGCGACCTGCCGCGCGCGCTCGAACGCTATATCGAATACCAGCAGCGTATCGACACGGTGCGCGCCAAGGTCGTCAGCGCCTCGATTTATCCGGCGATCCTGCTGCTCGTGGGTGGCGGCGTGTCGGTTTTCCTGATGTCGTACGTCGTGCCGCGCTTCGCCGAGGTGTACCAGGGCGCGGGCCGCAACCTGCCGTGGATGTCGCGCCTGATGCTCGACTGGGGCCAGTTCGCGGGCCGCCATGCCGGCGCGCTGCTGATCGGATTCGCGGCGACCGTCGCCATCGCCGCGTGGGCGATCCGGCGCACGTTGAAACGGGGCGGCGCCGCGCGCCTGCTGGCGAAACTGCCCGGCATCGGCGAGCGCGCCCGCATCTACGAACTCGCACGCCTGTACCTCACCCTGGGCATGCTGAACGAAGGCGGCATCACGCTCGTGACCGCGATCGACACCGTGCAGGGCATGGTCTCGCCCGGCGTGGCCGGCGGCTTGCGCGCCGCACGGGCCGCGATCGAGGCGGGCCGGCCGCTGTCCGACGCGTTCGAGGCGAACGGGCTCACGACGCCGATCTCGCTGCGCATGCTGCGCGTGGGCGAGCGCACGGGCGCGATGGGCACGATGCTCACGCGCTCCGCCGCGTTCTACGACGGCGAGATCGGGCGCTGGATCGACCGCTTCACGCGTACGTTCGAACCGCTGCTGATGGCGGCCATCGGCCTCGTCGTCGGTGCCATCGTCGTGCTGCTGTACATGCCGATCTTCGACCTGGCCGGAGACATGTCGTGAACGCGCCGGCCATCGTCCTCGATGCGGCCATGCTGACGCGCGCCCGCGCGCAGAGCCGGCAATCGCGCCGTTCGCTGGTCGAGGAACTGCAAGGCCTGTCCGGCCTGGAACCGCGCGAGATCGTGGGCCTGCTCGCGGAGCCGTTCGGTCTCACGGTGATGGAAACGCCGGAGATGTTCGGCCAGCAGCCCGCGTTCGACCTGCTGCCGCTGGCGCAGGCGCTGGCGCGCCACTGCGTCCTGCTGCGCGCCGACGACAAGCGCCTGACGGGCGTGATCGCCGACCCGTTCGACCTGGACCTGCAGACGTGGCTGCAGGCCCAGGCCGGCGCGACGGCGGCAGCGCCGCTGCACCTGCGGCTCGCGCTGCAATCGGACATCCAGGCCTATCTCGGCAAGCACGAGGAATCCGCGCGCGCCGTCGACACGCTCGTCGGCGACAGCGGGGAGGGGCGGCGCGACGGCAAGAGCGCGACCGTGCTGTCGTTCGCGTCCGTGTCGGAAGCCGCGAGCCCCGCCGTCAAGCTCGTGAACTCGACCTTGTACGACGCGCTGAAAGCCGGCGCGTCCGACATCCACCTGGAGAGCACCGCGGGCGGCCTCGCCGTCAAATACCGCGTGGACGGCGTGCTCGATCACGCCGCGTCCGTCGGCGGCATCGAACTGGCGGAGCACATCATCTCGCGCCTGAAAGTGCTGGCGGAACTGGACATCGCCGAGCGCCGCGTCCCGCAGGACGGCAGCTTCCGCGTCGAATCCGCCGGGCGCGACATCGATTTGCGGGTGTCGATCATGCCCAGCATCCACGGCGAGGACGCCGTCATCCGTATCCTCGACAAGCGCGCGATGATCGAGGCCTACGGCTCGCTCACCCTGGAAGCGCTGGGGTTCGACGCGCCGTCGCTGGCGACGCTCCGCATGCTCGCGCAGGAGGCGTACGGCATGCTGCTCGTGACGGGGCCGACGGGTTCCGGCAAGACGACCACGTTGTACGCGGCGCTGACCGAGATCCACAACGGCCGCGAAAAGATCATCACGATCGAGGACCCCGTCGAATACCAGCTGCCCGGCATCCTGCAGATCCCCGTCAACGAAAAGAAGGGCCTGTCGTTCGCGAAGGGCCTGCGTTCGATCCTGCGCCACGATCCGGACAAGATCATGGTGGGCGAGATCCGTGACCGCGAGACGGCGGAGATCGCGGTGCAGTCGGCGCTGACGGGCCACCTCGTGCTGACGACCGTCCACGCGAATAACGTGTTCGACGTGTTCGGGCGCTTCACGCACATGGGGATCGACCCGTACGCGTTCGTATCGGCGCTGAACGGCATCTGGGCGCAGCGCCTGATCCGCATGAACTGTCCGCGCTGCGCGGCGCAGTACACGCCGGGCGAGGCCGAGCTGTCATCCGCCCACCTGACGCGCGACGAAGTGCACGACTACGTCTTCATGCGCGGCGTCGGCTGCGGCGATTGCCGCGGCACCGGCTACAAGGGACGCCGCTCGATCGCCGAGATCCTGACCTTGAACGACGAGATCCGCGAACTGATCGTCGACAAGCAGCCGATCCGCCGCATCAAGGCGGCGGCCGCCGCCAACGGCACGCGCAGCCTGCGTCTCGCGGCGCTGGACCTGGTCAAGCGCGGGGCCACGACGCTTGAGGAAATCCGGAGGGTCACGCTGCATGCTTAGTGCCTTGAAATCGGGGTTCGGCCAGTCGCTGCGCATCGGCATCGCACCGGACGCGCTGGCGCTCGTGCGCACCAGCATCTGGCCGCACGAGCGCGCGCGCCTGCTGGGCCAGGTGGCGGCGTCCGGCAACGATCCGGTTTCGCTGGGCGCGGCCCTCGGCATGCTGCTCGGCGAGCACGACGTGGCCGGCCTGCCGGCGACGGTCGTGCTGTCCGACGATCTCGTGCGCCTGTGGCAGGTGACGCCGCCGGTCGGCGCGACGCGTCTCGCCGACCTGGAAGGGGCGGCCGCGCTGCGGTACCAGGCGCTGTTCGGGGGAAGCCTCGCCGGCTGGACCCTCAGCGCCGACTGGGACGCCGCGCGCCCGTTCCTCGCGGCCGCGCTGCCGCTGGCGCTGCTCGAACAGCTGACGGCGGCGGCGTCCAGCCAGCGTTTCACACTCGTCGAGATCGTGCCGCAATTCGTCGCCGCCATGAACCAGCACCGCCGCGTGCGCCGCGCGGGTGCGTGGTTCGGCGTCGTGCATGGCGGCGTGCTGTCCGTCGCCGCGTTCGACGGCGACTTGCTCGCCGCGGTGCGCACGGCGCCGATCCCCCCTGGCGCGGACCGCGACTGGCTCGAAGGCCACGTGGCGCGCGAGGCGCTGCGCGTGGGCCTGTCGCGTCCCGAGCGCCTGCAGCTGTGCGGCCCGGCGCCGACCGGCTGGGCGAGCAGCGCGGGCCGGCTGAAATTCGCCTGCACGCTGTTCGAGGACGAGACCGATCCGTTGTGGCCCGATTGCGCGCGGCTCGCGCTGACGGGGAGGGCGCCATGAAAAAAGTCCGCATCGATTTCGCGCCGCCCAGCCTCGCCCGCGCGTGGCACCGCACGCCGCGCGGGACGTGGAGCCTGTTGATCGTCGTACTCGGGCTGGCGGGAGCGCTCGGCAGCAGCATCGCGCAATACCGCAGCTTGCAGCGCGTGGAGGCGCAACGCACGGCGCAGGCGGCCCAGGCGCAGGCGCGCGCGGTCGCACGCGCGCCCGTCGCCGCGCCCGTGCGCGCCGTACCGCCCGCGCAGGCCAGCGCCGTGAACGCGTCCGTGCAGCAGCTGAACGTGCCGTGGCGCGGCCTGCACGACGCGGTGCAGGCCGCGACGCCCGCCACCATCGCCCTGCTGGCGCTGGAACCGGACGCGAAGAAGAGCAGCGTGCGCATCACGGCGGAAGCGAAGAACAGCGACGACATGATCGCTTACGTCGAGGCGCTGCAGCACATCGACTGGTTCACCACCGTCCTGCTGGCGCGCCACGAGATCAACGAGCAGGACCCGAACCGGCCGATCCGCTTCCAGGTCGATGCCCAGTGGAGGGCCGCGCCATGAAGACGACCTTCGCATCGCCCATGCTGCGCCTGCGCTTGATGCTGCTGCGCGCGAATCCGATCGTGCTGGCCGCCGCCATCCTGATGCTCGTCTTGACCGGCGGCCTCGCGTGGACGCTGAGGACCGTGTGGACGATGGAACGCGCGCAGGAAGCGTACGCCGCGCAGGCCAGGCAGAAAACGCCGGCCGCCGCGGCGTCCGCACCGGCGCCTGAGCCCGCGCCCGCGCAGGCGCCCGACAACCTGGCCGCGTTCTACGGCGCGCTGGGCGAGCGGGGCGGCGCCGAGCAGCAGGTCAAGACGCTGTTCGGCCTCGCCGCGAAATCCGGCCTCGTGCTGCGCCAGGGCGAGTACAAGGCGGGCCACGACCGCAACGCGCACGTCTACACGTATCAGGTGAACCTGCCCGTGAAAGGCAGTTACCAGGCGATCTGGCAGTTCGCCATGGCGGCGCTGCGCGCGATCCCGTTCGCGTCGCTGGACGAGATCAGCTTCCACCGCGACGCCATCGGCGATGCGACGGTGGAAGCGCGCCTGCGCCTGACCTTGTACCTGCGCGACGGGACGGCGCAGCCATGAGGACAGGACCGATCAAGCCGCGCCACGCCATCCTCGGCCTGGCCCTCGTCGCGGCGGGCCTGCTCGCCGCGTTCGGCGACAAGGCGCCGGCCGGCGGCATCGCCGAACCTGTCGTGCGTCCGGCCGCGCAGGCGGTGCTCGTGCGCACGCCCGCGCCCGCGCCCGCGCGCGCGCCGGTAGCACAGCCGGCCGCCAAGCCCGCGGATGCGGGACAGGCCGTGCTCGCGCTGGTGTCGCGCGACGTGCTGATCGGCGAGCCCGATGCCGCGTTCGGCCAGGGACAGAACGGCGCCGGTCCGTTCACGCACCAGGACTGGACGCCGCCGCCCCCGCCGCCGCAGCAGCAGCCCGCACCGCCGCCACCGCCGCCCACCGCGCCGCCGCTGCCGTTCACCTTCATCGGCAAGTCGGTCGGCGACGGCGTCTGGGAGGTCTACCTGGCCCGCGGCGCCCGCACGTATGTCGTGCGCGACAAGGGAGAGGTGATCGACGGGACGTACCGGGTCGATGCCATCACCCCGCCGGTCCTGACCCTGACTTACCTGCCGCTGAACCAGGTTCAGCAGCTCAATATTGGAGTATTCGATTGATTGCTCGCCCAACTCTGGCCCGCCGCCTGCTCCCGGCCGTACTGGTCATCCTGCTGTCCGGCTGCGCAGCACAAATGGCTTACCGCGAGGGGAACGAGCTCGTGGCGCAGGACAAGGTCGAGGCGGGGCTCGTGAAGTACCAGGAGGCGGTGGCCGCCGATCCGTCCAACGTCCAGTACAAGGCCGCTTACCTGCGGGCGCGCGACGCCGCGACGAACCGCCTGCTGCCGCAGGCCGACCGTGAACTGGCCGACGGCAAACCCGAACTCGCGGTGGCGGATTACCGCCGCGTGCTGGCGATCGATCCTCTCAACGAACGCGCGCGCGCCGGCCTGCGCCAGGTCGACGCGGACCGCCGCCACGGCGTGCTGTTGCAGGAAGCGCAGACCGCGCTGGAACGCAAGGACTACGACGCGGCGAAAACCAAGCTGACCGCGATCCTGACCGAGCGCCCGACCTACGAACCGGCGCGGCAGATGCTGGCCGACGTGAACGAGAAGATCGCGGCCAACTCGCCCGAGGCGGCGCTGGCGGCCGCGTTCCGCGCGCCCATCAGCCTGGAATTCCGCGACGCGCCCATCAAGCAGATCTTCGAAGTGATCGCACGCCACTCGGGCCTGAACTTCCTGTTCGACAAGGACGTCAAGACGGACCAGCGCGCGTCCGTCTTCCTCAAGAACAGCACGGTGGAAGCGGCCGTCTACTATCTCCTGATGACGAACCAGCTGGAACGGCAGGTCATGGACGGCAACACGATCCTGATCTACCCGAACATCGCGGCCAAGCAGAAGGAATACCAGGAGATGACGGTCAAGACCTTCTACCTGGCCAATGCGGACGCCAAGACCGTCGGCAACACCCTGAAGACCATCCTGAAGTCGCGCGACGTCGTGGTGGACGAGAAGCTCAACCTCGTGATCCTGCGCGACAGCCCGGAAGCCGTGAAGCTGGCGTCGCAGCTGGTGGCGCTGCAGGACGTGCCCGAGGCCGAGGTGATGCTCGACGTCGAGGTGCTGGAAGTGCAGCGCAACCGCCTGCTCGACCTGGGCATCGACTGGCCCACGAGCCTCTCGTTCGCGCCGCTGCAGGCGGCGGGCGGCGCCGCGATCACGGTCGACCAGCTGCGCCACCTGAACGGCAGCACGATCGCCGTCGGCGGCGTCTCCGGCGCCGTCACGGCCAGCAAGACGGACGGCGATTCCGACACCCTGGCCGCGCCCCGCATCCGCGTGCGCAACAAGGAAAAGGCCAAGGTCGTCATCGGCGACAAGCTGCCGACCATCACGACGACCATTTCGTCGGGCGTGGGCGGCTTCGCGTCCGAGTCGGTGAACTACGTCGACGTGGGCCTCAAGCTCGACGTCGAGCCGACGATCTACCTGAACAACGAGGTCGGCATCCGCATCTCGCTCGAAGTGAGCAATCTCGTCGACACCGTCACGACGAAGGGCGGCACGACGGCCTACCGCATCGGCACGCGCTCGGCGTCCACGATGCTGCAGCTGAAGGATGGCGAGAACCAGGTGCTGGCGGGCCTGATCAAGAACGAGGACCGTTCCAGCGCCAAGAGGCTGCCCGGCGTGGGCGATTTGCCCATCCTCGGCCGGCTGTTCGGCAGCCAGCAGGACACCCGCAACAAGACCGAGGTCGTGCTGTCGATCACGCCGCACCTGATCCGCAACCTGCAGCGGCCGCCGGCATCGAGTTCCGAATTCAGCGCCGGCACGGAGGCCAGTTTCCGGCGCCGTCCCGACACGACGGCGCGCGCGCCGGTGCAGGTGCCGGCGCAGGGCGCGCGCGCGCAGCCGGGCGCCCAGCCCGCGCGCGCGGCTGCGCCTGCGCAACCCGCGCAGCCGCCGTCCGCCGCCGCGCAGCCGCCGGTGTCGGCGCCGCTGCCGGTGATCGAGGAGGGCAGGATGGTGCCGGCCACCAGCGTCGGCGGCATCGGCACGCTGCCGGCGGCGCCGGCGTCAAGCTCGCCGTCGGAACTGCCGTCCGCGCCCGCGGTCGAGATCACGCCGCTGCCGCAGCCGGAGCCGACGCCCATGCCCCAGCCGGCCAACCAGCCCGTGCCCGCGTCGCAGGCCGCGTTCCCGAACCAGAAATGAAGGCCCGGCGCCCGCGCGGCTTCACCCTGATCGAGCTGCTCGTCACGCTGGCGATCCTGGCCCTGGTCGGGACGCTCGTGGTGCCGACCGCGCAGATCGCGCTGCAGCGGCGCCACGAGCAGGAACTGCGCGTCGCGCTGCGCGAGATCCGCGCCGCCATCGACGCGTACAAGAAGGCCGGCGACGAGGGCCGCGTGGCGCGCGCGGCCGGCGCCAGCGGCTATCCGCCGAAACTGGAGGTGCTGGTCGAGGGCGTGCCGGACCAGCGCAGCCCGAAGAAGGCGAAGATCTATTTTCTGCGCCGTCTGCCACGCGACCCGTTCAACGGCGACGCGGATCTGAAAGATGCCGAGACGTGGGGCAAGCGCAGCTACGCCAGCGAGGCGGACGAACCGAAGGAGGGCGACGACGTCTATGATGTCTACTCGACCTCCGGCAAGGCCGGCCTGAACGGCATCCCTTACAACCGCTGGTGAGCATATGGACAGGACACGCAAGCGGGGCTTCACCCTGATCGAACTGCTGGTCGTGCTGGGCATCGTGGCGCTGCTGCTCACGCTCGCGGTGCCGCGCTTCTTCCCGAAGATCGACAGCACCAAGGAGACCATCCTGGCCGAGAACCTGCGCAATACGCGCGCCGTGATCGACCAGTTCCATGAAGATACCGGGCGCTATCCGGAATCGCTGCAGCAACTCGTCGAGAAAAAATACCTGCCGGCGCTGCCGTTCGATCCGATCGCGGAAAGCGACTCGGCCTGGGTCGTCGTGCCGCCGGAGGAAGGCGACAAGGGCGGCGTCTACACCATCCGCAGCGGCGCGCCGGGCACGGGGCGCAACGGCAAGCCCTATGCGGAGTGGTAAGGCGCTCCGGCGCGAGGGCGGCTTCACCTACCTCGGCCTGATCATCCTCGTGACCGTGATCGGCCTGGTCGGCGCGGCCACGCTGAAAGTCGACGCGCTGCTGCGCCGCGCGCAGGCCGAGAAAGACCTGCTGGAGACCGGCGCCGCGTTCAGCGAAGCGCTGCGCACCTATGCCGAGGCGACGCCCAAGGGCCAGCCGTCGCAGCCGCCGTCGCTGCAGGAGCTGTTGAAGGATCCGCGTTTTCCCGGCGTGCGGCGGCACCTGCGCAAGATCTTCATCGACCCGCTGACGGGCAAGGCCGAGTGGGGCATCGTGTGGGCCAATCCCGGCGACCGGCGCGGCGTGCTGGCCGTGTACAGCCTGTCCAAGGCGAAGCCGCTGAAGGTGGCGAATTTCGACGCGCGCTTTTCCGGCTTCGAGAACAGGCAGCACATCTCGGACTGGAAGTTCGTGGCGACTGGGCAGGGGCTCGTGCAGGGACAGGTGCTGGCGCAAGGGAAGCCCCAGGCGCAGATCCAGCCGTCGCTGTTCCAGCCGCCGTCCGGGGGCGTGCCGGCCGAGCCGCCGTCGCTGTTTCCCGGACGGGGCGCGGCGCAGTCGGATGCGGCGCCGCCCGTGCCGCCGATGCAACCGGCAGACGCGCCGCCGGCCGAGAAGGCCGAGGGCGACGACAGGGATGCGAAGGAGGCGAAGGACGGCGAGCCGGCGCCGCCGTCCGCCGCGGGCGACGGCCGCTAGACCGTCACTTGGCGCGGCGCATGAACTGGCGCGGACGGAAGCCCAGCGCCAGCAGCACGGCGAAATAGACGATGGCGGACACGCCGATGATGAGGAACAGCGCCCCGGCGCGCAGCACCGGGTGGGCGCGCAGCGCGGCCCAGTCGAGCTGCGCCTGGCTGAACCACGCCACGCCGCCCATCAGCGCGACGGCCGCGACCACTTTCAAAAAGAACGGCAGCCAGCCCGCATGCGGCACGTAGATGGCGCGGCGGCGCAGGCCCGTGAACAGGAAGCTGGCATTGATGCAGGCGCCCAGGCCGATCGACAGCGCGAGGCCCGCCACGCCGAGCACCGGCACGAACACCAGGTTCATCAGCTGCGTGGCGACGAGCACGCCGACGGCGATCTTCACCGGCGTGCGGATGTCCTGGCGTGCATAGAAGGCCGGCGCGAGGATCTTGACGAGGATGATGCCGAGCAGGCCGGCCGCATAGGCCATCAGCGGCGCCGTGGCGGCGCTGACGGCGTGCGCGTTGAAGGCGCCGTAGTTGAACAGGGTCGCGATCAGCGGCTCGGCCAGCGCGGCCAGGCCGACGGCCGCCGGGAGGGCGAGCAGGAACGTCAGGCGCAGGCCCCAGTCGAGCAGGGCGGAGTATTCGACGGGGTCGCCGTCCGCGTTCGCCTTCGACAGGCTGGGCAGCAGCACGGTGCCCAGCGCGACGCCCAGCATGCCGGTCGGGAATTCCATCAGCCGGTCCGCGTACTGCAGCACGGAGACGCTGCCGGCGCCCAGGCGCGACGCGATATTCGTGTTGATGAGCAGGCTGATCTGCGCAGCCGACACGGCGAACACGGCCGGCCCCATCTTCTTGAGGATGCGGCGCACGCCGGGATCCGACAGGCCGGCGAAGGGATTCACCGACAGGCGCGGCAGCATGCCGATGCGCTTCAAGGCCGGGATCTGGATGCCGACCTGCAGCACGCCGCCGACCATCACGGCGACGGCCATCGAATAGATCGGCACGTCGAAATACTTCACCATGAACAGCGAAAAGAAGATCGAGGACAGGTTCCACAGCACGGGCGTGAACGCCGGGATCTTGAATTCGCGCCAGGTATTCAGCACGGCGCCGGCCAGCACGACGAACGACATGCACAGGATGTACGGGAACATCAGCCGGGTCATGACGACGCCGGCGTCGAACGCCGGGCCGGTCAGGCCGCTGGCGATGACGTACAGGACGATCGGCGCGCCGATGATGCCGATGAGGCTGGTGACCAATGTCGCCCACACGAGCGTATTGGCCACGTGGTCGACGAGGGTGCGGGTGGCGGCGTCGCCTTGCTGGCTCTTGTACTCGGCCAGGATCGGCACGAACGCTTGCGAGAACGCGCCCTCGCCGAACAGGCGGCGCAGCAGGTTGGGCAGGCGGAACGCGATGTTGAAGGCGTCGGTGTAATCGCTGGCGCCGAAGGCACGGGCAAAGAGGGAATCGCGCAACAGGCCGGTGATACGGGACAGCATCGTCATGCTCGAGATGGCTGCCAGGGTCTTGAGTAGGTTCATAGCCCGCGATTATAGCTGGGCACGCATAAAAGCGAACCAGGATTTGCCCTTCGATGAAACCTTCGCTATAATCGAGGGCTGTATTGAATTCTGTTAGCAGACACTCGTTTGGCAGGCACTGGAATGGGCCGGTTTGAATGTTTGCAAACGCAACTTGACCCCGATTAGGAAATTCCATGGCAAATACCGCACAGGCGCGCAAGCGCGCTCGTCAGGCAGTTAAGCAAAACGCGCACAACTCGGCTCAGCGCTCGACCCTGCGTACCGCAATCAAGGCCGTCCGCAAGGCCATCCAGGCAGGCGACAAGGCCGCTGCCTCGCAAATCTTCCAGCAGTCCGTGTCGACCATCGACAGCATCGCTGACAAGAAAATCATCCACAAGAACAAGGCCGCTCGCCACAAGAGCCGCCTGGCTGCCGCCATCAAGGCCCTGTCGGCTTAATACACCCGACAGCGACGCGCACGCGGCCAAGGCCGCGTTGTCCGCGTGGCGTTATTGAGTCCAGGAGACTCATTAACAAAAACCCGCCTCGACGCAAGTCCGGCGGGTTTTTTGTTGCCTGAAACCGGTGTCAGAGCCCGGGTCAGAGCCCGTTTTTAGGCAACAAAAAAGGCAGCCCGCAGGCTGCCTGGATGCGCTTCGATGCGCTTATTTGCTTGCCGGCTCGGCCGAAGCGGCGTCGGCTGCGGCGGCCTTCTTGGCCTTCTTGTGGTGCTTCTTCATTTTCTTCGCGGGAGCGGCAGGCTGCTCGGCGGCGGCCGATGCGGCCGGAGCGGCTGCGGCCGGGGCCGGAGCCTGGGCGGCGAAAGCGGAAACGGCGAACAGGGAAGCAACCAGGCCAGCGATCAGTTTGGACATTTCGGGTTCCTTTAAAGAAGAAGGTGATCCACAACGGTGAATCTGCTCCCTTAACGGCGCCACAGAGTTGCCGGTTGACAGCTTTTTTGCTCAGCCTACATTAAATTTTGGAAAGGTTGATCTATCGCAAACGCATCAACCCTTGCTCCCAACGGCGGCGGCCGGCACTTCCATCCATTCGCCCGGCATCAAGGGATGCGTCGCCAGCGAGAACGGCCCGATGCTCGAGCGCACCAGGCGCAAGGTCGGCAGCCCGACGGCGGCCGTCATGCGCCGCACCTGGCGGTTTTTCCCTTCCTCGAGCGTGATCGCGACCCAGCTGGTCGGCTTGTCGTGGCGCACGCGGATGGGCGGGTTGCGCGGCCACAGCCAGTCCGGCTCCGCAATCAACGTGGCGCGGCACGGCTTCGTCGTGAAGTCGCCCAGGTCGATCGGGGCTTGCAGGCGATCGAGACTGGCGCGGTCGGCGACGCCTTCCAGCTGCACCAGATAGGTCTTCGCTTCCTTGTGGTCCGGATGGGCGATCTGGTGCTGCAGTCGGCCGTCGTCCGTGAGCAGCATCAAGCCTTCGCTGTCGGCGTCGAGGCGCCCGGCCGGGTAGATGTTCGGGATGTCGAGGTAATCGGCGAGGGTCTCGCGCGCGTCCTCGCGCGAGAACTGGCACAGCACCTGGAAGGGTTTATTGAACAGGATGAGGGACATGGGGGATGGTTTTTGGAGCAAAATAGCGAGCCTGCGGCACGTCGCGATCAATACTGGTGCATAATGTTGTGTCAGTGTTGCGTCTTCGACAAGACCGACGCCACCCATTATTCTAATCGACCGGCCGACGCCCACTCCGGAGAACATGATGGTTCAACATATTAAAGTACCTACCGATGGTCAAAAGATCGCTGTCAACGCAGACTTCACGCTGAACGTCCCCGACCAGCCGGTCATTCCCTATATCGAGGGCGACGGCACCGGCGTCGATATCACGCCCGTGATGCTGAAAGTCGTCGACGCGGCCGTGGCGAAGGCCTACGGCGGCCAGCGCAAGATCGCATGGATGGAAGTGTTTGCCGGCGAGAAGTCGACGCAGGTCTATGGACCGGACGTCTGGCTGCCGACCGAGACGCTGGACGTCGTGCGCGAGTACGTCGTCTCGATCAAGGGCCCGCTGACGACGCCGGTGGGCGGCGGCATCCGCTCGCTGAACGTGGCGCTGCGCCAGGAACTCGACCTGTACGTCTGCCTGCGCCCCGTGCGCTACTTCAACGGCGTACCGTCGCCGCTGCGCGAGCCGCACAAGACGGACATGGTCATCTTCCGCGAGAACTCGGAAGACATCTATGCCGGCATCGAATGGGCCGCCGAGTCGCCCGAGGCGAAGAAGGTCATCGAGTTCCTGACGCGCGAGATGGGCGTGCGCAAGATCCGCTTCCCGGAGACGTCCGCGATCGGTGTCAAGCCGGTGTCGCGCGAAGGCACGGAACGCCTCGTGCGCAAGGCGATCCAGTATGCCGTCGACAACGACAAGCCGTCCGTGACCATTGTCCACAAGGGCAATATCATGAAGTACACGGAAGGCGGTTTCCGCGACTGGGCGGATGCGCTGGCGCAACGCGAATTCGGCGCGGAACTGATCGATGGCGGCCCGTGGTGCAAGTTCAAGAACCCTCGCACGGGCAAGGACATCGTCGTCAAGGATTCGATCGCGGATGCGTTCCTGCAGCAGATCCTGCTGCGTCCGGCCGAATACAGCGTGATCGCCACGCTGAACCTGAACGGCGACTATATCTCCGATGCATTGGCGGCCCAGGTGGGCGGCATCGGCATCGCGCCGGGCGCCAATATGTCGGATTCGGTCGCGATGTTCGAAGCGACGCACGGCACAGCGCCGAAGTATGCGGGCAAGGATTACGTGAACCCCGGTTCGCTGATCCTGTCGGCCGAGATGATGCTGCGCCATATGGGGTGGACGGAAGCCGCCGACCTCATCATCAGTTCGATGGAAAAGGCGATCGCGTCCAAGCGCGTCACCTACGACTTCGCGCGCCTGATGGAAGGCGCGACGCAGGTATCGTGCTCGGGCTTCGGCGAGGTCATGATCGAGAATATGTAAGCAGTTCGATTGACGCACATCAAGCCCCGTCTACGTGCGGGGCTTTTTGTTTCCGTACTAATATAGAGAGAGGGTGGGGTCCGGACGTCGGGCATAAAAAAACCCCGCCGTAGCGGGGCCTTCTGCTTCCGAGGGTGCTTACGCGCCGACGATGTTGGAAGCTTGCTTGCCTTTCGGGCCTTGCGTGACTTCGAATTGGACTTTTTGACCTTCTTTGAGGGTCTTAAAACCGTTCATATTGATTGCGGAGAAGTGCGCGAACAAATCTTCGCCGCCGTCATCAGGGGTGATGAAGCCAAAACCTTTGGAATCATTGAACCACTTAACAGTACCTGTTGCCATAAAATAACCTTCGATTAAAAACGAATCACACGAGCCATAAAAGCAAGAAGCTTCTTGCCCCCTCCTCAGCCTGCTCACTTCTTATCAACAAGTACATAAGTACATGTCAATAACTGCATTGTTGGTGCAATAATCTTGTAAGTCAAGCGGTTTTGAACACGTGTTGTGAAAATTTTCACAATCGCCAAAAATCAACCTCTTGATTTTGGCAATCGGACCGCCATCTGCGCACCAACTGGAAAACGCGTAAGATGGAAAGCAAATGGGATTACCCTGAGCGTTAGTTTCCGCACACACGAAGATCGAAAGCAATTTAGAATACCCCTATGGCAACCAAGCACGATACCGAACAGCTGCTGGAGCGGCAGACAGTCAAGCCACCTCCGTTGTATCAGGTGGCGTTGCTTAATGACGACTACACGCCGATGGAGTTCGTGGTCGCCATCATCCAGGAGTACTTCAACAAGGATCGCGAGACGGCGACGCAGATCATGCTTTCTGTACACCGACATGGCAAAGGGGTGTGCGGCGTGTTTTCCAAAGATATAGCGTGTACCAAAGTGGAGTTTGTATTAACGCATGCGCGCAAGGCAGGCCATCCCCTGCAGTGCGTGATGGAGGAAGTATGATTGCGCAGGAACTTGAAGTATCTCTACACATGGCCTTTGTCGAAGCGCGGCAGGCTCGGCACGAGTTCATCACGGTCGAACACCTGCTGCTGGCGCTGCTCGACAACCCGTCGGCCGCTGAAGTCCTGCGTGCGTGCGCGGTCAATATCGAAGACCTGCGTAAGACCTTGACGAATTTCATCGGCGATAACACTCCGACCGTGCCCGGCACCGGCGAAGTCGACACCCAACCGACGCTGGGCTTCCAGCGCGTAATCCAGCGCGCGATCATGCACGTCCAGTCGGCGTCGAACGGCAAGAAGGAAGTGACGGGCGCGAACGTGCTCGTGGCGATCTTCGGCGAGAAGGACTCGCATGCCGTTTACTACCTGCACCAGCAGGGCGTGACCCGTCTCGACGTGGTCAATTTCATCTCGCACGGCGTGCGCAAGGACCAGCAGATCGACAGCCAGAAGGCGTCGGAAGGCGTGGAAGAAGCGCAGGTCGAAGGCCAGACCAAGGAAAGCCCGCTGGATCAGTTCACCCAGAACTTGAACAAGGCTGCCGCCGATGGCCGTATCGACCCGCTGATCGGACGCGAAGAGGAAGTGGATCGCGTGATCCAGATCCTGTGCCGCCGGCGCAAGAACAATCCGCTGCTCGTGGGCGAGGCCGGCGTCGGCAAGACCGCGATCGCGGAGGGCCTGGCATGGCGCATCGTCCAGGAAGACGTGCCCGAGATCCTGCAGAATGCCGTCGTGTATTCGCTGGACATGGGCGCGTTGCTGGCCGGCACCAAGTACCGCGGCGACTTCGAGCAGCGCCTGAAGGCGGTGTTGAAGCAGCTCAAGGACACGCCGAACGGCATCCTGTTCATCGACGAGATCCACACGATCATCGGCGCCGGTTCGGCATCGGGCGGCACGCTCGACGCGTCGAACCTGCTCAAGCCGGCGCTCGCGAACGGCCAGCTGAAATGCATCGGCGCGACCACGTTCACGGAATTCCGCGGTGTGTTCGAGAAGGATCACGCACTCTCCCGCCGGTTCCAGAAAGTGGACGTGAACGAGCCGTCGATCGAGCAGACCGTGCAGATCCTGCGCGGCCTCAAGTCGCGCTTCGAAGAGCACCACGGCGTGAAGTATTCGGCGTCGGCCCTGTCGACCGCCGCCGAACTCGCCGCGCGCTTCATCAATGACCGTCATCTGCCGGACAAGGCGATCGACGTGATCGACGAAGCGGGTGCCGCTCAGCGCGTGCTGCCGAAGTCGAAGCAGAAGAAGACCATCGGCAAGACCGAGATCGAGGACATCATCGCGAAGATCGCGCGGATTCCACCGCAGACCGTCAACCAGGACGACCGCAGCAAGCTGCAGACCATCGACCGCGACCTGCGCAACGTCGTGTTCGGGCAAGACCCGGCCATCGATGCGCTGTCCTCCGCGATCAAGATGGCGCGTGCCGGCCTCGGCAAGCAGGACAAGCCGATCGGTTCGTTCCTGTTCTCCGGTCCGACCGGCGTCGGCAAGACGGAAGTCGCGAAGCAGCTGGCGTTCATCCTCGGCATCGAGCTGGTGCGCTTCGACATGTCGGAGTACATGGAGCGTCACGCCGTGTCGCGCCTGATCGGTGCGCCGCCGGGCTATGTCGGTTTCGACCAGGGCGGCCTGCTGACGGAAGCCATCACGAAGAAACCGCATGCGGTGCTGCTGCTGGACGAGATCGAGAAGGCCCATCCGGACATCTTCAACATCCTGCTGCAGGTGATGGACCATGGCACGCTGACCGACAACAACGGCCGCAAGGCGGACTTCCGCAACGTGATCATCATCATGACCACGAACGCGGGCGCCGAAAGCCTGACCAAGCGTTCGGTGGGCTTCGTGGATTCGAAGGCGCAGGGCGACGAGATGGCCGACATCAAGCGCATGTTCACGCCGGAGTTCCGCAACCGCCTGGATGCGATCATCAGCTTCCGCGCGCTCGACGAGGACATCATCCTGCGCGTCGTGGACAAGTTCCTGATGCAGCTGGAAGAGCAGCTGCACGAGAAGAAGGTGGAAGCCATCTTCACCGAGAAACTGCGCAAGTTCCTCGCGAAGAAAGGTTTCGATCCGCTGATGGGCGCACGGCCGATGTCGCGCCTCATCCAGGACATGATCCGCAAGGCGCTGGCCGACGAGCTGCTGTTCGGCCGTCTCGTGAACGGCGGCCGCGTCACGGTCGACCTGAACGAGAAGGACGACGTCTTCCTCGAATTCCCGGAAGGCGACGTGCCGCCGCCGCCGGAGCCGGTCGAGACCGTCGAAATCGAATAAGCGATCAGTATCGCTGCACCGAAAGCCCGCCTCGTGCGGGCTTTCTTTTTTGTCATTCACATGTCACAAAAGAATGTGTGGCTGTCACATATAGTCATTTTGTTGTCATATGGCATTTCTATAATCGGTCGCATCCCTCCCATCCGGATACGACCCCATGCGACTCGCACACCTCCACACCGGCACCAAGATCATCGGCGCCTTTGCCGTGGTGTCCCTAGCCATCGTCATCATTTCCATCGTCGCGCTGTGGCGCATGCAGGCCGCCGACGCCATCACGAACGACCTCGTCAACAATAAACTCGCCCGCCAGCAGATGACGGCCGAGTTGCTGGGCTTGACGCGCCTGAACGGTGCGCGGGCCGTGGCCATCGCCCGCAGTGACAGTCTCGAAGCCGCCGACTACTTCCAGAACATGCTCACGCAGGGGGACAAGAACGCGACCGCCCTGGAGTCGAAACTGGGTGCGCTGCCGTCCGTGGCGGAGGAACGCGCGCTGATCGACGCCGTCGCGCAGCGCAAGGCCGCTTACCTGAAAGTACGCCAGCAAGTCTTCCAGGCCAAGGACCTCGGCAAGACGCAGGAAGTCGAACAGTTGGCGGCCGGCGACCTGGCCGCCACCTTCGACGCCTACACCCGCGCCCTCGACGCGCTGCTGGCCTGGCAGACCCGCGAAGCCCACGCGATGGCCGCCACGTCCGCGCAGGCGTTCGCCTTGAGCCGCGTGCTGCTGCCCGCGTTCGGCGCGGCCGCCTTGCTGATCGGTTGCGCGGCCGGCTGGCTGCTCACGCGCAGCATCGTCACGCCGCTGCAGGATGCCGTGGCGCTCGCCGAGCGCGTTGCGAAAGGCGATCTTTCCGCCACCATCGCCCATGACCGCGGCGACGAGATCGGCCGCCTGTTCGATGCACTGAACCATATGACGGGTGGGGTGTCGGCCACCGTCGTCCAAGTGCTCGACAGCGCCAGGATGATCGACGGCGCATCGGCCGAGATCGCGGCCGGCAACCGCGACCTGTCGCACCGGACGGAAGAGCAGGCCCGCAGCCTGCATGCGACCGTGCAGGCGATGGCCGACCTGACCGAGGCGGTCGAACAGAACCACGTCAACGCGCACGACGCCAACGAGCTCGCGCTGGCCGCATCCGGTGTGGCGAAAGAGGGCGCCGGCGCCGTCGAGCAGATGGTCGCGCGCATGGAGACGATCCGCCAGTCGGCCGCGCGCATCGGCGACATCACCGCGATGATCGACGGCATCGCGTTCCAGACGAATATCCTGGCCTTGAATGCGGCCGTCGAGGCGGCGCGCGCCGGCGAGCAGGGACGCGGCTTCGCCGTCGTCGCCGGCGAGGTGCGCAATCTGGCCCAACATTCGGCGGCGGCCGCCAAGGAAATCAAGAACCTCATCGGCGAATCGACGGGCGCCATCGAATCCGGTGCCGGCATCGCCAGCGCGGCGGGCGGCACGATGCGCGAGATCCTCGGCCGCGTGCAGCAGGTGGCCGATCTGCTGCATGCGATCGACGGCGCCAGCTCGGAACAGGCAGCCGGCATCGCCCGCGTGCGCCGCGTCATCGCCGACATGGACGAGGCGACCCAGCAGAATGCCGCCATGGTCGAACAGGCGGCGGCCGCGGCGGCAACGCTGCGCGCGCAGGCGGAGGAGCTGACGGGCGTCGTGTCCACGTTCCGCGTGCGGGGCGACCAGGCGGAACCTCACGTGCTGGTGGCGGAAGACGAGGGCGCGCATGGGCGCGGCCTGGCGCTGCCGGCGCCGGCGTATGCCTGATCAGTCAACGTTTGTTCGACCGTCGTCCCCGGGCAGGCGGGGACCCATGCTGAGTCACGGAAGTCGCTGTCCTGGAAGCATTGCGCGTACTCGGCAGGCCGACTCCGGAAGCCCAGCATGGGCTCCCGCCTGCGCGGGAGCGACGTTCTAACTCAGATCGCCGCCAGCGAACTCAAATCCCCGCCGGCGAACTCAGATCGCCGCCAGCGCCCGCGCCAGATCCGCCCGCTGATCCTCCACGTGCTCGATCCCGACGGATAACCGGATCAACCCGTCTCCGATCCCGAGCCGCGCCCGCTGGTCCGCCGGAATGGTCGCATGCGTCATGATGGCCGGGTGCTCGATCAGGCTCTCGACGCCGCCGAGGCTTTCGGCCAGGGTGAACACCTCGCACTGTTCGAGGAAGCGGCGGGCGCCGGCGAGGTCGGTGTCGAGGTCGATGGAGATGATGCCGCCGTAGCCGTGCATCTGGCGCCGCGCCAGCTCGTGCTGCGGATGCGACGCGAGGCCAGGGTAGTAGACGTGCCGCACTTTCGGCTGGCCTTGCAGCCACTGCGCCAGGTCGAGCGCGTTGCCGTTGCTGCGTTCGACGCGCAACGCCAGCGTCTTGATCCCGCGGAGCACGAGGAAGCTGTCGAACGGGCCCTGGATGGCGCCGACGGCATTCTGGATGAAGCCGAGGCGTTCGCGCCACGCCTGCTGGTGCGGCTGGCCGCCGACGACGGCGATGCCGCCGATGACGTCCGAGTGGCCGTTCATGTACTTGGTCGTCGAGTGCACGACGATGTCGATGCCCAGTTCCAGCGGGCGCTGGTTGACGGGGCTCGCGAACGTGTTGTCGCACACCGTCATCACGCCGCGCTCGCGGCACAGTTGCGCGATCGCGTGCAGGTCGGCGAGCTTAAGCATCGGGTTCGTCGGCGTTTCCACCCACACCATCTTCGTGTCGGGCCGCAGTGCGTTGGCGAGCGCCAGCGGGTCGGTCAGGTCGACGTAGGTGAAGTCGTGCCCGGCGCTCGCGCGGCGCACGCGTTCGAACAGCCGGTACGTGCCGCCGTACATGTCGTCGCCGGCCACGATGTGCGAACCGGCCGGCAGCAGTTCCAGCACGGCCGCGATGGCCGCGAGGCCGGACGCGAACGCGTACGCGGCGCCGCCGCTTTCGATGTCGGCCACGCAGCGTTCCAGCGCCCAGCGCGTGGGGTTGTGCGAGCGGCCGTAGTCCAGGCCCTTGTGCACGCCGGGGCTTTCCTGGGCAAAGGTCGACGTCGCGTAAATGGGCGGCATCACGGCGCCGGTCGTTGGGTCGGGTGCCTGGCCGCCGTGGATGACGCGGGTGGCGATATGGCGTTTATTTGTATCGTCTGAGTGGCTCACGTCAGCGTCCTGCGCAGGTGGTTGAGAAGGTCGAAGCGGGTGATCAGCCCGTAGAAGCGGTCGCCGTCGACGATGACGGCCGTGAGGCCGCGGTCGAGGATGTCGCGCAGCTGTTGCATGCTGGCGGAGGGCGCCAGCGTCTGCAGATCGGACGTCATCGTACCCGAGACGGGGGCCTTGAAGCGCTCGCGCTCACTGGTCACGTGCAAGAGCAGGTCGGATTCGTCGATCAGGCCCACGAGCTTGCCCTTGTCGATGACGGGTAACTGGGCGAGGTCGGCGCTGCGCATGCGGTTGAACGCGGTCAGCAGCGTGTCGGACGGAGACACGGTGATGACTTCGCCGTCGTCGAAGCGGCGGCCGATCAAGTCGCGCAGGTCGCCGGTGCTGGGACGATGCAGCAGACCCTGGTCGACCATCCAGCCGTCGCTGTACACCTTGGTCAGATAGCGCGTGCCGGTGTCGCAGACGAAGGTCACGACGCGCTTGGGCGTCGTCTGCGCCCGGCACCAGCGCAGCGCGGCCGCGAGCAGGGTGCCCGTCGACGAGCCGGCCAGGATGCCTTCCTGGCGCAGCAGCGCGCGCGCCGTGTTGAAGCTTTCCTCGTCCGAGATGGAATACGCCGTTGTGACGCGCGACATGTCGGCGATGGACGGGATGAAGTCCTCGCCGATGCCTTCGACGGCCCAGGAGCCGGAGACGTCGCTGACGTTACCGGTCTTGACGTAGTCGGCCAGGATCGACCCCTGCGGATCGGCCAGCACGAATTCCAGGTCCGGCTGCACGCGCGCGAAAAAGCGCGACAGGCCGGTGAGCGTGCCGGACGAGCCCACGCCCACGACGATGGCATCCAGCTCGTGGCGCATCTGGTCCCAGATCTCGGGCGCGGTGGTGGTCTCGTGCGCGGTCGGGTTCGCGGGATTGTTGAACTGGTCGGCGAACCAGGCGCCGGGGATCTCGCGCGCGATCCGCGCCGCGAGATCCTGGTAGTACTCGGGATGCCCCTTGCCGACGTCGGAACGGGTGAGGTGGATCTCGGCGCCGAGGGCTTTCAGGTGCAGGATTTTTTCGGAGGCCATCTTGTCCGGCACGACGAGCACGACGCGATAGCCCTTGATGCGCGCGACGAGGGCCAGGCCGAGCCCCGTATTGCCGGCCGTCGCTTCGACGACGGTGCCGCCCGGCTGCAGGCGGCCGTCGCGTTCCGCGGCCTCGATCATGGCGCGGCCGACGCGGTCCTTGATGGAGCCGCCGGGGTTCTGGGATTCGAGCTTGAGGAACAGGCGGCAGGGGCCCGTGTCCATGCGGGTGACTTCGACCATCGGGGTGTTGCCGATCAGGGAAAACAGTGCAGCTTGCGACAAGTCTTGCATATTGCCTCCGTGAGAACGGGCCGGCGCGGGCCTTGTGGGCGCGCGTGCGGGAAAGCTGGCACCGATCGGGTACCAGGCCGTAGTAAAAAAATAATAATACGGTTTTTCAGGCGTGTGTGCGTTGGGCCATATTAAAACGGATAGACGCCCCGTCTAAAACGGATATCTCGTCGTTCCCGCGCAAGCGGGAAACCATAATGCGTGTCGGGATTCGGTGCCGTAAAAGGGCTGTAGCGTTTCCAGGAGATTGACTCCGGCGGTTCAGCATGGGTTCCCGCCTTCGCGGGAACGACGTTGTTCTAGGTATCGTTTCGGCTAATTGCCCGCCTTCAATCTCCGCCACAACGTCGTCCGGCTGATCCCCAGGTAGCGCGCGGCCGCGTCGCGCTGGCCGTCGAAGCGCGCCAGCACGTCGGCCACGGTTTCCCGCGCCGGCACGTCGGCCGCGGTTTCCCTCGCCAGCACGTCGGCCACGGTTTCCCGCGCCGGCGCCGGTGCCGCGGCAGGAGGAACGGCAGGCAGCGTGCCCAGTTCCGGTGCCACGGTCAGCAGGAAGGCCGGCGTCAGCGCCTGCAGCGGCTCGGCCGCGAGGAACAGCGCGAGACGTTCCATCAGGTTGCGCAGTTCGCGCACATTGCCTGGCCAGGCATAGGCTTGCAACAGCGGGGCGCACGCCGCGATCTCCGCCGCCAGGTTCGGATGCGGCCGCGCGCTCAGCGCCGCCAGGGCGTTCTTGAGTGCCCATTCGGCCAGCGGCGGGACGTCCGCGCGGCGTTCGCGCAGCGGGGGCAGGGCCAAGCGCAGCACGGCCAGGCGGTAGAACAGGTCGGCGCGGAACCGCCCCTCGCGCACGCGCGCTTCCAGGTCGCAGTGCGTGGCGCTGATCACGCGCACGTCGATGGGCACCGGGCGCGTGCCGCCCACGCGCATCACTTCGCGCTCTTCGAGCACGCGCAACAGGCGCGTCTGCAGCGCGAGCGGCATCTCGCCGATCTCGTCGAGGAACAGGGTGCCGCCGTCGGCCGCCTCGAACAGGCCCGCGTGGCCGCCGCGCCGTGCACCCGTGAACGCGCCTTCCTCGTGGCCGAACAGTTCCGATTCCAGCAGCGACTCGGCGATCGCGCCGCAGTTGACGGCGACGAACGGCCGGTTCGCGCCGCGCCGCGGGCTCTCGCGGTGGATGGCCTGGGCGACGAGTTCCTTGCCGCTGCCCGTTTCGCCCTGGATGAGCACCGTCGCCGGCGAGCGCGCGTACAGCACGACGGTCTGGCGCAGGCGTTCCATCGCGGCCGATTCGCCGCGCAGGTCGGCGAGGCCGCGGCGCGCGCGGCGGCTGTCGGCGGCGGCCACGCGCCGTCCACGGCCGCTTTCGAGCCGGGTCAGACGCGCCATCTCGAGGGCGTCGTCGAACGCGCGCCGGATCGATTCGAGCGAGTACACGAACACGGGCTTGAGGCCCGCTTCCTCGGCCAGGTCGACGATCAGGCCGGCGCCGACGATCACCTCGACGCCGGCCGCCTTCAGTTCGGCGATGCTGGCGCGGGCGTCGTCCTCCGTGACGTAGGTGCGCTGTTCGATGGGGAGGCCGAACGTCGCCGTGAACTCGGCCAGTTCCGCCAGCGGACGCTGGTACTGCACGAGACCCACGCGCGTCGACATGCGCCGCGCGCGTGCCAGGGCCTGCATGACGTCGAAGCCGCTGGCCGTCGCGACGACGACGGGTACCGACACACGGCCCTTGAGGTAGGCCGCATTGGAACCGGCCGCGATCACGACGTCGCAGTGTTCCGTCGCCATGCGCTCGCGGATGTGGCGCGCGGCCTCGTCGAAGCCCAGGTGCAGCGGCTCGATCTGGGCCAGGTGGTCGTATTCGGGGGTGATGTGGCGGAACAGGTCGGACAGGCGCGACACCGACACCGTCCAGATGACGGGCTTGCCGGCGCCCTGGTCCGGCGCGGGCGCGGGGCGGGTGGGGTAACTCATGTTGCAAGTGTAACCGAACTTGCAACCGGCGTTTCAACTCGGTTTCACGCTGAAACGGTTGGGCGCAAACATTTCCGCATGTCGTAAGAATCGGGTAAGGCGGCCCACTTAGGATCGATATCAGCCCGTCAACCTGAACGGCGTATGACTAGAAGAGATGATTGGAGACAAAAGTGGAAGATGAAATTGTCCAGAGGGTCAAAAGCGACCCCAATTACCAGAAGCTCGTCCGGACCCGCTCCCGCTACGGCTGGATGCTGACCTGGGCCGTGATGATCGTGTACTACGGCTTCACCTTGCTGAACGCGTTCGACAAGGAATTCATGGGCTCGAAGATCGGCGCCGGCGTCATGTCCTGGGGCGTGCCGCTCGGCTTGTTCGTGATCCTGTTCACCGTCGTGGTCACGGGCATCTACGTGCGCCGCGCCAACAACGAATTCGACGCGCTGACCGAGGCCATCCAGCGCAACGCCGCCGCCGGCAAGGAAAAGGTACGCGCATGAAGACGACAACCCTCATCCGCAGTGCCGCCGCCGCGGCCCTGCTCGCCGCCACCGGCGCCGTCCTCGCCGCGCCCGACCTGGGCCAGGCCACCAAGCAGCCCACCAACTGGACCGCGATCACGATGTTCGCCGTGTTCGTGATCTTCACCCTGTTCATCACCAAGTGGGCCGCCAAGCGCACCCGCTCGGCCTCCGACTTCTACACGGCCGGCGGCGGCATCACCGGCTTCCAGAACGGCCTGGCGATCGCCGGCGACTACATGTCGGCCGCCTCGTTCCTGGGCATTTCCGCCGCCGTGTTCGCGAACGGCTTCGACGGCCTGATCTATGCGATTGGCTTCCTCGTCGGCTGGCCCGTCATCACGTTCCTGATGGCCGAGCGCCTGCGCAACCTGGGCCGCTTCACGTTCGCCGACGTGGCCGCCTACCGCTTCGCGCAGAAGCCGGTGCGCTCGTTCGCGGCATCGGGGACGCTGGTCACCGTGCTGTTCTACCTGATCGCGCAGATGGTCGGCGCCGGCCAGCTGATCAAGCTGCTGTTCGGCCTGGACTACTGGATCGCCGTCGTCATCGTCGGCGCGCTGATGATGATCTACGTGCTGTTCGGCGGCATGACCGCGACCACCTGGGTGCAGATCATCAAGGCCGTGATGCTGCTGGGCGGCGCCTCGTTCATGGCGTTCTCCGTGCTGGCCATGTACAACTTCAGCCCGGAAGCGCTGTTCGCCAAGGCCGTCGAAGTGCACGCTACCCACGACAAGATCATGGGCCCGGGCGGCTTCATCAAGGACCCGATCTCCGGCATCTCGTTCGGCATGGCGCTGATGTTCGGCACGGCCGGCTTGCCGCACATCCTGATGCGCTTCTTCACGGTCCCGAGCGCCAAGGAAGCGCGCAAGTCCGTGCTGTGGGCCACCACCTGGATCGGCTACTTCTACATCCTGACCTTCATCATCGGCTTCGGCGCGATCGTGCTGGTCGGTACGAACCCGGCGTTCAAGGACGCTGCCGGCAAACTGCTGGGCGGTAACAACATGGCGGCCGTGCACCTCGCGAACGCCGTCGGCGGCGACGTCTTCCTCGGCTTCATCTCGGCCGTGGCCTTCGCGACCATCCTGGCCGTCGTGGCCGGCCTGACCCTGTCCGGCGCCTCGGCCGTGTCGCACGACCTGTACGCCACCGTCATCAAGAAGGGCCAGCCGGCCCCGGGCAGCGAACTGCGCGTGTCGAAGATCACCACGGTCATCCTGGGCATCATCGCCGTGCTGCTGGGTATCGTGTTCGAGAAGATCAACGTGGCCTTCATGGTCTCGCTGGCCTTCGCCATCGCCGCCTCGGCCAACTTCCCGGTGCTGTTCATGTCCGTCCTGTGGAGCAAGTGCACCACCCGCGGCGCGACCGTGGGCGGCTTCCTGGGCCTGGCCACCGCGTTCATCCTGACCGTGCTGTCGAAGTCCGTGTGGGTCGACGTGTTCCATAACGCGTCCGCCATCTTCCCGTACACGTCGCCGGCACTGTTCTCGATGACCGTCGGCTTCGTCGGCATCTGGCTGTTCTCGATCACCGACAACAGCCCGCGTGCCGCGATCGACAAGGCCGGCTTCGAAGCACAGGAAGTGCGTTCGGAGACCGGTATCGGCGCCTCCGGCGCGACGGCACACTGATCGAACCTCGATCCGCGAAACCCGCACGCGCCCGCGTGCGGGTTTTTTCGTTTACGGCGCCACGTCCCCGGCTTTTTCCGCGAACGGCCGCGCGTAACGCACCAGCGAGACCAGCGTCTTGCCCGGCTCCTCGTTGAAGATCTCGTGCGCCGAGTTCTCGAACCAGTTGTTTCGACGGCGCCTTCACCTTCGCGAACCACTCGGCCGCCGCGGACGCCGACACGTTGTAGTCGTGGCGCCCGTTGAAGATGACGATGGGGCAGGAGAAGGTCGTATAGACGCTGAAGTCCTGCGACAGCACGTCCGTCAGCATGCGGCTGCTCGAAAATTCCGTGGCGTCCCAGATCGTGCGCAGGTCGGCGTCCGTATATTCCGGCGCCAGCTTGACGGCATTCGATTCCGCGTCGGAGCCTGTTCTACCGTACACGGCGCCGCCGTAGCGCGCGAGCCATTTGCGCTGCAGGTATAAATCCTTGAGCACGAGCGGCTTGCCCGGCGCGGCATACGGCGCGATCGATGCCAGTTCGCGGATGGCTTCCCGGTTGCCTTCCCGTTGCGCCGCATCCATCGTGAACCGCCAGCCGCGGCGCTCGCTCTCCATGCCGTCGGTGATCTGGCCGATGCCGATGTAGGCGTGCAGCCAATCCGGATGGCGCTGCGCCAGCTGGATGCCGAGCGACGACCCCCACGAGTGGCCGAGCACGAAAATGCGGTCCTTGCCGAATTCCTTGCGCAGAAACGCCACCATCTCTTCGGCATCGAGCAGCATGCGCGCCCGCGTCATCGTCGGCGCCACCTTGGCCGGATCGTTGGCCGTATAGGTCTTGCCGGCGCCGCGCTGGTCCCATTGCACGACCGTGAAATACTCTTCCCAGCCGCGCTGGAAGTACCAGCTCGTCGGCATCGAGACATACCCCGGGCCGCCGTGCAGCATCAGCAGCACGGGGTTGCGCCGGTCCGTGCCGCGCACGCTGATCCACTGTTCGATGCCGCCGATGCGTACCGCGCGTGTCTCTTCGATGCCTTGCGGCGTGACGATGCGGCGCATGTCGGCGATGATGTTGACCGCGTCCGCGCGGCTGTCCGGCCCGGCGGCGCCGGCGAGCGTGGTGATGGACAGGCCGGCCAGCAGCGCGGCGCATAGCCTGGTTGAGCGTTTGAACATGGTTCCCCTTGTCGTGATCGATGCGGTCGCGCGCAGTCTGTTCAATTTCAGAGGATGTGTCAATCGTTTCATCCAATGTTTCATATTGAAACGCCGTGCAACGCGCCGTGGACTGCCGCGCTTGCCCCGTACGCCCAAGTGCTTGAAAATCCAGGCTGTCCGCGCCCGCGAGCGATTGGCACGGTCTTTGCAATGCATGAGCCATATTCATCAGACCCGCTACAGAAAGGTAAGGACATGAGCCAACAATCCGCCGGCGCCAAATTCCGCCAGGCCGTCCAGGAAGAACATCCGCTGCAGGTGATCGGCGCCATCAACGCCAACCATGCGCTGCTGGCCAAGCGGGCCGGCTACCGCGCCATCTACCTGTCCGGCGGCGGCGTCGCGGCCGGATCCCTGGGCTTGCCGGACCTCGGCATCTCGGGCCTCGAAGACGTGCTGATCGACGTGCGCCGCATCACCGACGTGTGCGACCTGCCGCTGCTCGTCGACATCGACACCGGTTTCGGTTCCTCGGCCTTCAACGTCGCGCGCACGGTCCGCTCGCTGATCAAGGCCGGCGCCGGCGCCTGCCACATCGAGGACCAGGTCGGCGCCAAGCGCTGCGGCCACCGTCCCGGCAAGGAGATCGTCAGCCAGGGCGAGATGGTCGACCGCGTGAAGGCCGCCGTCGACGCGCGCACGGACGACCAGTTCGTGATCATGGCGCGTACCGATGCGCTGGCCGTCGAAGGCCTCGACAAGGCCGTGGAACGCGCGGTCGCCTGCGTGGAGGCGGGCGCCGACATGATCTTCCCGGAAGCCATCACGAGCCTGGAGATGTACGCGCAATTCAAGAAGGCGGTCAAGGTGCCGATCCTCGCCAACATCACGGAATTCGGCGCGACGCCGCTGTTCACCGTGGACGAGCTGCGCGGCGCCGACGTCGACATCGTCCTGTACCCGCTGTCCGCGTTCCGCGCAATGAACAAGGCCGCCGAAAACGTCTATGAGGCCATCCGCCGCGACGGCACGCAGAAGAACGTCGTCGACACGATGCAGACCCGCGCCGAACTGTACGAGCGCATCGATTACCACAGCTACGAACAGAAGCTCGACGCGCTGTTCGCCCAGAACAAAGCCAAATAACAAAACGAGGAGACCAAGATGACCGACGTGAAGACCGACACCCCAACCTTCAAACCGAAAAAATCCGTTGCGCTGTCCGGCGTCGCCGCCGGCAATACCGCGCTGTGCTCCGTGGGCCGCTCCGGCAACGACCTGCACTACCGCGGCTACGACATCCTGGACGTCGCCGACAACAGCGAGTTCGAGGAAATCGCCTACCTGCTCGTGCACGGCAAGCTGCCGAACGAGGCGGAACTGCGCGGCTACAAGGCCAAGCTGAAATCGCTGCGCGGCCTGCCGCAGTCGGTGAAAGCGGCGCTGGAGGCGCTGCCGGCCGGCGCGCATCCGATGGACGTGATGCGTACCGGAGTCTCCGTCCTCGGCTGCGTGCTGCCGGAAAAGGACGACCACAACATCGCCGGCGCGCGCGACATCGCCGACCGCCTGATGGCGTCGTTCGGCTCGATGCTGCTGTACTGGTATCACTACAGCCATAACGGCAAGCGTATCGACGTGGAGACCGACGACGACTCGATCGGCGGCCACTTCCTGCATCTGCTGCACGGCACGAAGCCGTCGGACGAGTGGGTCAAGGCGATGCACACGTCGCTGATCCTGTACGCGGAGCACGAGTTCAACGCGTCGACGTTCACCGCGCGCGTCGTCGCCGGCACCGGTTCCGACATCTATTCCGCGATCACGGGCGCGATCGGCGCGCTGCGCGGTCCGAAGCACGGCGGCGCCAACGAAGCCGCGTTCGACATCCAGAAGCGCTACGAGAACGCGGACGAAGCGGAAGCCGACATTCGCAACCGCGTGGCGAACAAGGAAGTCGTCATCGGCTTCGGCCACCCGGTCTACACGATCTCCGACCCGCGCAACAAGGTGATCAAGGAAGTGGCGCGCACGCTGTCGCAAAGCGCGGGCTCGATGAAGATGTTCGACATCGCCGAGCGCCTCGAATCCGTGATGTGGGAAGTCAAAAAGATGTTCCCGAACCTCGACTGGTTCTCGGCCGTGTCGTACCACATGATGGGCGTGCCGACGGCGATGTTCACGCCGCTGTTCGTCATCTCGCGCACGTCGGGCTGGTCGGCCCACGTGATCGAGCAGCGCATCGACAACAAGATCATCCGCCCGAGCGCGAACTACGTCGGGCCGGAAGACCTGCAGTTCGTGCCGCTGGCCGAGCGTAAATAAGAGGCACGAGGCCTTCAGATAAGAGAGACGAGGTCTTCAAATCGTCATTCCCGCTTGCGCGGGAATGACGCCGGGAGGCCGCGGATGATGAGATCGAGACTATGAACAGCCAATATCGCAAACCCCTGCACGGCACCAGCCTGCATTACTTCGACGCGCGCGCCGCCGTCGACGAGATCCAGCCCGGCGCCTGGGACACGCTCCCGTACACCTCGCGCGTGCTGGCCGAAAACCTCGTGCGCCGCTGCGATCCCGTCGCGCTGGTGCCGTCGCTGAAGCAGATCATCGAGCGCCGCCGCGACCTCGATTTCCCGTGGTTCCCCGCGCGCGTCGTCTGCCACGACATCCTCGGCCAGACGGCGCTCGTCGACCTGGCCGGCCTGCGCGACGCGATCGCGCAGGAGGGCGGCAATCCGGCCCTCGTGAATCCGGTGGTGCCGACCCAGCTGGTGGTCGACCACTCGCTGGCCGTCGAATGCGGCGGCTTCGATCCGGACGCTTTTGAAAAGAACCGCGCCATCGAGGACCGCCGCAACGAGGACCGCTTCCATTTCATCGAGTGGACCAAGAAGGCCTTCGAAAACGTCGACGTGATCCCGCCGGGGAACGGCATCCTGCACCAGATCAACCTGGAGCGCATGAGTCCCGTCGTGCAGGTGAAGGATGGCGTGGCGTTCCCCGACACGCTCGTCGGCACCGACTCGCACACGCCGATGGTCGATGCGCTGGGCGTCATCGCCATCGGCGTCGGCGGCCTGGAGGCGGAGAGCGTCATGCTGGGCCGGGCGTCGTACATGCGCCTGCCGGACATCGTCGGCGTCGAGCTGACCGGCAAGCCGGGCCCGGGCATCACCGCGACCGACATCGTGCTGGCGCTGACGGAATTCCTGCGCAAGTCGAAGGTGGTATCAAGCTACCTCGAGTTCCACGGCGAAGGCGCCGCGAACCTGACCTTGGGCGACCGCGCGACGATCTCCAACATGGCACCGGAATACGGCGCCACGGCCGCGATGTTCGCCATCGACGAGCAGACGATCAAATACCTCAAGCTGACGGGCCGTGACGACGACCTCGTGAAGCTGGTCGAGCTGTATGCGAAGGAAACCGGCCTGTGGGCCGACACGCTGAAAAACGCGCAGTACGAGCGCACGCTGCGCTTCGATTTGTCGACCGTCGTGCGCAACATCGCCGGTCCGTCGAATCCGCACAAGCGCGTCGCCACGATGGAGCTGGCGCAGCACGGTATCACGGGGCCAATCGAGAACGAGCCGGGCAAGATGCCGGATGGCGCCGTCATCATCGCCGCCATCACGAGCTGCACGAACACCAACAACCCGCGCAATATGGTGGCCGCGGGCCTTCTCGCGCGCAACGCGAACGCGCGCGGGCTGGCGCGCAAGCCGTGGGTCAAGTCGTCGCTCGCGCCGGGTTCGAAAGCCGTGCCGCTGTACCTCGAAGAAGCGGGGCTGCTGCCGGAACTGGAGAAACTGGGCTTCGGCGTCGTCGCCTTCGCCTGCACGACCTGCAACGGCATGTCCGGCGCGCTGGACCCGGCGATCCAGCAGGAGATCGTCGAGCGCGACTTGTACGCGACGGCGGTCCTGTCGGGCAACCGCAATTTCGACGGCCGCATCCATCCGTATGCGAAGCAGGCGTTCCTCGCGTCGCCCCCGCTGGTCGTCGCGTATGCGATCGCGGGCACGATCCGCTTCGACATCGAGAAGGACGTGCTGGGGTTTGACGCCGCCGGCAATCCGGTGCGCCTCGCCGACATCTGGCCGAGCGACGCGGAGATCGATGCCGTCGTCGAGCGGGCCGTGAAGCCGCAGCAGTTCCGCAAGGTGTACGACATCATGTTCGCGCGCCGCGAAGCCGGCGGCGAAGCCGTCTCGCCGCTGTACGACTGGCGCCCCATGAGCACCTATATCCGCCGTCCGCCGTACTGGGAAGGCGCGCTCGCGGGCGAACGGTCCTTGAAGGGCATGCGGCCGCTGGCGGTCCTGGGCGACAACATCACGACGGACCATTTGTCGCCGTCGAACGCGATCATGCCCGACAGCGCCGCGGGCGAATACCTGGCGAAAATGGGCCTGCCGGAAGAAGACTTCAATTCGTACGCGACGCACCGCGGCGACCACCTGACGGCGCAGCGCGCCACGTTCGCGAATCCGACGCTGAAGAACGAGATGGTGCGCAATGCCGATGGCAGCGTGAAGGCGGGTTCGCTGGCCCGCGTCGAGCCGGACGGCGTCGTTACCCGCATGTGGGAAGCGATCGAGACCTATATGGAACGCAAGCAGCCGCTGATCGTGATCGCCGGCGCGGACTATGGCCAGGGTTCGTCGCGCGACTGGGCGGCGAAGGGCGTGCGGCTGGCGGGCGTGGAAGCCATCGTGGCCGAGGGCTTCGAACGCATCCACCGCACGAACCTCGTCGGCATGGGCGTGCTGCCGCTGGAATTCCAGCCGGGCACGACGCGCCTCACGCTGGGGATCGACGGCACCGAGACGTTCGACGTGGTGGGCGAGCGCACGCCGCGCGCCGTGCTGACGCTGGTCATCCATCGCAAGTCGGGTGACACCGTCGAAGTGCCGGTGACCTGCCGTCTCGACACGGCCGAGGAAGTGTCGATCTACGAGGCGGGCGGGGTGCTGCAGCGGTTTGCGCAGGATTTCCTCGCTTCTTCGAAGGTCGCCGCCTGACATTCGAATTGTTCATCGGGCGTTTGAACGTTCGCACACCAACGAAAGACAAGCATCATGGCCCACGCACCCCAGATCAAAATCCCCGCCGTCTACATGCGCGGCGGCACCAGCAAAGGCGTGTTCTTCCGCCTGCAAGACCTGCCCGAGGCGGCGCAGGTCCCCGGCGAAGCGCGCGACAAGCTGCTGCTGCGCGTGATCGGCAGCCCCGATCCGTACGCCAAGCATATCGACGGCATGGGCGGCGCCACGTCCAGCACGAGCAAGACCGTCATCGTCGCGCCCAGCACGCGGCCCGGCCACGACGTCGACTACCTGTTCGGCCAGGTCGGCATCGATAAACCGTTCATCGACTGGAGCGGCAACTGCGGCAATCTCTCCGCCGCGGTGGGCCCGTATGCCATCGCCAACGGCTTGATCGATCCGGCGCGGATTCCCGAGAACGGCACGGTCACCGTGCGCATCTGGCAGGCCAACATCAACAAGACGATCGTCGCCCACGTGCCGGTCACGAACGGCCAGGTCCAGGAGACGGGCGATTTCGAGCTGGACGGCGTCACGTTCCCGGCCGCCGAGGTCCAGCTGGAATTCATGGACCCCGCCGAGGAGGGCGACGGCGGCGAAGGGGGGGCAAATAAGATGTTCCCGACCGGGAACCTGGTCGACGACCTCGAGGTGCCGGGCGTCGGTACGCTCAAGGCGACGATGATCAATGCCGGCATCCCGACCGTCTTCGTGAACGCCGCCGACATCGGCTACACGGGCACGGAGCTGCAGGACGCCATCAACGGCGATCCGAAGGCGCTGGCGATGTTCGAGACGATCCGCGCGTACGGCGCCATGCGCATGGGCCTGATCGCGCACGTGGAGGAGGCCGCGCGCCGCCAGCACACGCCGAAAGTCGCCTTCGTCGCGCCGCCCGCCGGTTATACGGCGTCGAGCGGCAAGCGGGTCGATGCGGGCGACATCGACCTGCTCGTGCGCGCCCTGTCGATGGGCAAGCTGCATCACGCGATGATGGGCACGGCGGCCGTCGCGATCGGCACGGCGGCCGCGATCCCGGGAACGCTCGTCAGCCTCGCGGCGGGCGGACGGGCGCACGAGGCCGTGCGTTTCGGCCATCCGTCCGGGCTGCTCCGCGTCGGTGCCGAGGCGCGCCAGGAGGGCGGCGACTGGATCGTCACGAAGGCTGTCATGAGCCGGAGCGCACGCGTCTTGATGGAAGGCTGGGTGCGCGTGCCGGGCGACGCGTTCTGAGACCGTTGCTGCGCCGCGTCACCTGCTGAAATTCGTCTTTCCAAACGATAATTTGCGTTAGATCTCGGCTATCATCCACCCAAATTCGACAAAGAGTCCTGTCAAAGGGCCAATACAGGAAGAGGGATGGATCGGGGAACGAGCACACCGGCCTTGGTGGCCGAGGCATTGGCATTGATCGCCGCGCCGGCCTGCGCGTGCGACGGCGAAGGCACGATCTGGGCCGCGAACGCGGCGCTCGTCGAACTGGCCGGCGGCGCGGTCGACGGCCGTCCGCTGGTCTCGCTGTTCTGCGCGCACATGGCGGCGGCGCTGGCGGTCGAGATCCGCCTGTCGCTGGCCGGCGAGCGGCGTTGGGACGCGTTGATCGTACGCGACGGCGAGGAGCGGCCCGTCGAGGTGCGCGCGAAGCCGCTGCCGCCGGGCGCGGGCGTCGCGGGCGCCGTCTTCGTGTTCGGCGACGTGCTCACGTTCGGCGACGGCCAGGCCGCGCTGCGCGGACGCTTGCTGGAGCAGGCCGCGGTGGTCGAGCATGCGCCGGTCGGCATCGCCGTCACGTTGCCCGACCTCGTCAAATCCTGCAATCCGCGCATGGCCGGGATGCTGGGCTATACGCCGGAAGAGCTGGTCAACCACAGTCCCGCCCTGGTCTTCGCCACGCGCGACCAGTACGAAGCGTTCATCGGCGAAGCCGTCGTCGTGCTGACGCGTGGCAGCCTGTTCGAAAAGAGCGAGGTGCCGCTGCGCCACCGCGACGGCAGCACGATCTGGTGCCGCATCCGCGCCAAGGCCGTCGACATGAGCGCGCGCGAGGCGGGCACCGTGTGGATCGTGGAAGACGTCTCGGAAGCGCGGCGGGCGTTCATCGAGATCCAGTCGATCATGACCAATGCCACGATCGGCATCTTCTTCACGCGCGAGCGGACGATCACCCGCTACAACGATTGCTTCGGCGCGATGTTCGGCTACGGGCCGGGCGAGGCGCTCGGCCGGTCGACGCGCGTCCTGTATGCGGACGACGCGGCGTTCGTCGAGATCGGCCAACGCGCATACGGCGTGCTGGGCCTGGGCGGCTCGTTCAAGACCGAGACGGCGATGGTGCACCGGGACGGCACGCCGATGTGGGTCAACCTGATCGGCTATGCCGTCAACCCGGAGGAGCTGGGCACGGGCACGATGATCTGGATGATCGAGGACCGCACGGGCCAGAAGGCGGCCGAGGAATCGCTGCGCAACGCGCTGCTGGAAAACCAGGCGATCCTCGACAACGCCGTGCTGGGCATCGCCGTCGTCGAGAACGGCCGCACCCTGCATTGCAACCGCAAGATGGAAGAGCTGTTCGGCCACCAGGGCGGCAGCATCGAAGGCCTGCCCGTGCGCGAGCTGTATCCCGACGACGCGGGCTGGATGGCCGCGCGCGAACAGACCCTGCGCGATTTCGAGGCGGGGCGCGTGCACATGGCCGAGTATGAACTGGTGCGGCGCGACGGCAAGCGGTTCTGGGCGCGCCTGTCCGGCCGGCCGTTCGACATGGCGGAGCGGGGCGGGCGCAGCGTCTGGCTGATCGACGACGTCACCGCCCAGCGCGAAGCGGCCGACGCCCTGCGCCGTGCGCGCGACGAACTCGAAGTGCGGGTGCAGGAACGCACGGCGGAGCTGCAGGCCGAAATCGTCGAGCGGCGCCAGGCCGAGGCGCGCGTGCACCACATGGCGTACCACGACGCGCTCACGGGCCTGCCGAACCGCGCGCTGCTGTCCGAACGCCTCGACCGCGCCCTGCTGGCGGCGCGCCGCGACGGCCTCAAACTGGCCCTGCTGTTCATCGACCTGGACCGCTTCAAGACGATCAACGATTCGCTCGGCCACCTGACGGGCGACCATCTGTTGAAGGAAGTGGCGCAGCGCCTGTGCCGCGTCGTGCGCGCCAGCGACACCGTCGCGCGCCTCGGCGGCGACGAATTCGTGGTGCTGGTACCGGGCGTGCGCGTGGCCGAGGAGTGCGGCATCGTGGGCGACAAGATCATCGAGGCGTTGGCTGCGCCCGTCGAATTCGAGGGGCGCAGCCTGCACATCTCGCCGTCGATCGGCATCTGCCTGTATCCGGACGACGGCGCGGACGCGACGAGCCTGATGCGCAAGGCCGACGCCGCGATGTATTACGCGAAGGCGGCCGGCCGCAACAACTACCAGTTCTACGCCGAGCCGATGAACGCGGCGGCCGCGCGCCATTTCGAGCTGGAGTCGCGCCTGCGCGGCGCCCTGGTGCGCGAGGAATTCGTGCTGTTCTACCAGCCGATCGTGGGCGTGCAGGACGGCCGCGTGCACGGCCTGGAAGTGCTGTTGCGCTGGCGCCATCCGGAGCAGGGTCTCGTGGCGCCCGACGACTTCATCCCGATCCTGGAAGAGAACGGCCTGATCGTGCCCGTCGGCGAATGGGTGATCCGGCGCGCGTGCGAGCAGGCGATGGCCTGGCAGCGGGCGGGCCTGCCGGCGCTGCCGCTGGCGGTGAACCTGTCGGCGCGCCAGTTCATGCACCGGGGCCTGATCCAATCGATCCGCGACATCGTCGACGACACGGGCATCGATCCGGGCCTGCTCGAATTCGAGATCACCGAGACGGCGCTGATGCAGCACGGCGGCCAGACGCTGGAGACGCTGGGCCAGATCTACCGCATGGGCATCCGCCTGTCGATCGACGACTTCGGCACCGGCTATTCGAGCCTCGCGTACCTGAAGCGCTTCCCGGTCCGCAAGATCAAGATCGACCGCGCGTTCGTGCGCGACCTCGAGTCGAGCAGCGAGGACCAGGCCATCGTCGCGGCCATCATGGCGCTGGCGGGGAGCCTCGGGATGGCCGTCGTGGCGGAGGGCGTCGAGAACGACGCGCAGCTGGCACTGCTGCGCCGGCACGGGTGCCAGTACGCCCAGGGTTACCTGTTCGCGCGGCCGGCCGACGCCGACGCGATGTCGAATCTGTTGGCACGAGGTTCGTAGGGTGGCACTCCTGTGCCCACGCGTCACGCGGCATGTTGCAAAGGTCACGCGCGGGCATATGGTGCCCACCCTACACGGCCGGATTAAACGATGGTCGCGATCACCGGCGTGTGGTCCGACGGCTGCTCCCACTTGCGCGGCTCGCGGTCGATGACGCACGCCTCGCAGCGCTGCGCCAGCGCCGGCGACAGGAGGATGTGGTCGATGCGCAGCCCGCGGTTGCGGCGGAACGCCATCTGGCGGTAGTCCCACCAGCTGTACTGCTTCTCGGGCTGCTCGAACAGCCGGAACGCGTCGACCAGACCGAGGCCGCACAGGTCGCGCAGCGCCTCGCGTTCCAGGTCGGAGCAGTGGATCTGGCCGGCCCACAGTTCGGGGTCGTGCACGTCCCGGTCTTCGGGCGCGATGTTGTAATCGCCCAGGATCGCGAACCGCTCGTGGAGCGCCAGCTCCTCGCCGACCCACTTGCGCAGCGCGGCCAGCCAGCCCATCTTGTAGGCATACTTGTCGGAGCCGACGGCCTGGCCGTTCGGCACATAGGCGCAGATGAAGCGTACGCCGGCGATGGTCGCGGCGATCAGGCGCTGTTGCTCGTCGGGGTAGTGCGGGTTGTTGCGCACGACGTCGGCGATGGGCAGACGCGACAGGATCGCCACGCCGTTGTACGTCTTCTGGCCGCTGAACACGACCTCGTAGCCGGCCGCGTTGATCTCAGCCACGGGAAATTTATCGTCGGTGAGTTTCGTCTCCTGGATGCAGAGCACGTCGACGGGGTTGGCGGCCAACCACTGGAGCAGGTGCGGCAGGCGTACCTTCAGCGAGTTGACGTTCCAAGATGCGATTTTCATTATTTTTCTCTACGTTGAACATGGGCGAACAGCGGAGCAGGCCGTTCATTGAATGTCGATTGGGAAAGTAGAGATTGTACGCTGTCGGCGGCGACGCCGGCTCGGCCGCCGGCGGTTCCAAAATGAAAAAATCGAAATGGATGGAAATTATCCCGTTTCCGCCCCTGGGACCGGCTCCCGTCCCCCCGAACCGGCGTCGCCATGCCGTCGGCGCAAGAATTCCGGCCGTTGCCGCCCTGCGTCGCCGCCAGATCGGCGCTAAACCATGTATCATCCCGGGCCCGTTCATACGGGCCGTGCTCATCCGGCTCATTACCGTTGTTGTTACCCATCATGGCTCCATAAGCCATGACACGATTGTCATTATTTGTGCAGATTGCAACAAACATGTCGTAAAATTATTGTCCATGGAGTAAAAAATCGTAACGACGCTGGAAAGTTGCGCTGAACTGTGACAAGATGTAACAATCACAGCAAGAGAAGCGGCATTTCCGTATTGTCTCCTTCTCGAAAGAAAAAAATTGCAGTAGGCCAACTTACGTTGTACTATTGGCATATTGCTCTGGAACCAAGTATTCGAAAGCATTCCATTGCTTTGATAAATGGTGCCGTGGTCGGTCGAGCGGCCGGCCTTTGGCGGGTGTGTAACGATCGCGGATCCGAGAGCAGGATTTGCACACAGCTTTGTAAAGGACAACAATGCGCCAAGCATTTGAAGCATGGGCCCAACGCGATGGCCACATTGTCCGGCGTCGTGAGGACAAGCCGGAAGAGTACCTCGTGTACGAAACCCAACGCCGCTGGCTGATCTGGCAAGCCGCGCTGGCACACGGCCAGAAGGCTGCGGCCGAGACGCCGCAGAAATTCGCGCCGTCCGACAACCCGCCGCAGAAGATGCCGGCGGACGAGGCGAGCGTGCGTAACCGCGTGCTGAACGAGGTGCTGGACGCGTTCAGCGAGCTCGATGACAACGCCGGTGTCGAAGGCATCGTCAAGGTCATCCAGAACCTCAAGAAGAAGCACCGCGCCGCGGCTGAAGAAAAGGCCTGATGCGCTTCCGCCACTACAAGGGCGGGGTGTACGAGGTGGTCTGCGAGGCCACGCTCGAGGCCGATCACACGGCCGTGGTCGTGTATCGCGGGCAGGACGGCAAGACCTGGGTCCGCCCGCGCGACGCCTTCTACGGATCGGTCGACGTCGATGGCGAGCGCTTGCCGCGCTTTACGCCGATCTCTTGACGCCATCCCGGCGAGCCCGGGATGCGCTTCCCCTCATGTCTTGCCGATTGCCGCCGTAAACGGACAGGTATGCATGATCGGTGAAGCCATGTTCCATCCTTATTTCCGTACCGCCTGCGCACTCGCGCTGTCCGCCGTCCTGGGCGGCTGTGTGACGGCGCCTGCCGAGACCACGCAGCAGCAGCTGGAAGTCCATGCGATTCTCGACCACCGCGAGATGACGGGCGTCGGCTGCGTGCTGTCCAACGCGGCGGGGCGCTGGTTCGTCGTGGCGCCGGGCCGCGTCACGGTCGAGCGCAGCCGCAGCCCCTTGATGATCGATTGCGCGCGCGACGGGGCGGGCAGCGCGCTCGAGGTGACGCAGGCGCATAACACCTCGCTGTTCGACGGCGGACGGCTGATCGGCAGCATCATCGTGCGCGTCGGGGGCAGCCATGCGGATCCCTACGATGGTTCGGGCGTGGCGTACGAGTCGACGCTGACCGTGCTGATGCACCCGGCCACAAGGCCGGAAGCGGTGGCGGATCCGGGCAACGTCGTGTTCTGATCGGCCAATGACACGGGCACTACGTCGTCCCCGCGGAAGCGGGGACCGATACCGAGCTGACTAGGACACCCGGCACGGGCGGGAAGAGCCCGGTGGGCCGTTCCCGCCTGCGCGGGAACGGCGGCGTTGAAGCGCTTACACGCGATTCAACAGGAACGTGGTCAGCAGAGGCACCGGACGGCCGGTCGCACCCTTGGCCGCGCCCGATTTCCAGGCCGTGCCGGCGATGTCCAGGTGAGCCCACGTGTAGTTGCGCGTGAAGTTCTCCAGGAAGCACGCGGCCGTGATCGACGCGCCGCCCGGCGTGCCGATGTTGGCCAGGTCGGCGAAGTTCGATTTCAACTGCTCGTTGTAGTTCTCGCCGATGGGGAAGCGCCACGCGACGTCGCCCGCCTGGCGGCCGGCGTCCAGCAGTTCCTGGGCGAGGGCGTCGTGGGCATCGTCGTGGCGGCTGAACAGGCCCGACGTGTGGTGGCCCAGGGCGACGATGCAGGCGCCCGTAAGCGTGGCGATGTCGACGACGGCGGCCGGCTTGAAGCGCTCGGCGTAGGTCAGCGCGTCGGCCAGGATCAGCCGCCCTTCCGCGTCCGTATTCAGGATCTCGATGGTGGTGCCGTTCATCGCCGTGACGATGTCGCCCGGTTTGGTGGCACGGCCCGACGGCATGTTCTCGCAGGCGGCGACGATGCCGACGACGTTCAGCTTGAGGCCCATCTCGCCGATGGCGCGGAAGGTGCCCAGCACCGAGCCGGCGCCGCACATGTCGTACTTCATCTCGTCCATGTTCGCACCCGGCTTCAGCGAGATGCCGCCCGTGTCGAACGTGATGCCCTTGCCGACGAGGACGACCGGCGCGTCGTTCTTCTTGCCGCCGTTGTGCTTCAGGACGATGAACTTCGGCGGCTCTTCGCTGCCGCGCGTGACGGACAGGAAGCTGCCCATCTTGAGGGCCTCCAGCTGCTTGCGGTCGAGGACTTCGATGTCGAAGCCGTAGTCGCCGGCCAGCTTCTTGGCGGTGTTCGCGAGGTAGGTCGGCGTGCAGACGTTCGGCGACAGGTTGCCCAGTTCCTTCGTCAGGTTCATGCCGTTCACGATGGCCTGCGCCTGCGCCAGCGCGGTCTTGATCTGCGGAGTGGCTTGCGGCACCGCGACGGTCAGCTTGCGCACGCCGGTGGGGGCCGGGTCCTTCTTGCTCTTTTGCGCGTCGGTGCGGAACTCGGCGTCGCCCGCGGCGAGGACGATGCTGTGCAGGGCCCAGTTCAGGTCGCGCGCTTTCACATTCTCCAGCGGGAATGCGATAATGGCATCCTGCGCGCCCAGCGAAGCGAAGGTTTTCAGGGCAGCGGTCACGGCACCGGTAAAGCTTTTCTCGCTGATGGCCTCGTCCGCACCCATGCCGACCAGCAGCACGCGGGCCGCGGTCACGCCCGGAACGCCGCGCAGCAGCAGGGTGGAGCCGGGCTTGCCGGAGATGTCACCCGACTTGACGGCCGCGCTGACGGCGCCGTCCAGATCGAGGGCTTTGGCCGCCTCCGACAGTTTCTTGTTTTCGAACACCGCGACTGCCACACAGCCCGATTTGGCTGCGGCCAGCGTGTTTTTTGTGTCGAATGCTTTTATGCTAAAGTCCATTTGATTCTCCGTTTCGAGTTTTTGACGCGCGTGCTGCCCAAGAAACCCTCGTGATGGCGCCCGCTCGTGACGGTTCCCCGGGGTTCCTTCAAACCAGCAATTATAACTATCGAATGATTTTCCAACGCGCCCTACAGCGTGAATTGGCCAGTGTGGCCGGCGCCACCTTCACGGTCCTGTTTACGATCTTCGTCACCTGGACCCTGATCTCCATCCTCGGCAAGGCCGCGGGGGGCAAGGTCGCCTCGAGCGACGTGCTGGCGCTGATCGGCTTTTCGGTGCTGAATTATCTGCCAACTATCCTCATCCTTACCAGCTTTATCGCGGTCATCGCCACCGTCACGCGCAGCTACCGCGATTCCGAGATGGTCGTATGGTTCGCGTCCGGCCAGTCGCTGCTGCGGTGGGTGGGCCCGGTCCTCGTCTTCGGCCTGCCGCTGGTGGCGCTGGTCGCCGCGCTGTCGTTCATCGCGACGCCGTGGGCCAAGATGAAAAGCACCGAATTCGTCGAGCGCTTCGAGAAGCGCGAAGACCTCAAGCGCGTGTCGCCCGGCCAGTTCCGCGAATCGACGTCGACCAACCGCGTGTTCTTCGTCGAAGGCAGCACGCGCGCATCGACCGTCGTGCAGAACGTGTTCGTGAATTCCGTCGACGAAAGCGGCAGCTCGATCGTCGTCGCGAAGGAAGGCGTGATCGAGCCGGACGGCAAGGGCGGCCAGTACCTCGTATTGAAAAACGGCCGGCGCTATCTGGGCCAGCCGGGACGGGCCGATTTTCAATCGATGGAATTCGAGCGCTACCGCATGCGCATCGCCAGCCAGGTGCCCGTGATGGGCTCCGAGACGCCGGCCGACGCGCTGTCCACGCCGGCCCTGCTGGCGCTGCCGGACAACCGCTTCACGAACGCCGAACTGCTGTACCGGATCTCGGCGCCGATCACGTGCGTCGTGCTGATGCTGCTGGCGATCCCGCTCGGCTTCGTCAACCCGCGCGCCGGCAGTTCCGCGAACCTGATCCTCGCGCTGCTGATTTTTTTCACGTATAGCAATCTGTCGAAACTGTTCGAGGCCAGCGTCAAGCAGGGCAAGATGAGCTTCGGCATCGCGTGGTGGCCGCTGCACGTGTTCGCGCTGCTGGTCGTGGCGGGGCTGTTCGCCTGGCGCCTGAACGTGAACCACCGCTGGCACCCGCTCGCGCTGCTGGGCGCCTTCAAGCGCCGCCGCCTGCTGCGCGCCGGCAGCACCGCCGGCGCCACGCAGGAGGGCGCGCAATGAAGATCCTGCAGCGCTACTTCTTCGTCAACATCGCGCAGGCCGTGGCCTTCGTGCTCGTCGCCTTCCTCGGCCTGATCGCGTTCATGGACCTGACGCAGGAACTGCCCGCGGTGGGCAAGGGCGGCTACATGATCCAGCACGCGATCCTGTACGTCCTGCTGCTCATTCCCGGCCACGTGTACGAGGTGATGCCCGTGGCCGCGCTGATCGGCACCATCTACACGATGGCGCAGTTCGCGCAGAGTTCGGAATTCACGATCATGCGCGCATCGTCCATGTCGACGCAGCAGGCCGGCATCATGCTGGCCAAGATCGGCGTGCTGTTCGTGGCCATCACGTTCCTGTTCGGCGAATTGATCACGCCGCGCACGGCCCCGATCGCGGAACGCGTGCGCCTGTCCGCGAAGGGCGCGACGGTGTCGGCCGAATTCCGCTCGGGCATGTGGACCAAGGACACGATCCACGCGGACGGCGTGAAAGGCCCCGTGACCGGGTCGCGCTTCTTCAACGCGCGCCAGATCCGTCCGGACGGCCAGCTGATCGACGTGCGCCTGTACGAGTTCGACAACGGCATGCGCATGCGCTCCCTGATCACGGCCGCCAGCGCCACGTTCAGCGGCAACAGCACCTGGCGCCTGAAGGACGTCACCGAGACGCTGTTCACGAACAGCCGCGAGCTGCCGGCGCCGGACACGCCCGTCGCGGCCGGCCAGACCATCCAGAGCCGGTTCGGCCAGGACACGGCGTCCGTCTCCACGCGCAAGCTCGCCAGCCTCGATCTCGTGTCCGAGATCACGCCCAAGATCCTGTCCGTGTCGCGGTCCGATCCGGCGCAGATGTCGGCGAACGAGCTGGCCGTGTACACGCGCCACCTGGCCGAAAACCGCCAGGAGACGGAGCGCTTCAAGATCGCGTTCTGGAAAAAGCTGTTCGATCCGCTGTCGATCTTCGTGCTGATGGCGCTCGCGCTGCCGTTCGGCTACCTGCACACGCGCAGCGGCGGCGTGAGCCTCAAGATTTTCATCGGCATCATGATCGGCGTGAGCTTCCTGTTGATTAACTCCTTGTTTTCGCACGTGGGCATGCTGTCGACGTGGCCGGCCTTCGTGACGGCGGCCGCGCCCAGCCTGCTGTTCCTGCTGCTGGCGATCGGCGCCCTGCGCTGGGTGGAAAGACATTGATGGAAAAAGCACTCGTATTGTTCGCCCACGGCGCCCGCGCCGCCGCCTGGGCCGCGCCGTTCCAGCGCCTGCGCGACCTGACCGCCGCGCGCCGTCCGGATTGCGCCGTGTCGCTGGCGTTCCTCGAACTGATGACGCCGAGCCTGCCGGACGAAGTGGGCGCCCAGGTGGCATCGGGCGCGCGCGACGTCACCATCGTCCCCGTGTTCCTGGGGCAGGGCGGCCATCTGCTGCGCGACCTGCCGCTGCTGCTCGACCAGCTGCGCGCCAGCCATCCTCAGGTAACGTTCCGCACGGTGCCGGCCGTCGGCGAAGACCCGGGCGTGCTAGCCGCCATGGCCGCATACTGTGCGGGCGCGGATGTGGCATGCTTGCCAACATAATGCGTTCGTTATCTGTGTTGTCGCGGCTGCATCTATTCATGTCAATTTGATTGACGCGGCGCTAACGATTCGTTGGTTTTCAGTAGTATTGACTGCGGAAAACTAATTTCCTCATTGAATTTTAATTTGCCTTGAGGAATCATATGCGTTTGGAATAACCGATTCCCGACGCCATGACCACTCCCACGACTTCGATCTACGTTCGTCCCGGCTGGGCCAGCTCGGCCTGGACCTATTCCAACGCCAGCGCCGTCTCGTTCGACACGTCGACCGCGCTCGGTCAGACGTTCTCGCGCGGCGACATGCAGTACAGCCAGGACGGCGGCAACACCTGGATCACCTATTCGGCGCCGGCCGACGCCCAGGGCGCGTACGTGGCGACGGCGGGCACGCTGTGGCGCTTCCAGGACAGCCTGGGCAGCGACGCGACGTCGACGGCATCGTTCAATGTGCACTACAAACAGGCGGACGGCACGATCGTCACCGTGGTGGACACCGTCTTCCCGGACAACCAGCCGGTCGGCGCCGTCGGCAGCAGCAACGTCGTGTTCACGACCGCGCATGCGGGCGACGTGGTCGACATCCTCAAGCCGATCGACACCGGCGACCAGACGGGCGGCCGCTGGGTGATCGACAACCAGTCGCAGCCGGGCCTGTTCTCCATCGCCTACAACCCGGCCGTCGACACGAGCGCGCGGCTGGTCGTGGCCGACGCGAGCCAGCTGCCGGCCGACGGCCAGGCGGCCGCGGTCACGGTGCACTACTACGACCGCTACCAGGTCGACAGTAACGGCAATCCGGTCGCGAACACGGGCGTCACGCAGACCCTGACCTATTCCGTGGAAAATGGCGCGACGGGCAGCTTGCCCGGCTCAAGCAACGAAGCGAAGGCCGGCGCCGCCCTGGACGCCTACAGTTCGCATCCTGCCTTGGCCACATTGTCCGGCGGCGGCTTCGTCGCCGTGTGGCAGGGCCCGGATTCCGTCGCCGGCGGCGCGGGCAGCGGCCTGTGGGCCCAGCTGCGCGACGCGGGCGGCAATGCGCAGGGCGCCGCGTTCGCGCTGACGCCGGACGGCGATGCGAAGGTGGAAGGCCATCCGGCCGTGAGCGCGCTGGACGGCGGCCGCTTCGTCGTCGCCTACACGTTGAACGACGGCGGCGCGAACAAGATCGCCTACCGCGTCGTCGATGCCACCGGCAGCGCCGGTGCGGAACACGTGCTGGACGCCGGCACGTCCGGCGACGCGTCCATGCCCACCGTGGCGACGCTCGCCGACGGTTCGTTCGCCATCGGCTGGCGCAGCGGCGCCGCGGTGCACGTGCAGCAGGCCGCGGCGGCGGACGGTGCCCTCGTCGGCGGCCAGCAAGTCTACAGCGCGCTCGGCTCGGCCTACAGCCCGGCGCTGGCAAGCCTCAAGGGCGGCGGCTACGTCGTGTCGTGGGGCGAGATCAACGACGGCAACGTCTACGCCGCATTGAGCCGTGCGCCGGCGTCCGTGTTCGTGGCGAGCGGCGACGGCTACGCGGCCAGCATCACGACGGCCGCGCCGCTGCCGCACGTGACGGCGCTGGCCGACGGCGGCTTCGTCGCCGCGTGGGACAGCTATGCCAACGACCCGCTGGGCTTTGCGAACAGCGACATCTTCTTCCAGCGCTTCGACGCCACCGGCAACAAGGTCGGCGCCGTCACCCAGGCGAACGTGCAGTCGGGCGGAGGGCATTACGACGCCGACGTCGCGGCGCTGTCCGACGGCACGTTCCTGGTCGCCTGGCAGGGCGCCGACGGCGACGGCAACGGCGTGTTCGGCCGCCGCTTCGGCGCGGACGGCACGGCCGTCGACACGCAGGAATTCGCCATCAACCAGCTGCGCAGCGGCGACCAGGCGAGCCCCGGCGTGACGGCGCTCGCGCACGGCGGCTTCGCCGGCGCATGGGTGGATACCCCGGCATCCGGCGGCGCCGCCATCGAGATGCGCATCCTGTCGGGCGGCGCCAGCACGTCGGCCACGACCCAGAGCGGGACGCAGACGGTCACCACGGGCGACGCCCCGGCGCCGGCGGCCCATCCCGTGACGAGCGCCCCGGCCCCCAGCGCGCCCGTGGCCAGCACGCCGGCCGTGAGCGCACCCAGCACGCCGGTCGCAAGCGTACCCGTGGCCGGCACGCCGGTCGCGAGCGCGCCCGTGGCAGGCAGCCCTGCCGTGACGGACCTCGCATTCAGCGGCCTCGGGCAGGCGCTGGCCGCCGTGTCCGGCGAAAGCAAGGTGACGGGGCAGGGCGGCCTCGATACGCTCGTGTATGCGAGCGCGCGCGCCGGCGCCCACATCGTCAACGAGGGCACCACGGTCTCGGTGACGGATGCGGCGGGCAACCACGCGACCCTGTCGAATGTCGAGCGCCTCAAGTTCAGCGACGGCATGGTCGCGCTGGACGTGGACGGCACGGCGGGCGAGGCGTATCGCCTGTACCAGGCCGCGTTCAACCGTGCGCCGGACAAGGCGGGCCTCGGCTACTGGATCGACGCGATGGACAAGGGCATGACCCTCACGCAGGCGGCGGCGGGGTTTGCCGGCAGCGCCGAATTCGCGAGCCTGTACGGCGCGAACACGAACGACACGCAATTCGTGCAGGCGCTGTACCAGAACGTGCTGCACCGCGCAGGCGACAGCGCCGGCGCCGATTTCTGGCAGCATGCGCTGGCGTCGTCCGCGACCCGCGCCGACGTGCTGGCCAATTTCAGCGAGAGCGCGGAAAACCAGACGCAAGTCATCGGCAGCATCCAGAACGGCATCGACTACTTGCACTGGGGCTGAGTCGACTTAAGTTTGTCGCGCATCATGGCCCCTGGCGGCCGCAGGATCGAGACTGCTGCGATGTTCCGCAAGCTCGTCTCCTTGTTCGTCCGCCTGCTGCCCGCACCGCGTGCCTGGGTGGAACTGCGTTGCGCGCGCCGCCTCGACCGCTTGGCGTGCCGCCTGCAGGGCATGCATGTGCGCATCGCCGTCATGCAGCATCACTTGACGGATGGCGATACGAAGACCGGCCCCGCATCCGATGCCGACGGCAGCCTGCGCCGCATGCTGGCGGGCCTGCGGGCCGAACTGGCGCGGATGCGCTGCGACCTCGCGCGCTGGCATGTGCGCGAATGCGGGGGAGAGAGCGGGGTGCGGCTGGCGGCGGCGCTGGCGCGCCTGAACCGGATCGCGGTGGATACGAACGCGGCCGCGCTCAAGCTCGAGGCCGAGCTGGAAGCGCGGGCGCGCTAACCGTCATCCCCGCCATGCTGAGTTGTCGAAGTCGTTGTCCGGACGCCCTACCATGCTTCCCACGTACCGAATTCTGTAGCGCAGCTTGGGGGACAGCCCGGTGGGTTGTTCCCGCCTGCGCGGGAAGGACGGATCATGCAGCCGGATCCACCGTTTGATGCGGCCTCGCCCCCATCGCCTCGCCTATCATGACGAGCACGGGCCCATGGGCCACGTCGAGGCCGTGCGCCAGATCCGACAAGGTCAGGCGGCGCACTCGCTGGTCCGCCCGGCTGCAGTTTTCCACGACGACGACCGGCAAGTCCGGCCGGCGGCCCTCGGCCAGCAGGCGTTCCGCCGTGGCGGCGGCTTCGCGGCCGCCCATGTATTGCACGAGCGTGTCCGTTTCCGGCAGGGCCGGGTGGTCCGGTTGATCGGGGGCCGTGCTGGACGTGAAGAAGGCGACGCTGCGCGCCACGCCGCGCTTGGTCAGCGGCTGCAGGGTCGCGGCGGCGGCGGCGACGGCCGTCGTGATGCCGGGGACGACTTCGACCTCGACGCCCGCTTCCTCGAGCGCGCGGAGTTCCTCGTCGGCGCGGCCGAACAGCATCGGATCGCCGCCCTTCAAACGCACGACGCGCCGGTAGCGACGCGCGCAGTCGACGAGTTTTTCATTGATGACGGTTTGCGCCGTCGAACGCTGGCCGGAGCGCTTGCCGACCGGGATCAGCTCGGCCTGCCGGCAGAGCGCCAGCATCTCCGGAGTGACGAGGGCGTCGTACAGCACGACTTCCGCCTCCCCGAGCAGGCGCGCCCCGCGAACGGTGATGAGATCAGCAGCGCCGGGTCCGGCTCCAATCAAATAAACTTTTCCCAGCGCCGCCATGGATCCCTTTCGTTCGTTACGCGTCAATACGAATCATACCCGCGGCAACGGTCTGATGGGTAACTTCATCGATCAGGATGAAGGCGCCCGTTGCGCGGATCGCATCGTAGGCGTCGGCGGCCAGCGGCTGCTGCACGGTCAGTTCGATCCGGGCGATGTCGTTCAGTTTCAGGCCTTCGGCCGGGTTGTCCACGGTGCGGCGCGTCTGCGTGTTGACGTCCAGGATGGAGTCGATCGCTTTCACCTTGGCCATCGTCTGGCGCGTGCCGTGCTTGATCCAGTACTTGCGGCGCACGTCCAGGGGTTCGTCGGCCATCCAGCACACGTCCGCCTTCACTTGCTTGAGCAGCGTGGCCGGTTGCTCGGCCGGGGCCAGCACGTCGCCGCGCGAGATGTCCACGTACTCATTCAGCGTGATCGTGACCGACTGGCCGGCGACGGCCTGCTGCAGCGGGCCGTCGAACGTGAGGATTTCCTTCACGGTCGCGCTGTGGCCGGACGGCTGCACGACGAGCTTGTCGCCCACCGCCACCTTGCCCGATTCGATGCGGCCCATATAGCCGCGGAAGTCGTTGGCTTCGTGGCCGTTGTGGCGCGCCACCAGCTGCACGGGGAAGCGGAACGGGGCGGCGTGGGTCTCGTCGTACACCGACAGGCCTTCCAGCAGCTCGATCAGGGTCGGGCCTTCGTACCACGGCATGTTGTCGCCGCGTTCGACGACGTTGTCGCCGGCCAGCGCCGACAGCGGGATCGCGGTGATGTCCTTCAGGCCCAGCGTGTCCGCGAACTTGGTGTATTCGGCGACGATGCGGTCGTACACGGTGCGGTCGTAGTCCACGAGGTCCATCTTGTTGACGGCGACGATCACGTGCTCGATCTGCAGCAGCTTGGCGATCGTGGAGTGGCGCTTCGTCTGCACGAGGAGTTCCACGCTGCCGTCGTCACCGAGCTTCACCTTCGACACGTCGACGAGGATGATGACGGCGTCCGCGGTCGACGCGCCCGTCACCATGTTGCGGGTGTACTGCTCGTGGCCCGGCGTATCCGCGATGATGAACTTGCGCTTCGGCGTGGCGAAATAACGGTACGCGACGTCGATCGTGATGCCCTGTTCGCGCTCGGCTTCCAGGCCGTCCGTCAGCAGCGACAGGTCGATCGTGTCGCCCACGGTGCGCTTGTGCTTGGAGCGCGACACGGCGGCCAGCTGGTCGGCGAAGATGCCCTTGCTGTCGAACAGCAGGCGGCCGATCAGCGTGCTCTTGCCGTCGTCGACGGAGCCGGCGGTGATGAAACGCAGCAGACCGGCCTGGCCGCTCTGGTCGTCGTTGTGGTTCAGTTTTTCGTTCAGTGCGTTCATCAGAAATATCCTTGTTTCTTGCGCTTTTCCATCGAGGCTTCCGAGGTCTGGTCGTCCATGCGGGTCGCGCCGCGCTCGGTGATCTGGGTGATGGCCGTCTCGGCGATGATGGCGTCGACGGTCGATGCATCCGACGCGACGGGGCATGTGCAGGAGATGTCGCCCACGGTGCGGAAGCGCACGACGCGCGTCTCGACTTCCTCGCCTTCGCGGGCCGGCGTCAGCGGCGTCAGCGGCACGAGCAGGCCGTTACGCGGGATCACCTGGCGCTCGTGCGCGAAATAGATCGGCGGCAGCGCCAGCTTTTCGCGGGCGATGTATTGCCAGACGTCGAGCTCGGTCCAGTTCGAGATCGGGAACACGCGCATGTTCTCGCCCGGGTGCACGCGGGTGTTATACAGGTCCCACAGTTCCGGACGCTGGGCCTTCGGATCCCACTGGCCGAATTCGTCGCGGAACGAGAAGATACGCTCTTTCGCGCGCGCCTTTTCCTCGTCGCGGCGGGCGCCGCCGATGCAGGCGTCGAAGCCGTATTCGGCGATGGTTTCCAGCAGCGTCACGGCTTGCGCCGCGTTGCGCGAATCCGTCTGCGGATTGCGCAGGCGGACGGTGCCCTTCTTGATCGAGTCCTCGACGGAACCGACGATCAGGCGCTCGCCCAGTTCGGCCACGCGCGCGTCGCGGAACTGGATCACTTCGTCGAAGTTGTGGCCCGTGTCGATGTGCACGAGCGGGAACGGGAATTTACCCGGACGGAAAGCCTTCTCGGCCAGGCGCAGCAGCACCACGGAGTCCTTGCCGCCCGAGAATAGCAGGGCGGGGTTCGAGCATTCGGCCGCGACCTCGCGCAGGATGTGGATGGCTTCGGATTCGAGTGCGTCCAGGTGGCGCGCATTCACGTCACTGAGGGCGAGCGGCGTATCGGAAAAAGTCGTCATGTTTGCTGTGCCTGATGTCTTGTAAGGCCGTATCGGTCATTAAACCGGGGCCACGGATTTGATTCGGATGAGCTTGCCGTCCACGAGGTGCAGGCCGCATTCCTTGGAGTCGGCATTTTCCCACCACCAGCGGCCGGCGCGGACGTCTTCGCCCGGCTGGATCGCGCGGGTGCAGGGTTCGCAGCCGATCGACGGGTAGCCGCGGTCGTGCAGGTCGTTGTACGGCACGTTATTGCCGCGGATGTATTCCCACACGTTCTCTTCGCTCCAGTCGGCCAGCGGATTGAACTTGGCCATGCCGTGCGCCGCGTCGTCTTCCTGCACGGGCAGGTCGCTGCGCGTCGTCGACTGCGCGCGGCGCTGGCCCGTGATCCACGCCTTGTTGCCGGCGAGGGCGCGGCCCAGCGGCTCGACCTTGCGCACGTAGCAGCAGCCCTTGCGCAGCTCGACGCTGTCGTAGAACGCGTTCAGGCCGTTCTTGCTCACGTACTCGTCGACCAGTTCCTGCTTCGGGCGCATCACGACGATGTCGTAGCCGTAATGGGCCTTGACCTTGTCGAACATGGCCAGGGTTTCCTTGTGCAGGCGGCCGGTCTCCAGCGAGAAGATGGTGATCGGCAGGCCGGCCTTCAAGATCAGGTCGGTCAGGACCATGTCCTCGGCCGCCAGGCTGGAAGCGAACACGGCAGGCGAAAAATCGCGCGCAATGCGCTCCAGGATGCCGCGGGTTTCATTCACCCGCGCGTTCAGATCGCTCATGGGTTTCCTTGTTTGCTCGTCAGATGCCGGCGCCGATATCGCTGTGCTCGGGCAGCGCGCCGCGCTGGTGGCGGCGGAACAGCGGCAGTTCATTGTCGACGGATGCCTGGTACGTTTCCGAGAACACCGTCAAGCCTTTCAGCGCGTCGTGGATGTTGCGGTCCTGGCGCGTCGCATAGGCGTTGAAGCCGCAGCGAAGCATCTGGAACAGCTGGTCGCGCAGCACGTCGCCGATCGCGCGCAGCTCGCCCTGGTAGCCGAGGCGCTTGCGCAGGTTGTAGGCGATCGAGTAGCCGCGTCCGTCACTGAATTTCGGGAAGTCGACGGCGACGACGGCGAACTTGTCGAGGTCGTCCTTGACCGTGTGCGCCAGCTCGTCCGATGCGAACCAGATGCCCAGTTCGCGGCGGGCGGCGCGGCCCAGCAGCTGTTCGCGCTGCGCCAGCCAGACCTTGACCGGGACGATGATCTTGCCGGCCGGGACCTCGACGGTTTCCGGGGTGCCGTCTTCGATGAGTTTCAGGACGCTCCAGTCGTCATCCACCACTTCGCGGTGCTTGATGATCTGCTTGTGCGAGTGCAATTCGAAATTAGGCATATTCGTCTTCCCCAACCTTGGCGCCGGCCGGGATCGGCGTGGCATAAACATGTTCCTTGAACGGCGCGACGCCGAGGCGCTGCGCCACGTCGACGAAGCGTTCGCCTTCGACACGGTTCTTCACATACACCTCGAGCAGGCGGCCGATGACTTCCGGCATCTGCGGTGCCGAGAACGACGGGCCGATGATCTTGCCGATGGCCGACTCGTTGCCCTGGGCGCCGCCGATCGACACCTGGTACCACTCGGCGCCGTCCTTGTCCACGCCCAGCACGCCGATATGGCCGACGTGGTGGTGGCCGCAGGCGTTGATGCAGCCCGAGATGTTCAGTTCGATGTCGCCGATGTCGTGCTGGAAGTCCAGGTTGTCGAAACGTTCGGCGATGGCCGCCGCGATCGGGATCGATTTCGCGTTCGCCAGCGAGCAGTAGTCGCCGCCCGGGCACGAGATCATGTCCGTCAGCAGGCCGATGTTCGGCGTCGCGAGGCCGCGCGCCTTGGCCTGTTGCCACACTTCGAACAGTTTGCTTTGCTCGACGTCGGCCAGCACGAGGTTCTGCTCGTGCGTCACGCGCAGTTCGTTGAAGCTGTACTTGTCGGCCAGGTCGGCCACGAAATCCATCTGCTCGGCGGTCGCGTCGCCCGGCGGCACGCCCGTCTTCTTGAGCGACAGCACGACGGACGCATAGCCCGGCACCTTGTGCGGCTTGACGTTGCGCATCAGCCAGTTGGCGAACGCCTTGTTGTCGGCGTGTTCCGCGCGCGGATCGATGTTCGGCAGGGTCAGGTAGGGCTTCGGATTGAACCATTGCGCGACGCGTTCGACTTCCTCGCGGGTCAGGGTTTCCGGACCGTCCTTCAGGTCGGCGAATTCGGCCTCGACCATGCGCGCGAATTCCTCGGCGCCCACGGCCTTCACGAGGATCTTGATGCGGGCCTTGTACTTGTTGTCGCGGCGGCCGAACTGGTTGTACACGCGCATGATCGCTTCCGTGTACGTCAGCAGGTGCTGCCAGGGCACGAATTCGTTGATCACGCTGCCCAGGATCGGCGTACGGCCCAGGCCGCCACCAACCATGAACTTGAAGCCCACTTCGCCGGCCTCGTTGCGCACGGCCGTCAGGCCGATGTCGTGGACGGCGATCGCGGCGCGGTCTTCCACGGCACCATTGATCGCAATCTTGAACTTGCGGGGCAGGGCAATGAATTCGGGGTGGAACGTGCTCCACTGGCGGATGATCTCGGCGTACGGGCGCGCGTCGACGATCTCGTCGGCCGCGACGCCGGCGAATTCGTCCGTCGTGGTGTTACGAATGCAATTGCCCGACGTCTGGATCGCGTGCATCTCGACCGAGGCGAGGTCCGTCAGGATGTCCGGGGTCTGCTCCAGCTCGATCCAGTTGAACTGGATGTTCTGGCGCGTCGTGAAGTGGCCGTAGCCGCGGTCGTACTTGCGGGCGATATGCGCGAACATGCGCATCTGCGCCGTCGACAGCAGGCCGTACGGAACGGCGATGCGCAGCATGTAGGCATGGCGCTGCATGTACAGGCCGTTCTGCAAGCGCAGCGGCAGGAATTCTTCTTCGGTCAGCTCGTCGGCGAGACGGCGCCGTACCTGGTCGCGGTACTGGGCGATGCGTTCACGTACGATGAGATGGTCGTATTGGTCGTAACGGTACATGGGCAAGATTCCTTAGGGGCGGGCCAATCCTGACCCAAACTATCCGGAATATTAATAAAATCCAGCTATATTCCAAACGACGGAGAATTTATTTGCTTATATGAGCCTGCGGTATAAGCATCCTTGTAAAATGCGGGATCGGATTGACAAGATAAGGCAATGAACCTACACCAACTACGTTTCGTGCGCGAAGCGGTCCGCCAAAACTTCAACCTCACCGATGCCGCCAAGGCATTGTTTACGTCGCAACCCGGGGTGTCGAAAGCCATCATCGAACTGGAAGAGGAACTCGGGGTCGATATTTTCACCCGCCACGGCAAGCGCATCCGCGGCCTGACGGAGCCGGGCCGCCTGGTCCTGAGTTCGGTCGAGCTGATCATGCAGGAGATCGACAGCCTCAAGCGCATCGGCAAGGAATACGCCGCCCAGGACAGCGGCAGCTTCACCATCGCCACCACGCACACCCAGGCCCGCTACATGCTGCCCAAGGTCGTGCAGGCGTTCATGCAGCGCTTCCCGAAAGTCAGGTTGTCCTTATTGCAAGGCAATCCGCGCCAGATCGCGGACATGGTCAAGAACGACCAGGCCGATCTCGCCATCGCGACGGAATCCATCGCCGCCGTCGACGGCCTGATCACCTTGCCGTGTTATCAATGGGAACACGTCCTGGTCGTGCCGCACGAGCACCCGCTGACGAAGTCGAAGGCGATTTCGCTGGAAGAGATCGCGGGCTATCCGCTGATCACGTACGACGCCGCGTTCGCCGGCCGCAGCAAGATCGATCACGCGTTCGAATTGCGCAACCTCAAGCCGGACGTCTTGCTGGAAGCCATCGACGCCGACGTCATCAAGACATATGTGGAGCTGGGCATGGGCATCGGCATCATCGCCGGCATGGCCTTCGACCAGGAGCGCGACCGCAACTTGCGCGCGATTCCTGTGGGTCATTTGTTCGGCATGAATGTGTCGCGCGTGGCCGTGAAGCAGGGCGCCTATCTGCGCAGCTACATCTATACTTTTATCGAACTGTTGGCACCCACGCTCAACCGCAAGATGGTCGAATCGGCCATGCGCGGTACCAGCGACAATTACGAGCTTTAAAAAATGAATCGACAACATGATCCGGTCGCGCGCTACTACGCCAGCAGCACGCAGGCTGCCGATGCGGCGCTTTCGCGTGCCGAACGCGCCAACGACTTGTCCAAGGTGCGCGAACGCATCGCGCAACTGGTGCGCGGACAGACCGTGCTGGAACTGGCGTGCGGCACCGGCTACTGGACCGAAGTGATCGCCGCGACGGCCGACAAGGTGCTCGCGACCGACATCCTGGACGAGATGACAGACCGGGCCAAGACCCGCCGTTTCCCAGAGGGCAAGGTCGCGTTCCGCCGCGTGGACGGCCTCGACCTGCCCGACGACCTGGGCACGTTTTCCTGCGTCTTCATCGGCTTCTGGTGGTCGCACCTCAAGCGCGACGAGCAGGACGCATTGCTGGTCCAGCTGCGCGCCCGGCTCGGCCACGACGTCACGCTGATCCTGCTGGACGACGCCTATGTCGAGGGCAGCAGCACCACGATCGCGCGCACGGATGCGCAGGGCAATACGTATGAAATCGTCGCGGCGCCGGACGGCGAGCGGTTCGAGTTGCCGAAGAATTATCCAGCCGACAGTGCGTTACGCAAGCGGCTCGGCGGCGACGTGCGCGAGATCAGGATCGAGCGGTTGACGTATTACTGGATGCTGACCTGCCGGCTGAAGTGACGCGTGGGCTCGGGGAGCCCACCCTACGTGCGCCTCGGTAGGGTGGGCACCCTGTGCCCACGCGAATGAAGCCAATTTAGAACGTGTGACGGATGCCGATGGTGAACGCCGACGGATCCGCACCCAGCGACGTCGCAGCCGGCGTGATGTTGTTCGAACCCGAGTTCAGGCCGAACACGGCCAGACCGTTGTTGTTCAGTTTGGCGTACGACGTGTACAGGTTCGTGCGCTTCGACAGCGAGTAGCTGTAGGCCAGTGCCCAGGCATTGCCCTTGGCGCCGTTCTCGAGCTTGTTCTGCTGCAGGTTGACGTAGAACTTGCCCTGGCCGACCGGGTAGCCGGCGCCCAGGTTGTACTGCTTGAACTTGTTGTTCGCGCCATCCGGATCGGCCGACAGGTAGTTGGCCTTGATCTCCAGGCCGCCGATGTCGGCGAACGTGTAGGCGGCGCCGGCGCCGTATTCCTTGTCGTTGCCCGTGGCGACGCGCTTCAGGGTGTGATAAGCGGCGCCCAGGTACAGGCCGCCCAATTTGTATTCGGCGCCGATGCCCTTCAGGTCACCCGACGGACCGGTGGTCTTTTCGCCGGCCGAGTAGGTCGCCAGCAGGTCGAAGCCATTGAACGAGGCGCTCTTGTAGTTGACCGAGTTCGACAGGCGGCGGGTCACCTTGCCCGAGCCGAAGGCCGACAGGTTGCTGCCGTAGAAGCCCTGGCCGAATTCGTCGGTGGCGGCGGCGACGGTCGCGATCGGCGAGTATTCGCGGCCCAGCGTCACGGTACCGAATGCGCCTTCCAGGCCGACGACGGCGCGGCGCTGGAACAGGCCGGCGGCATCCTGCACGCCGGTGTCGACGGCCAGGCCGGCTTCCAGGTTGAAGATGGCCTTGAGGCCGTTGCCCAGGTCTTCCGAACCGCGGAAGCCGAAGCGGCTGCCCGACTGGTCGCCCGACTGGACGTTGGTGTGGCGGCCTTCCGGACCACCGGCGTCGGCGGATTCGACGGCGGCGTCGACGACACCATACAGCGTCACGTTAGTCTGGGCGGCGGCGAAGAGCGGGGCGGCGGCTACCAGTGCGGCGGCCAGGCGTTTGACTTGCATTCAGGTTTCTCCAATAAGATGTCGACTCAAGCAATTTCATTTGGTCAATTGCTTGATTGGCAGGCATCTTATCGAAGCGATATGTCGATTTGATGACACAGCGAAATGTGGCTGAATTACCACATTTACGATGTCATCAAGATGTGACCGCGTCATTACACGAGATGATCGTGCAGCGGCAGCACGATGTCGATCCGTGTGCCCTGCGGTTCGTCGGCGCCGATCGAGATCTCGCCCTTCATGGCCCAGACCCGCTCGCGCATGCCGATCAGGCCCAGGGATTCCGCCTTTTCCATGTCTTCCGGGCGGATTCCGCGGCCATCGTCGCGGATCGTGATGAGCAGGTCGCTGTTCAGCCGGAACAGATTCATCATGACGCGCGTCGCGTCCGCGTGGCGGGCGATGTTCGTCAGCGCTTCCTGCACGATGCGGAAGATGGCCGTGCTGGCCGCGTCGTCCAGCCGCAGTTCGGCTTCGTCCGCCAGCAGGGTGGTCGGAATGCCGTAGCGCTCGATGAAATCGTCGCGCAGGCCCTGCAGCGCGAAATACAGGCCGCCTTCGTCGAGCGCGCGCGGGCGCAGGTTGGTGGCGATGCGGCGCAGCGACGTGATGGCGGTGAGCAGGTTGTCTTCCATGCCGCGCATCAGGCGCAGGCTCTCGCCCGGCGTGCCGTCGGCCTGCTGCAGCAGGGTGAGGTCCATGCGCAGCGAGGCCAGCAGCTGGCCGAGGTCGTCGTGCAGCTCGCGCGCGATGTGGGTGCGTTCTTCTTCGCGGATCGTCTGCAGGGCGGCGGACAGCTGGCGCAGCTGGTCGTTCGAGCGGCTCAGTTTTTCCTGCACGCGGCGGCGTTCGCTGACGTCGCGCATGACCACCGTATAAAACGGGGCGCCGCCGTTCGCGCGCGACACGGAACCCTCGATGGGGAAGCGTTCGCCATCGATGCGCACGCCCGTGACCGTGTAATCGGTGGCGCGGCGGCCGGCGCGGCCGCTGCCGGGCTGGAAATAATCGACGGGCTCGGCGGCGGCGCCCGCCCCTTCGGCGGGGGCTTCGATGTAATGTCCCAGCGGACTGCCGACCATCCGGTCGACGCTCGTGCCGAACAGCGCCGCCGCGGCCGGGTTGGCCATGACGATGGTGTTCGACTGGTCGGCGGAAATGATGGCTTCGCTGACGTGGTTGACGATTTGACGGCTGGCCTGCACGGTCTCGGACTCCCCTATAATGCGCCGGCCCAGCCAGCAACCGGCCGCGAACCCGGTCAGGAACCAGGCTGCGGACCTGCCGGAAACGCGGTAGCGGCGCGGTCGTTTCATTCGAGAATGCTTGATAGAAAACGATCCGCTGTGCGGGGCCGTCAACTACCTTACCCGCCGTGCAAACTGTTGACTTGACTTACATCTGCTTGAAGAGGTGCAGGAAGCTGCGGCTGACTTCGAGCTTTTCCGTGCGACCCTTGATCAGGACGAGGTGACGGCCGCGGATGTCGCGCGTCACGCCTTCGATGGCGTTGACGTTGACGAGCGTGGCGCGGTGGATCTGCCAGAACAGCGACGGATCGAGCTCTTCGGCCAGGTCGCGCACGGGCTTGCGGATCAGGGCCTCGAATTTCTCGGTCTGGACGCAGGTATATTTCTCGTCGGAACGGAAAAACAGGATTTCCTCGACGGGGATCATGCGCAGGTCCTGGCCGATGCTGGCCTGGATCCATTGCAGGTATTTCGGCTTGGGCGCGGCGATTTTTTCGGCCAGCTGGGACAGCATCGCCGTCACGGTGTCGCTGACGTTGACGGACGCGCTCGCGGCCCGTGCCGGCGTCGTCAGGCGTTCCTTGAGGCGCTCGACTGTGATCTTGAGGCGCTCGGGCTCGGGCGGTTTCAGCACGTAGTCGACGGCGCCGCGCTCGAACGCTTCCACGGCGTACTGGTCGTACGCGGTGACGAACACGACCTGGCTGGCGTCGCCGATGTCGCGCGCCGCTTCCATGCCCGTCTTGCCCGGCATGCGGATGTCGAGGAAGGTCAGATCGGGCTTCAGTTCGTCGACCAGTTGCACGGCCTCGTCGCCATTCTTCGCTTCGCCGACGATTTCCAGCTCCGGCCACACCTGGGACAATCGGGTGCGCAGCAGGTCGCGCATCAGTCTTTCGTCATCGGCAATGATAGCGGTAGGCATGGTCGGATCGGGGCAGTGTCGGGAGTGTCAATTATTCAACGAATTGTCGGCACAAGCAATACCCGGGATGATTACTTGGGTGCAAGCTGGTACGGCACTTCGATCGTGGCGATCACCCCGGTCGGCTGGTTGGCCGCGATATGCAAGTGACCCGCGTCGCCGTGCAGCAGCTTCAGGCGCTCGCGGATGTTGGACAGGCCCAGCCCGGTGCCCTTGCTGGGCATGACGCCGAAGCCGACCCCGTCGTCCGCGACCGTCACGCGCAGCTTGCTGTCGACGACTTCCGCCGTGACGGCCAGGTGGCCGCCCTCGGGCTTACATTCGAGGCCGTGCTTGATCGCGTTCTCGACCATCGACTGCAGCATCATCGGGGGAAACGCCGCGCTGCGCAGGCCTTCCGGCACGTGCAGTTCGACCGTCAGGCGCTCTTCCATGCGCATTTTGAGCAGGTCGAGGTAGGACTTCACCATGTCGACTTCGCGCCCCAGATTCGTGACGAGGTTGTTGTCGCGCATCTGCGGCAGCACGGCGCGCAGGTACTGGATCAGGGTGCGCTGCATGGCGGAGGCGCGCGGCGGATTTGTTTCGATCAAGTGCTCGACGGACGCCAGCGTATTGAACAGGAAGTGCGGCTCCACCTGGGCCTGCATGGCCTGCATCTTGGCTTCGGACAGCTGGCGCTGCATCGATTCGCGCTCGGCGGCAGCCGTGGCCGACTGCATCTCGGCTTCTGCGCGCTTCTTGCCGCCCACGAGGGCCTTGGTGCCGAACAGCGCGAGGATCAACAGCCAGACGAAGCTCGTGAACCAGGTCGACGCCTGCTTGTGGTAGCTGCGCGCCTTGGCCTCGGCCGCGTCGTCGACGGCGGCCTCGATGGCGTTCGACAATTCCTCGCCGATTTGCGGCGGCAGGTCGATGTGGACTTCCTCGCCGTTCGCGCCGCGGATGGTTTTCGTCACCGGATGACCGGTACCGGCCTTGCCCGCGGCCGGCGCGGGCGGGGCAGGTGGCGCCGGCGGCGCCGGGACGGCGGGCTCGGCCGTGCCGACCGCCTTGCTTGCGGCATCGGCCGCTTTTTCCTCGGCGGCGATCCTCGCTTCCTCGGCCTTCGCCTGCGCCGCAACCGCCGCTTTCGCCGCCGCTTCCGCCTTGGCGGCCTCGACTTCCGGATTGATCGTGATCGGGCCGCGCCGGCTGTTCTTGCCGGGATTGATGTGGATGCCGCTGTCGTCGATCGTGACGGTCGGCTCGGGCCGGCGCGCGTGGTGTTCCGTGCGCACGATCTCTTCCTCGCTGCCGGAGAACAATTCGTCCTGCAGGATCTTGCCGGCGACTATCATCAGCGCGGCAAACAGGAAGAATTTCCACCAAGAGAGCTGCGTCACCCACGTGGCGACCGCATCGAAACCGCGGGACAGCGCCGACAGGGTGTTCGAGATGGTTTGCTGGTTGGAACGCCGTGTTTGCATGAAGCTGATCTTTATCAAAAGGTGCGCCGAGTGTAACCGCTGGCACCGTGGCCGACCACGGTTGAGATGATGCAACTTTAGTTCCTGGCCGCGCGGGTTACCACCTGTTTGCGACAGTCTGCATGTTTCAGGCCCTGGAATGCACAGGGGCACGTCGAAAAACCTGCTGCGCGTTACACTGCGGACCGGGCCGCGCAGGCCGGCCGCACTGCTCGTACAGCTGCGCTTCCCGAACGGCATTGCGGCCGCTCGCGGCGGTTTTTCGCGGGGCCCACAGATTGATGATGCCGTGATGACCTATAGAAAAACTGTTAATCGGCAACATTGCGCGGTATGATGAACGACGTCCTGGCTGCGCCAGCCCATGCTTCATACTCGACATGAAAGGGGTTTGCCGATGTCCGCCGTACCTCAGCGTTACCGCCTCGTTACCCGCAGCGATTTCGACGGCCTCGTCTGCGCCGTCCTCCTCAAGCACCTGGACCTGATCGACGAGATCCTGTTCGTCCATCCGAAAGACATGCAAGACGGCAAGATCGCCATCAGCGCGCGCGACATCACGACGAACCTGCCTTACGTTGCCGGCGCACACCTGGCGTTCGACCATCACTTATCGGAAACGATCCGCAATACGGGGCAGCGCGACAACCACGTCATCGACCCGAAGGCGCCGTCCGCCGCGCGTGTCGTCTACGAGCACTATGGGGCGACCCGGTCGTTCCCGGCCGCCTGGCGCGACATGATGGATGCCGTCGACAAGGGCGACGCGGCCCGATTTACGCGCGAGGAAGTGCTCGATCCCCAAGGCTGGAACCTGCTGAATTTCCTGATGGATGCGCGCACGGGGCTGGGCCGCTTCCGCGATTTCCGCATCTCGAATTACCAGCTGATGATGGATCTGATCGATTATTGCCGCCACCACACGATCGACCAGATCATGGCGCTGCCCGACGTGCGGGAGCGCACCCGGCTGTACTTCGAGCACAGCGAGCTGTGCAAGGATCAGATCCGGCGCTGCGCGCAAGTCCACGGCAACCTCGTCGTCCTCGACCTGCGCGAGGAACCCGTGATCTACGCGGGCAACCGCTTCATCATCTATGCGCTGTTCCCGGAGACGAATATCTCGATCCATGTGCTGTGGGGCCTCAAGAACCAGAACACCGTGTTCGCGACGGGCAAGTCGATTCTCAACCGCACGTCGAAGACGAATATCGGCTCCCTGATGCTGGAATACGGTGGCGGCGGGCACGAGAATGCGGGCACGTGCCAGGTGTCCAACGACATGGCGGATGATGTGCTTGGCGCGCTGATCAAGCGGATCACGAGCGAGGGTTAAGTCCGACCACCCGAAACCGTCGTTCCCGCCCTGGCCGGACGCCTTGGCGGGAACCCAAGTACGCCGCACAGTCAATTCGATCCCCGCCTTCGCGGCGAGCCGTTTCCGGCAATGCCGGGAACGGCGGGACATTGCCTCGTCACGCCGGCTGCTGCTCTTCCAGCATGCGCTGCGCCGCCTCGGCCGCCAGCGGCTCGCTGAACCAGATGCCCTGGAATTGGTCGCAGCCATGCGATTCCAGGAAATCCAGCTGGGGCCGGGTTTCCACGGCTTCGGCGACCACTTCCATGTTCAGGTTGTGCCCGATGTCGATCAGGCTCTTGGCCACGGCCTGGCCGCCGTCCGTCAGCGCCTGGACCGTGTGCGACGCCAGCTTGACCTGGCTTGCCGCCAACTGTTGCAGATAGCCGAGATCGCATAGGCCGGCGCCGAAGCCGTCGACGGAGAGGTCGACGCCCAGCGTACGCAATTGCTCGGCCAATTCCTTGCCCAGCGTGGGATTGCGGATCAGGCCGTCGATGCGCAGGTCGAGCTGCAGGCTGCGCGGCGGCAGCCGGTGGCGCGTCAGGCGGTCGGCCAGGCAGGCGAGAAAGCCGGGCTGGCTGTATTCGCGGTACGAGACGTTCACGGTGACAGGGATGTTCTCGAAGCCCGCCGAGCACAGCTGGGCGGCGAACGCGCAAGCCTGGTCGAGCACGCGCTGGCCGATGGGGACGATCACGCCGCTGTCCTCGGCTTCGGCGAGGAAGCGGGCGGGGGCCAGCACGCCCTGGTCCGGATGGCGCCAGCGCAGCAGCGCTTCGAAGCCCGCGACGCGGTTGCCGTCGAACGTGACGCGGGGCTGGTACAGCAGGAACAGCTCGTCCTTGTCGAGCGCGTCGCGCAGCGCCAGTTCGATGCGGTGCTTCGCTTCCGTGGTCGATTTCATGTCGGCCGAGAAGAAGTGGACGTCGTTGCGGCCGGTGCCTTTGCCGTGGTACATCGCGAGGTCGGCCGCGCGCACGAGCTCGGCCGCGGTGCCGCCGTCGTGCGGGTACAGCGACACGCCGACGCTGGCGCCGACGGGGATTTCGCGGTTGTTGAAGGCGACGGGAATCGCGAAGCTCTGGCGCAGGCGCTCGACCATGCGCAAGGTGAACCGCAGCGACGGCTGGTTGGCGAGGATCAGCACGAACTCGTCGCCGGACATGCGCGCCACCGTGTCGCTGTCGCGCACGGACGCCTGCAGCCGGCGCGCCACGACCTTGAGCACGACGTCGCCCGCCTCGTGGCCGAAGGTGTCGTTGATCATCTTGAAGTTGTCGAGGTCGATCAGCACGGTGGCCACGAGCGATTTGTGGCGCTGCGCCAGGTGCAGCGCCTGTTCCAGCCGGTCCCACAGCAGGTTGCGGTTGGCGAGGCCCGTCAGCGCATCGTGGTTGACCTCGTGCTCCAGATGCGCCGTGCGCAGCATGGTGGCGGTGACGTCGGTGAGCACGCCGATGTAGTGCGTGACGACGCCGTGCTCGTCCTGCACGGGCGTGATGCTCAGGTCGTTCCAGAACAGTTCGCCGTCCTTGCGCAGGTTGCGCAGCACGACCTTGGCGCCCACCCGCGCCGCGATCGCTTCGCGCAACTGGGCGCGCTCGATGAGGTCCATGCCGGGCGCGGCCATGAAGCGCGGGTCCATGCCCATGATTTCATCCGCCCGATAGCCCGTGATGCGCTCGAAGGCCGGATTCACGTATTCAATGAGGCTCTGGTCGTTGTCGAGCCGGGTGATCACGATGCCGTTGCTGGCCGCGTGCAGCGCGCGCTCGCGCAGCCGCAACTGCTGTTCGTGCATGCGCCGCTCGGTGATGTCGACGCCCACGCCGAACAGGTATTCGCCGCCGTTGCAGCGCAGCCGCGTGCCGCACAGGAGCATGGGAATGTCGTGTCCGCTGCGCGACACGTAGTCCACCTCCAGCTTGACTTCCTCGCCTTTCGTGAAGATCTGCTCCATGGCCGCGGCCACGGCCGGACGTGCGTCCAGGTCGAGCAGGTCCAGCGCGCGCGTGGCGCCCAGTTCGTCGGGAGTAAGTTCCGTGACCCGCTCGAGGTTATGGTTCCAGAGTACGAAGCGGCCCTCGCGGTTGATCGCATAAAAGGTCCCGGGAAACATGTCGACGACGGCGGACAGCGGCGTGCGCGCCACCCGCTCGGCTTCCGTGCCGCCCCGTTCGCGTCCGGTCGCGACGGCGACGGCGCAGCCGCGCGACTTGCCGTCGGCGTCGTACTGGGGCGCCAGCGTCAGTGTGCCTTCCAGCACGCGCTCGCATGCGCAGAGGTCGACGTGCACCTCGGCGCCTTCGGGCCGGCAGGTGAGGGCGCTCCAGCCGGCGCTCCAGGCGTCGCGTCCGGCCGGCGTGAACAGTGTCATGATGGGACGGCCGAGGACTTGCTCCCCGGTCATGCCGAACAGGGCGGCGCAGCCATCGTTCCAGGCCTGGACGGTGCCGGTTCCGTCGGTGAGGAAGACGCAGCGGCTGGGCGGTTCGGCATCGGTCATGCGGCCCTCCTGGTTTCACGATTGAATCTGTTTGACTTGTGAACAGGTTGTTCGTTCCACGCGGTCCCGAAACGAAAACGGCGCGCCGAGGCGCGCCGTTTTTATGCCGTGGTCAGCCCGTCAGGCCGCCGCTTCCTGGCGCGGCGGCAGCGCGACCTGGTTGTCGACGCTGAACTGGTAATCCTTGAACACGTGTTCCGCCGACAGGATCTGGTAGGTGCCGTCGGACAGCTTGTGCGTCGTGTCCTTGAGGCGGTACGTCGTCGCGCCGCAGGTCCAGCAATTGAAGTTGCGCATATGCGTGCACAGGCAGGTCTTGTCGAACACCTGGATGTTCTTCTGGCCCGGGTTCGCCTGCACTTCGCGGTTGTACGAATTGATGTAGGCGCAATTGCCGGTCGCATCCAGCAAATAGCCGTACGACTCGCAGCCGGGGCGGATGCCCGAGCCGATCGCCGGCGTCTGCTTGAGCATCCGCATCGGATAGCCCGTCGGCGAGACGCCGTTGACGATGATGTCTTCCTCGCTGGCGCGGAAGTATTCCTGCTTGACCGTGTCCGGCAGGCCGCATTCGTGGGTCACGGTGAAGCGGGTCGCCACCTGCACGCCGCCCGCGCCTTTTTCCAGGAACGACACGGCGTCGCTGCCCGTGAAGATGCCGCCGGCCGCGATCAATGGGATGTCGAGCTGCTCGGCCTTCAAGTACGCATGGATCTCGTCCATGATGGTGTGCAGGTCGTAGTCCTTCCAGTCTTCCATGCCGAAGCCCAGGTGGCCGCCGGCCAGCGGCCCTTCGACGATGATATAGTCGGGGTTGCGGTTCAGGCGCGAGACCTTGCGCAGGAACAGTTGCAGCGCACGGACGGACGAGACGATGATGCCCAGCTTGGCGTCGCGGAAGCGGGGATGGTCCTTGATGAGCTCGAACGAGCCCAGGTGCAGGCCGGCCGACATCGTGATGCCGTCGATGCCCGCATCCAGCGCCGCCGACAGACGGGTGCGCAGCGTTTCCTTCGGCGCATTCATCGTCAGCTTTTCCATGCAGTTCACGAAGATGAGGCCATCGCCTTTCTTCGCGGCCATCGTGGCGCCCACGTGCAGACGGGTCGCTTCGGCCAGCCGTTCGAGATCGAACTGGACGACCGACTTGTCCATATTGTTGATGTTGAACTTGTAGAGCTTGGTCTTTTCCTTGACGAAGCTGGTGTCGAATTTGCGGTCCGACACGTCCGGCACCATCGCATCGGAAATGTGGCCGATCCCGCCCAGCCGGGCCGCTTCCAGGGCCAGTTCTGACGTGGAAATGTCCACGCCCATTCCGCCGATCATGATGGGCACGTATTCCTTGTTGCCCAAACGCAGGCGGAAATCATCAACACGTTTCATTGCTATCCTTAGACGACCGGGGACCTCGACCCTGGACTCGACTTGTTGTTATAGGTTGCGCCGGCGACCGGCGTGTTCGCACACCCCGCATTTTACCCCACGCGGGATCGGCCGAGAGGAGCATTTGCCGCACGGTCGTGCGGCTATGCGGCAATGGTGGGGAAGAAACTTAATCGCGGAAGTTGTTGAATTCCAGCGGCAGGTCCTTGACGTCCTTGCGCAGCAGGGCGATGGCTTCCTGCAGCGTGTCGCGGTCCTTGCCCGTCACGCGCACGGTCTCGCCCTGGATCGAGGCCTGCACCTTCATCTTGCTTTCCTTGATGATCTTCGTGATCTTCTTGGCGTCTTCCGTCTCGATGCCGTTGCGCACCTTGAGCACTTGCTTGACCTTGTCGCCGCCGATCTTCTCGATCTTGCCCTCGTCGAGGAAGCGCACGTCGACCTTACGCTTGGTCATCTTGTTCAACAGCACGTCCCGCACCTGGCCGAGCTGGAAGTCGGAATCGCCGAACACGGTGATCTCGCGTTCCTTCTGCTCGACCTTGGCCGAGCTGCCCTTGAAGTCGAAGCGGGTGCCGATTTCCTTGTTGGATTGCTCGACGGCGTTCTTGACTTCGACCATGTCTGCTTCGCAGACGACATCAAACGATGGCATTGTGTTTTTCCTTTTGTCTTGCACGGTGATGAATGCCGATATTGTAACGGAGGGCACGGCGAAAAACCTGCTGCGTGTTGTACCAGCAGCGCAGGCTGCCGTCCGGCGCTGCGCCGCTGCGGCGAACCGGCCGTACTGCCCGTACAGCTGCGCTTCCCGAACCGCATCGCGGCCGCTCGCGACGGTTTTCGGGGTGCCCTGAATAACGCGCGCCCCACTATAATGCGCCAAACATTACCTGCCTCAGCCATGCCAGCCGACCTGCCTTTATCTCTCGACGTTCCCCTCGACGCGTTCAACACCTTCCGCATTCCCGCGCGCGCCAAACGCTATCTGCGGGTGACGGATCCGGCCCAGCTGGCCGTCGTTGCCGGCGATCCCGCGCTGGCCGCGCTGCCGCGCCTCGTGCTCGGCGGGGGCAGCAATCTCTTGATCGCGCACGACGAGGTCGACGCCCTCGTGCTGCATATGGGGTTGCTCGGCAAGGAGATCGTCGGGGAGACGGCGGACGCCATCCTCGTGCGCGCCAGGGCCGGCGAGAACTGGCACGCCTTCGTGGAATGGACCTTGGCCCAGGGCCTGGGCGGCCTGGAGAACATGGCGCTGATCCCGGGCACCGTCGGCGCGTCGCCCATCCAGAACATCGGCGCGTACGGGGCCGAGGTCAAGGACCGTTTTCATTCGCTGACCGTGTTCGATTTCGCCGACGGCTCGACGCGCAACATGGACGCGGCCGCCTGCCGCTTCGCCTACCGCGACAGCGTGTTCAAGCATGCGGAAGGCCGCACCCTCGTCGTGCTGGACGTGACCTTCGCGCTGCCGCGCGCGTGGACACCCAACCTGCGCTACGCGGAACTGGCGCAGGCCGTGCAGGGCATAGCCGCGGCGACGCCGCGCCAGGTCGCGGACGCCGTCATCGCCATCCGCCGCCGCAAGCTGCCTGATCCGGCCGAGATCGGCAACGCCGGCAGCTTCTTCAAGAATCCGGTCGTGCCGCGCGAGCACTGCGCGACGCTGCTGGAAAGCTGGCCCGACCTCGTGCACCACGCGCAGCCGGACGGCAGCGAGAAGCTGGCCGCCGGCTGGCTGATCGACCAGTGCGGCTGGAAAGGCAAAAGCCTGGGACGGGCCGGCGTCTATCCGAAGCAGGCGCTCGTGCTGGTCAACAATGGGGGCGCGACGGGCGCCGAGGTCATGGCGCTCGCGCGCGCGATCCAGGACGACGTCGCGGCCCGCTTCGGCGTGCGCCTTGAGCCGGAGCCCGTGCTGGTCTGACCGTCAGGCTGCCGCGTGCACGCGGTTGCGGCCGCTCCGCTTGGCTTCGTACAGCGCGGCGTCGGCCCACGCGACGAGATCCTCGATGGTCTCGCCGGTGCCGGGCACGATGGCGGCCACGCCCATCGACATCGTGACGAATCCGCAGGGCGCACCCGGATGCGGCAGTGCCAGCTGCTCGAGCCCGGCGCGGCACGCGTCGCCCACGCGCAGGGCACCGGCCAGGTCGGTGTCCGGTAACAGCAGCACGAATTCTTCGCCGCCGTAGCGCGCCGCGAGGTCGGCCGGGCGCTTCAGCTGGCCGGTCAGCACGGCGGCCGTCTTCTTGAGACACAGGTCGCCGGCGGGATGGCCCAGGTGGTCGTTGTACAGCTTGAAGTGGTCGACGTCGCACAGCAGCAGGGCGAGCGGCGAGCCCTGGCGCCGTCCCCGCTGCCATTCCACATGCAAGGCTTCATCGAAACGGCGGCGGTTGGCGATGCCGGTCAGGCCGTCCAGTGCGGCCAGCCGGCGCAATTCTTCGTTCGCGCGCGCCAGTTCTTCCCGGCTCGCGCGCAGCGAGCGCCAGGCCGCGTCGCGCTGCAGGGTGCTGATGTAGCCTTGCGAATGGTGGCGGATGCGCGCCAGGAGTTCCAGCTGGTCGGGCAGCTTGACGAGGTAGTCGTGTGCGCCGATGGCGAACGCGTGCGCCTTCAGCTTCGCTTCCTCGCGCATCGACAGCACGATGACAGGGATGTCGCGCAGGGTGTCGTCGTCCTTGTACGACCGGATCAGCTCGAAGCCGTCGCAACCCTGCATGACGAGGTCCTGCAGGATCACGGTCGGACGGTGCCGCAGGGCGGCGGCGCGGGCCGCATGGGGATCGGTGACGAAATGGAATTCGATGTCGGGATGGCCAGCAAGCATGCGCCGCACGGCTTCGACCACGATGAGCTGGTCGTCGACCAGCAGCACGCGCACGGTATCGTCGGCGTCCCGGGGGGCGAGAGGGATCTGGCTCACTGCGAACATCGGATTAAAGCGTTGACAAGACGGTGTATTGACGTGGGGAGATCATTTTACCCTAATACGGTCGCGATGTTGTCGAGCGGTAAAATTTTTTCTGCGGCGCCCAATTCCGCCGCCGCGCGGGGCATCCCGTACACGGCGCTGCTGGCTTCGTCCTGGGCGATCGTGGCCTGTCCGGCATTGCGCATGGCGAGCAGCCCGGCGGCGCCGTCGCGTCCCATGCCCGTGAGCAGGATGCCGGTGGCGTTGCGGTTCCAGTGCCGCGCCACCGAATGGAAGAACACGTCGATCGACGGCCGGTAGACTTCGTCGCGCGGATGGGCATCATAGACGAGGCGGTGACCGGGCGTCAGGCGCAGGTGGTCATCGCTGGCGGCTACCTGCACGATGCCGCCTTCGACCGTGTCGCCGTCGGCGATCGGCCGGGCGGGGATGCCGGCCTGCTCGCCCAGCCAGCGCGCCAGCTGGGTGGCGAAGGCGGGGTCGATGTGCTGGACGACGACGGCGGCCGTGTCGGACGGTGGGCGCCAGCGCGCCAGCAGCCGCGCCAGCGCGACCGGTCCCCCCGTCGACGCGCCGATCGCGACGAAGCGTGTGATCGCGGCGCCGCCGCCCGGCGCGGGCACTGCCGCCGCGGCGGCCGGCGCCGCGGGTGTCCCCGCGATCAGCTTGGCGATCGTGCGGATCTTCGCAAGCAGGGCGGCCTCGCCCCCCGTGCGGCCCAGCACCACGGGCGTGGCCGTCACGTCGAGCGCGCCGGCGCCGAGCGCGCGGAATACCTGCCCCACATTGTCCTGCGGTGCTGCCGTGACGACGAGGATCGCGCACGGCGCTTCGCGCATGATGCGGCGGGTGGCCTCGACGCCGTCCAGCACCGGCATGGCGAGGTCCATCAGCACGAGGTCGGGCGGCAGGTCGCGGCACAGGCGGACGGCGTCCGCGCCCGTACGGGCCACCCACGCGACCTGGTGCTCGCCGCCCGCCGCCAGTGCGCGGCGCAGCGCTTCGGATGCCGTCGGGCTGTCATTGGCGATGCCTATCCTCATGGCGTTCCTTCTCCGTGGGCCGTGCCGACCAGGTCACGCACGGCGTCGAGCAGGGTGGCGTCGTGGAACGCGCCCTTGGCAAGATAGTAGTCGGCGCCCGCTTCGAGGCCGCGCGCGCGGTCTTCCGGGCGGTCCTTGTACGAGACGATCATCACCGGCACGCGGCGCAGGCGCGGGTCGCGGCGGATGCGCTCGAGGAGGCCGATGCCGTCCAGGCGCGGCATGTCGATGTCGGTGATCACGAGGTCGTAGTCGGCGCCGCGCAGCTGGTTCCAGCCGTCCTCGCCGTCGAGCGCCACGTCGACGTGATAGCCGCGCGCGGCCAGCAGCTTGCGCTGCATCTCGCGCACCGTGAGCGAATCGTCCACGACGAGCACGCGCCGCGTGCCGCCGCTGGCCGCTTGCGCGCCGGGTGCCAGCCGCAGCGCGGCCCCGGCGCCGAGCAGGCGCGCGATGGACTGCAGCAGGTCGGGCACGTCGAGGATCAGCACCGGCGTGCCGTCGTCGAGCAGAGCCGCCGCGGCGATGTCGCGCAGCTTGCCGAACGTCGGCTCGAGCGGCTGCACGGTCAGGCTCTGCTCCCCGCGCACGGCGTCGACGGCGAGTCCGTAGCGTTCGCGTCCCGTGCCGATCACCACCAGCGCCAGGTCCGTCCCGGCGACGGCCTCGCCGAGGCCCAGCACCTGGCCGGCCGCGACGATGCCCAACTGCGCATTCGCCTGCTCGTCCTCGTCGTCGGTCTTGATGTACTGGCGGCCATGCAACGTGAGCACGCTCGCCGCCGGCACGCGCAGCACGCTTTCCACGCGCGCGATCGGCAGCGCATACGCTTCGCCGGCCACGTCCACGACGAGGGCGCGCACGATCGATTGGGTGAGCGGCAGCGTGATCAGGGTACGAAACCCCGCGCCCGGCACGGACTCCGCGCGCACCGTGCCATTCATGCCGCGCACCGTGTCCTGCACGACGTCCAGGCCGACGCCGCGCCCGGACATTTCGTTGGCGCTGTCCTTCAGCGAAAAGGTGGGCAGGAACAGGAATTCCATCAGCTCGGCCCGGGTCAGTACGGGCGCGAACGCGGGTGCCGCGACCTGGCGACGCACGGCGGCCGCGCGGATGCGCTCCGGATCCACGCCGCGGCCGTCGTCCTCGACGACCAGGGACAGCATGCCGCCGCGGTGGCGCGCCTCGAGCCGGATCGTGCCGTGCGCCGGCTTGCCGGCCCCCGTGCGCTCGGCGGGCGGCTCGATGCCGTGGTCGACGGCGTTGCGCAGCAACTGGTTCAGCGGCCCTTCCATGCGCGCGAGCACGGCCCGATCGACGAGCGTGTCGGCGCCCGCGATCTCCACGCGCACGTCCTTGCCGAGACCGCGCGCCAGGTCGCGCACCATGCGGGGCAAGGCGTGCACGCCGTCGGCGAAGCGGCACATGCGCAGCGCCAGCACTTCGTCCGCCATGCGCGCCGACATGGCGAGCGCCCGGCGCTCGTAGGTCTCGGCATCGTCGATCGCGCGGCGCAGGTTCTCGCGCAGCGGCGCGGCTCGTTCGACGACGCGCTGCGCGAGTTCGGCCAGGCGCGCATCGCCCGTCGCGCGGATCGCCTCGTGCAACTGTTCCACCGCCTCGAACACGCCACGCTGGTGGCGTTTGTAGCGCTGCAGGCGGGAGATCCAGGGCCGCAGCTGGCCGGCGTGCAGGCGTGCCTGGCCGGCCAGCGTAAGCAGCTCGTCGCTACCGGCGGGCGGCGACGGCGTGGACGGGCGCGCCGGGGCGGGTGAGGGCGCCGATTCATGGGACTCGGCCGCCGCCGGCACCGGTTCCGCAACCGCGACCGCAACCGGTGCCGGTTCGGTTGCGCCATTCTTGTGCAGATCGCGCAGCGCCGCCAGCATGCGCGACAGGCGGTTGCCATGCGGCTCACGCCCGCCCGGCTCCAACTCCGTCGCCAGCTGCTGCAGCATGTCGACCGCGCCCAGCAGCACGTCGACGCCGCCCGCATCCAAGCGCGCCCGGCCTTCCTGGGCGGCCACCAGCACGTCTTCCACGGCATGCGCGAGGCGCACCGCGGGGTCCAGGCCGACGATCGTGGCCGCGCCCTTGACTGAATGGGCCGCGCGCATCATCGCTTCGAGCACGGACGCGCCGGCCGTATCTTGTTCGAGCTGCAGCAGGCCGTCCGTCAGCACGCGCATCTGCTCGCGCGTCTCCATGCGGAACAGGTCCAGCATCGAGTAGCCGCTCAGGTCTTCGTGATCGATGCTCATCGCAGGAGGGCCTCCAGTTGCGCGCCGAGGCGCGCCGTATCGAGCAGCGCGGCCTCGATGGCATCGTCGGCGACGATGCCGGCGACGAGGGGCGGCGGCGCGTGGTCGACGTTGGCGGCGGGCGGCCGCACGCCGTCTTGCGCATAACGCAGCACGCCGTGGACCTCGTCCACCGGCAGCGCAAAGCGGTGGCCGCCCAGCGCCAGCACGAGCAGGCGCGTGAACGCGTGGCGGCCGGACGGCGGCGGGGCGCCGTCCGTGTCCACGTCCATCAGGCGGGCGAGCGACACGGCCGGCAACAGGCGGCCGCCGACGTTGACGATGCCCAGCAGGGCACCCCGGCTGCGGTGAGGCAGGCGGTGCACGGGCGCCAGCGGCGCCACTTCGGCGGCCAGCGCCATCTGCACCGCCAGCCATTCGCGGCCGACGCGAAACACCATGGCGGCAGCGTCGGTACGGGCGGGCGGCGGTTCGGGACGCGCCAGTTCGCGTGCCCACGCCTCGCGGTAGGCCGCGTCGACGGGACGCTGCAGGTTGCGCTGGGCGGCGCCTGCGTACACGGGGCAGTTGCGGCAATGGACGTGGCGCGCCAGCTCGGGGCAGCTGCGGTCGCCCGCCACGCCGATGCGGCGCCAGCAGGCATCGTCCTTCCACTCCGGGAGAGGCAATTGTTTCATGTGGTCGTGCTCCCGCGGCGGGCGTGGACACGGGCGGCGCGCCGCCGGAAGCCGGCGCCGGCGCTGGCGTCGCCGCGCTGTTCGAGCAGCAAGGCCAGGGCGCACAGGGCCTCATAGTGGTCGGGGTCGAGATAGACGCAGCGCCGCCAGCTGTGCTCCGCGTCCTGCGGCCGGTGCGCGCATTCGGCCGTCAATCCCAGCAGGAACCACGCTTCGGCATCGTCGGCACGCAGCGCCAGCGCGGCGCGGCAGCATTGTTCCGCCTCGGCCAGCCGGCCCGCGTCCGCGTGGCGCTTCGCTTCGGCCAGCAGGTCGCGCGGCGCTGGTGCGCGCGCCGGCACCGCCACCTGCGCGGCCGGACGCGGCACGGCCGGAACGGGGGGCAGCGTCGAGCGCACGGCCGACCGCAAGACGGGCGCGGCGCCGCGGCCCTGCTTGCGCAGCGCCAACGTGTCACGCGGCCCGCCTGGCGCGAAGCCATGGCGGCACAGGGCCGGCGCCTCGGCATGGCCCGCCAGCAGCAGGCCGTCGTCCGCCAGCAGCGCACCGAGGCACGTGGCCGCCCGCGCCTGCGTGGCATCGTCGAAATAGATCAGCAGGTTGCGGCAGATGACGAGGTCGTAAGTGCCTGTCCGGTGCGGATCGACGTCGAACAGGTTTGCCTGTTCGAAGGCGACGTAGGCGCGCGGCACCGCGTCGATCACGCAGGCGTCGCCGTCCTGGGTGAAGAAGCGGACCCGCAGGCCGCGGTCGTCGCCGCGGAACGCGTTGCGCGTGTAGCGGCCGGCACAGGCGCGCGCGATGGCGGCGTGCGACACGTCGAAGGCGTCGATGCGGCACGCATCGGGCGGAACGCCTGCGCGCGCCAGCAGCATGGCCAGCGAATACGGTTCCTCGCCGCCGGCGCAGGGCAGCGACAGCACGCGAACGCACCGCCCCGGCTGCGCCGCCAGGCGCGCCTGCACGAAGCTCAGCGCGGCGTCGAACACGGCGGGGTCGCGCAGGATCCAGGATTCCGGCACCACGACGAGGTCGACGAGGGCGTCGAATTCCGCCGTGCCGGGTTGGGGATCGTAGTCGATCCCTGGGCCGGCATGCCGCATGCGCTCGCGCACCGCCCGTTCGACGGCGGCGACGGACAGGTCCAGGCCGGTGGCGGCGCGCAAGCGGAACGTGAGGTTCATGTTGGGTCCCCCGTACCGAACAGCAGGGATTCGACGTCGGGCGCCAGCAGGCGGTCGGGGTCCAGCAGCTGCAGCATGCCGTCCGCGCCGGGCGCGACCTGGCCGAGCCAGGGCGCGCTTGCCACGCCCGCGTCGACCAGCGGCCCGGCGATGGATGCCACGCCGAGCACGCGCTCGGCCTTGAGGCCCAGGCGGCGCCGACGGCCGCCCGCCCACACCTCGACGAGCAGGATGCGGGTGTCGTAGCGCACGGCGTCGGGCGGCGTGCCGGCCAGGCGCGACAGGTCGATCACGGGCAGCGCTTCGCCGTGCAGGTCGAGCAGGCCGGGCACGAAATGCGGCGCGCCCGGCAGCGCCTTCAGGCGCGCCACGGGCAGCACGCGCAGCACGGCCGCAAGGGGCAGTGCGTAGCGTTCGCCGCCGATGTGGAACACCATCGCTTTCATGGCCGGGCTTACTGGCTGACGGAGAAGTTGGCGACCGACTGCTGCAGGTCCGTGGCCGCGTACTGCAACTGGTACACGGCCTCGCTCGTGGCCTTGAGCGAATCCACGGTCTGCTGGCTGGCGTCGGACAGCTGCGTCATCGTCTCTGTGATCTGCGAGGCGCCCACGGCCTGCGACTGCATCCCCTGCAGCACCAGGTCGAAGCGGGGCGCCAGCTTGGCCACCTGATCCGTCATGCTGGAGAGCTGTTCGGCCACGTGGCGCGCCTCGTCCACGCTGCGGCGTATATCCTCGGTAAATTTGTCCATGCCCATGACGCTGGCCGACACGGCGGACTGCATCTCCTTCAGCATCTGTTCGATGTCCCAGGTCGACACGGACGTCTGGTCGGCCAGGCGCCGGATCTCGCTGGCGACGACGGCAAAACCGCGTCCCGCCTCGCCGGCCTTCTCGGCCTCGATCGCAGCGTTCAGCGACAAGATGTTGGTCTGGTCCGCCACCTTGGTGATGGTCGTGAGCACGCCGTTGATGTTGCTGGCCTTTTCCGACAGCGTCGCGAGCTTGGCGCTGATCGCATCGGTGGCCGCGACCATCTGCTGCATCGACTGGTCCATGCGCCGGAGGTTGTTCTGCGCCTCGGCCGTGGCGGCCGTCGTGTAGTCGGCGACCTCGCCCGCTTCCTCGATCGTGCGCAGCAGCTGCGACGTGTTTGCCGAGATTTCCCGCGTCGTCGACAGCACCTCGACGCTCGTCTGCGCCTGTTCGATGCCCGTCGCCTCCTGCTGGCGGGCGGAGGCGGCGATCTGGGTGGCCGACGTGGTGACCTGGATGCCGGCCCGCTGCACGTTGTTCAGGAGGCTGCGCAGGTTGTCGAACATGGTGGACAGGCCTTCGCCCAGGCGGCCGATGGCATCGCTGCCCGCGATGCCGATCGTGCCCGTCAGGTCGCCGCGCGCGGCCTTCGAGACGACTTCCAGCAGCGCATCGACCTTGGCGCGCAGCGTGTTCGTCGCCGCCATTTCCTTGGCCTGGCTGTCCTCGATGGACTGGGCCATGCGGTTGAATTCCAGCGCCACCTGGCCCAGCTCGTCGCGCGACAGGACCTCGGCGCGGGCGCCGTGCGCGCCGCCGGCAAGCTCGCCGGCCGCCCGCATCAGACTGTCCAGCGGGCGCGAGATGGCGCGCACGAGCAGCGTGGCGATGAGCGCCGCCAGCAGTACGCACACGACGCCGCCCGCGGTCAGCAGCGAATTCATCATCTGGCGCAGGGTGTCGGTGTCTTTCTGGCGCTGGACCAGCAGGCGGTTTTCCTCGGCTTCGATGTCGTCCAGCAGGTCGCGCATGGTGGCCACGGAACTCGTGCCGGCCAATACCACGGCCTCGATTTTTGGTGACATCGTCATCGTGCCCGCCGGGGCCGCGCCGCGGCGCTGTTCGACCTGCGGCATGATCGCCTGGTCCATCCACGTGGAGAGCAATGTGTCGAGCCGGCGCAGGCGCTCTTGCTGCTGGCCGTTGTCGACGGTAAGCGCCTGGGCGCGCTTCAGGTGGGAGCGTGCCGTCGCGTATTCGTTGCGGATCGGCGCGACGAGGGTCTCGTTGCCCGTCAGTAGGTAGCCGCGCGTGGAGGACTGGACCTGCAGCACCGACGTGGAGATGTGGTCGACCTCCAGCAGCACCTCCAGCGTATGGCGGTTCCACTGGTTGGCCTCGGACAGGCGGGCGAAATTGTTATACGCGAGGATCAAGAGGAGCAGGATGATCGCGACGATGGCGCCGAAGCCCGCGATCAGTTTGTTCCTGATGGTCAGATTGTGAAACATGCGCTCTCCAGTAAGTAAGGCTGGCCGGAAATTTCCGGTGCAGTGATGCACGCCGTGCCCGCCGAGGCCGGCTTATTCAGGATAACGCGGCCAAGCCGTGGCGTGCGCGCGCATGCCGGCACTTGTCGTCGCCGATCTGCACTTCGCGGCAAGGTTCGGGCCGCTGTTCGTAGACGCGGCACGCATATCGGCCGCCGGGCTCGCCTTGCAGGGCGGCGCAGCGGGGCATATTCGCATTCGTGCCCGCCATGCAAGCCAGGTGCGCGTTCACCCGCTCCGTGAGGGCAGGCGGCAGGCCGCGCGCATCGCCGTCGGCCCAGTAGAAGGAGACGCGGTAAGTCATGCAGCAGGCGCCGCACGACAGGCAGGGATTCTCGCTGTAGTCGCTCATGGTGTCCGGCAAACGAAACGCGATGGTAGCGCGGCGGCGTCCCGCTGAAAAGATGGCCATCATGAAAAAACCGCCAGTCCTCGCGGACCGGCGGCTCCTTGTATGGCCGTCCGGGCCGGATGTTACTGCCCGCGCTTCTTGCGCGCGTTCGCCGCGATACGCATGCGCAGCGCGTTCAGCTTGATGAAGCCGCCCGCATCCGCCTGGTTGTACGCGCCGCCGTCTTCGTCGAACGTGGCAATGGTCTGGTCGAACAGCGAATCCGTCTTCGAATCGCGCGCGACGACGATGACGTTGCCCTTGTACAACTTGACGCGCACCCAGCCGTTGACGCTCTTCTGCGTGTGGTCGATCAGCGTCTGCAGCGCGACGCGTTCCGGCGCCCACCAGTAGCCGTTATAGATCAGCGACGCGTAGCGCGGCATCAGGTCGTCCTTCAGGTGCGCCACTTCGCGGTCCAGGGTGATCGATTCGATGGCGCGGTGCGCCTTCAGCATGATTGTGCCGCCCGGCGTTTCATAGCAGCCGCGCGACTTCATGCCGACGTAGCGGTTTTCCACCAGGTCCAGGCGGCCGATGCCGTGCTTGCCGCCCAGGCGGTTCAGCTCGGTCAGCACCGCGGCCGGGGTCAGCTGCTTGCCGTTGAGGCCGACGATGTCGCCGTGCTGGAACTCGATGTCCAGGTATTCCGGCTGGTCAGGTGCCGCTTCCGGCGACACGGTCCAGCGCCACATCGATTCCTCGGCTTCCGCGCTCGGGTTTTCCAGGTGGCGGCCTTCGAACGAGATGTGCAGCAGGTTCGCGTCCATCGAGTACGGCGCGCCGCCGTTCTTGTGCTTCATGTCGATCTCGATGCCGGCGTCTTCCGCGTACTTCAGCAGCTTTTCACGCGACAGCAGGTCCCACTCGCGCCACGGGGCGATGATCTTGACGTCCGGCTTCAGCGCGTAGGCGCCCAGCTCGAAGCGGACCTGGTCGTTGCCCTTGCCGGTCGCGCCGTGCGACACGGCGTCGGCGCCGGTTTCGTTCGCGATCTCGATGAGGCGCTTGGCGATCAGCGGACGCGCGATCGACGTGCCCAGCAGGTATTCGCCTTCGTAGACGGTGTTGGCGCGGAACATCGGGAACACGAAGTCGCGCACGAATTCTTCGCGCACGTCGTCGATGTAGATGTTGTCCGGCTTGATGCCGAACTTCAGCGCCTTGGCGCGTGCCGGCTCCAGCTCTTCACCCTGGCCCAGGTCGGCGGTGAAGGTGACGATTTCGCACTTGTAGTTATCCTGCAGCCATTTCAGGATGACGGAGGTATCGAGGCCGCCCGAGTAGGCGAGGACTACTTTTTTAATGTCGCTCATGGAAGTTCCAGTGGTGTCAGATGTGGAGGGGGATGATGGTCAGCCGGCCCGGCCCGGGCCGACGATCAAGCTCAATGGTTGGTGAGGATTTATTTGCCTTCGATGCGTCCGAGCAGCAGGTATTCGATCAGCGCCTTTTGCACGTGCAGGCGGTTCTCGGCCTCATCCCAGACGACGGATTGCGGACCGTCGATGACGCCCGCCGACACTTCCTCGCCGCGGTGCGCGGGCAGGCAGTGCATGAACAGGGCGTCGCCGCTGGCGCGCGCCATCTTCGCCTCGTCGACGATGAAGCCGTCGAACGCTTTCAGGCGCTCGGCGTTTTCCTTTTCGTAGCCCATGCTCGTCCACACGTCCGTGTTCACGAGATGCGCGCCGGCGCACGCGTCCGACGGGTTCTCGAAGAAGGTGTAGTTCTTCGTCGTGACCAGGGCCGGGTCGATGTCGTAGCCCTTCGGTGTCGACACGTTCAGGTGGAAGCCGAACACTTCCGCCGCCTGCAGCCAGGAATACAGCATGTTGTTGGCGTCGCCGATCCAGGCCACCGTCTTGCCGACGATGGAGCCGCGGTGCTCGTAGTACGTGAAGATGTCGGCCAGCACCTGGCACGGGTGGTGTTCATTGGTCAGGCCGTTGATCACCGGCACGCGCGAGTGCGCGGCGAAGCGCTCGATGATGTCCTGGCCGAACGTGCGCACCATGATGATGTCGCACATGCGCGACATGACCTGGCCGGCGTCCTCGACGGGCTCGCCGCGGCCCAGCTGGCTGTCGCGCGTGTTCAGGTAGATCGCGGCGCCGCCCAGCTGGTGCATGCCCGCCTCGAACGACAGGCGCGTGCGCGTGGAATTCTTTTCGAACACCATGACGAGCGTGCGGTCGACGAGCGGATGGTAGATCTCGTAGTTCTTGAACTTGCGCTTGATGACGGTCGCGCGCTCGATCAGGTACTCGAACTCGTCGCGGGTGAAGTCGGAGAACTGCAGGAAGTGCTTGATGTTGGTGGGAGTCGTGCCAGCCATTTTTGTGTCTGAGATACGATAATCTCTTGGATTATAAGCGTTTTTGTTTATCTTCCGGGAAATTCGGACGCACCGACGCCGGAAAAGTTGTCAGTACAACGTCTGCGCCGACTCGTGCAGCAGCTGGGCGTACAGCTCGTGGCGCAGCTTCGCGATCTTGCCGTCCGCGACGGCTTGCAGCACGGCGCACTGCGGTTCGGCCAGGTGGCGGCAGTTGTAGTATTTGCAACCGCCGAGGTAGGGCTTGAACTCGACGAAGGCGCGTTCCAGCATGCCTTCGGTCAGGTGGTACAGCCCGAATTCCTGGAAGCCCGGCGAGTCGATCAGCGTTCCGCCGCCCGGCAGCTTGTACAGGCGCGTAAAAGTCGTCGTGTGCTTGCCCGTATCCAGCGCTTCCGAGATTTCGCGCACGGCGATGTCGGCGTCCGGCACCAGCAGGTTCACGAGCGACGATTTGCCCATGCCCGACTGGCCGATCAGGATCGACGATTGGTCGCGCAGCAGCGGCGTCAAGGTCGCGACGGTTTCCTCGGGATGCGTCTTCGCCGACACCTCGTGCAGCGGATACCCCAGGTTCGTGTACAGGCTCGCGCGTTCGCGCGCACGGGTGAGGTTGGGCTCGAGGTCGACCTTGTTCAGGATGAGGTGGGCGTCCACGCCCGCCGCCTCGCAGGCGACGAGGGCGCGCGACACGAGGTCGTCGGCGAAGCTGGGCTCCGTCGCGATGACGATGAACAGCCGCGTGATGTTCGAGGCCAGGAGCTTGCTCTTGTACTGGTCGGAGCGGTACAGCAGGGTCGTGCGCTCGGCGATCTTTTCGATCACGGCCTGGTCGTTCGACGTGCGCTTCAGGTGGACGATGTCGCCCACCGCGACGTTGGTCTTCTTGCCGCGCGTGACGCACTGGAGGAATTCGCCGTCGACGTCGGCCAGGTAATGACGGCCGTGGGCGGCCACGATGGTGCCCGTCAACTCATTGTTCTTATTTTGTTTGCTCATGCGCCGGCCCGTCCCGCGTACAGCGCGTCCGCCTTGGCTGCGCAAATGAAATCGTTGGCGGACAGGCGGTTGCCGGCCGAGTGGGTCGTCCACGACGCGGTGCAGCGCCGGTAGCCGACGGCGAGGTCAGGGTGGTGGTCTTCGCGGTGGATCATGAAGGCGAGGGCGTTCACGAATTCCATCGTCTCGTGAAAATCGCGGAACACGAATGCGCGTTCGATGCGCGTGCCGTTCACGCGCCAGTCCGGCACCTCGGTCAGCAGCGACTGGATCGCGGCATCGTCCAGCGCGGGCGCGTCGTGCACGCAGTGGCGGTCGATCAGGCTCATGCCGCCCCCGCCAGACGCAGTTGGCGGATGCGCACCGAGGCCGGCGGGTGCGAATCGTAGAACGCGGAGTGGATCGGGTCCGGCGTCAGGGTCGACGCATTGTCTTCGTACATCTTGACGAGGGCGGAGACGAGGTCGCGCGCGTCGCTGTGGCTCGCGGCGAAGGCGTCCGCTTCGAACTCGTGCTTGCGCGACGTGATCGACGTGAGCGGCGAGAACGGGAACGTGAACACCGGCAGCACCAGCGAGAACAGCAGCAGGGCCATCGCATCGTTCGACTGGCCCAGCAGCGGCAGCACGCCGAGGCCCGTGTAGAACCACACCTGCGTCTTGAGCCAGCCCAGCAGGGCGAGGAAGGCGAGCGACAGCGCGAACAGCACGGCGATGCGCTTGATGATGTGCTTCAGCTTGAAGTGGCCCAGTTCGTGCGCCAGCACGGCTTCGATCTCGGCCGGGGCCAGGCGCGACAGCAGGGTGTCGAAGAAGACGATGCGTTTATTCGCACCGAAGCCCGAGAAATACGCGTTGCCGTGGGCGGAGCGCTTGCTGCCGTCCATCACGAACAGGCCCTTGGCCGCGAAGCCGACGCGCGTCATCAGGCCTTCGATGCGGTCCTTCAGCTTCTCGTCCGTGAGCGGGGTGAACTTGTTGAACAGCGGGGCGATGACGGTCGGGTACAACACCATCATCAACAGCTGGAATCCGCTCCACACGAGCCAGGCATACAGCCACCACAGGGCGCCCGTTTTATCCATGAGCGTCAGCACGACCCACAGCAGCGGCAGGCCGATGACGGCGCCCACGAGAGCGCCCTTGACGGCGTCGGCGATCCACAGCTTGAGCGTCATCTTGTTGAAGCCGAAGCGCTCCTCCAGCACGAACTGGCGGTAGTACGAGAACGGCAGGTCGAGCGCACCGGAGACCACGGCGAACGCGACGATCAGCAGGATCTGGTGCACCATACCGGGGCCGGTCACGTGCAGCAGTGCCGTCGACAACGCCTGCAATCCGCCCAGCAGCGTGAAGCCGGTCAGGACGAGCGTGTTCCACAGCGCGGCCCACAGGCCGAAACGGGTCTTCGCGACCGTGTAGTCGGCCGCCTTCTGGTGCGCGGACAGGGGAATCTTTTCGGCGAATTCGGCCGGCACCTGGGCGCGGTGCCGCTGGACGTGGCGGATGTGCCGGCTGGCCAGCCAGTAACGCAGGCCGAGGGTCAGCAGGAGAAAGACGACGAACAAAACCGAAAACGCGGATGAAAGCATGCGGTGCCTGTGAGAAAATCCTATATTTCGGGGTCAGAGCACGGTTTTCATGGTTGTGCTCTGACCCCGCAGATCAAATTCGGGGTCGGAGCACGGTTTTACGGTCGTGCTTTGAGCCCGGCAGATCAAATTCGGGATCGGAGCACGAACCTTACGGTCGTGCTCCGATCCCGCTGATTAAGCTTTTACAGCAAAGAGAGAATTATGTCACAAGCCAACCCCACCGAAGCATCCGCCCCACGCCCGAACGAATTCAACCTGGTCTGGATCGACATGGAAATGACCGGCCTCGATCCGGACAACGACCGCATCATCGAAGTGGCCGCGGTCGTCACGGACGCCAACCTGAACGTGCTGGCCGAAGGTCCCGTGATCGCCGTGCACCAGAGCGACGCGACCTTGGACAAGATGGATGCCTGGAACAAGGGCACGCACGGCCGCTCGGGCCTGATCGACCGCGTCAAGGCGTCGACCATCGACGAAGCCCAGGCCGAGGAGCAACTGATCGCCTTCCTGAAACAGTGGGTGCCGGCCAATAAATCGCCGATGTGCGGCAACTCGATCTGCCAGGACCGCCGCTTCATGGCGCGCGGCATGCCCAAGCTGGAAGCCTTCTTCCACTACCGCAACCTGGACGTGTCGACGCTGAAGGAGCTGTGCCGCCGCTGGAAGCCGGAACTGGCATCCGGCTTCAAGAAGGCGCAGAAGCACACGGCGCTGGCCGACATCATCGAATCCATCGAAGAGCTGCGCTACTACCGCGAGCATTTCATTAAACTGTAAAGCGGCCTGCCGGACCCGGACACGAAGTTGCAATCGTGCATGGGGTTGCCGCGAAGGTATGCGAGAATCGGGCCATGGCTGACATTCTGCGTACCACCGCCGGGCTCGGCGGAGAGAGCGAAGTCCGGCGTCTCTTGCGGGAGCACGACTGGACCACGTCGCCGCTCGGTCCGCCGGACGGCTGGCCGCCCGAACTGGCCACCGCCGTGTCGATGGCCTTCAGTTCCGCGTTCCCGATGTTCATCGCCTGGGGACCGGACCTGCGCTTCCTGTACAACGACGCCTACATCGCCATCCTCGGCGACAAGCATCCGGCCGCGTTCGGCGCGCCGTTCCAGCAAGTGTGGGCCGAGATCTGGCCCGAGCTCGTGCCGATCGTCGACCGCGCGCTGTCGAACAAATCCGCGTATTTCGAAGACCTGCCGTTCACGATGGAGCGCCGCGGTTTTCGCGAGCCCACCTGGTTCACGTTTTCGTATTCCCCGCTGCATGACGGCCACGGCCGCGTCGCCGGCGTGTATTGCACCGTCATCGAAACGACGAACCGCGTGCAGGCCGAGCGCCGCGCCGCGTTCGAACTGACGCTGGCGGACGCGCTGCGCCCGCCCGCCTCCGGCGACGACGCGATCCGCAAGGGCTGCACGTTGCTGGGACTCGAACTCGGCATGGCGCGCGTGCTGTACGGCGAGGTCGACGAGGGCCTGGGCACCTTGTCCGTGGCGCGCGACTGGAGCCGGCCCGGCGTCGCCAGCGTGGCCGGCCACACGTTTTCCATCGAGGCCTTCGGTCCCGAACTGGGGCGCGCGGGCCGCGCCGGCGCGATCCTCGCCTTGGCCGACGTGCGCGCCGACCCGCGCTCGGCCGCCCGCCAGGGCACGTATCTGGCGCTGGGCATCCACGCCTGCCTGGCCGTCCCGCTGCGCAAAGGCGGGCACCTGCACGCCTTCCTCGTGCTGGGCCTCGACCGGCCGCATCCCTGGACCGGGGCGGAAGAAGCGCTGGCGCGCGGCACGGCCGAGCGCATCCGCGCGGCCGTCGACCTGGCGCGCGTGCAGGCGACGCTGCGCGAGGAGCGCGACCGCAGCCGCACGATCATCGACACCATCGCGGAAGGTTTCATGCTGCTCGACCGCGACTGGACCGTGCTGCAGATGAATCCGGCCGGCCAGCGCATCGCGCACCTGGATCCCGACGACATCATCGGGCGCAACCATTGGGACATCTGGCCGGAAGCGATCGACAGCGAGGCCGGGCGCATGTACCGCCGCGTGATGCGCGACCGCGTGGCCGGTACGGCGGAGTACCGCCAGCGGTTGCCGGACGGCGTCGAGATCTGGTGCGAGGTGCGCGCCTATCCCACGGCCGACGGCGGTCTCGTCTCGTTCTTCCGCGACATCACGGAGCGCAGGGCGGCCGAGGACAAGCTGCGCGCGGCCGACCGCCGCAAGGACGAATTCCTCGCGATGCTGGCACACGAATTGCGCAACCCGCTGGCGCCGATCAGCGCCGCCGCCGACCTCCTGCGCATCGGCCGCCTGGACGAGGCGCGGGTGCGCCAGAGCAGCGCCATCATCGGCCGTCAGGTGCGGCACATGACGAGTCTCGTGGACGACCTGCTCGACGTCTCGCGCGTCACGCGCGGGCTGGTGAAGCTCGCGCGCGCGCCCGTGGCGGCGCGCACCATCGTCGACGAGGCGATCGAGCAGGTCCGCCCCATGTTCGAGGCGCGCCGCCAGCACCTCGCCGTCCACATCGCCGATCCGGACGCATTGGTCCTCGGCGACAAGGCGCGCCTCGTGCAGGTGCTCGCGAACCTGCTCAACAACGCGGCCAAGTACACGCCGGAAGACCGCCGCATCGACGTCGCGGCCACGGTCGACGCGGCGGCCGTCGCTACGGCGCGCGGCCGCCTGCATCTGACGGTGCGCGACGAGGGCATCGGCATGGAGCCGGAACTGACGGGCCAGGTGTTCGACCTGTTCACGCAGGCGCAGCGCTCGGTCGACCGCGCGCAGGGTGGCCTGGGGCTCGGGCTCGCGCTCGTCAAGAATCTCGTCGAGCTGCACGGCGGCACGGTCGCGTGCACGAGTCCGGGCCTGGGGCAGGGCAGTACGTTCGAGGTGGCGCTGCCGCTGATGGAACCGGCGCCGCGGCAGTCGTCATCCGGGGACTACGCCGGCACGGGCGGCGTGGTGGCCGGCGGACGGCGTCCGCTGCGCGTGCTCGTGGTGGACGACAACGTCGACGCCGCGGCCACGCTGGGCATGCTGCTGGAAGCGTGCGGCTACCTGGTCGACGTCGAACACGATTCGCACCGGGCGCTCGAGCGCGCGCGCCACCAGCGGCCGGATGTGGCGCTGCTGGACATCGGCCTGCCGGACATGGACGGCAACGAACTCGCGCGCCGTCTGCGCGCGGATGCGCAGACGGGGGCGATCGTGCTGGTGGCCGTCACGGGCTACGGTCAGGAACAGGACCGCCGCGCGGCGTTCGAGGCGGGGTTCGATCACCACCTCGTGAAGCCCGTCGACATGGACGAGCTGGCGGGGTTGCTGGCGGGGATCGAGGCGCAGCGGGACTGACAAATGTCCCGTCATCCCGCGAAAGCGGGAATAGTGCCCCGGCACTATTCTTCCGTACCGAGCTACAGAATCCGGACCGTCAAAGAGACTGTAGCGTCTTAAACGGACCGACTTCGGGACTTCAGCATGGGGAACAAACCGGTTGGCTGTTCCCGCTTTCGCGGGAACGGGAACGACGGTGCTTGTTCAACGCATCTGCGTGTAGTTCACCGGAACCCAGCGATACCCCTTGCCCTGATTGGCCAGATGGCCCAGCCCCGGGAACTGCAGGTGCGCGCCGCCGATCATCCAGCCGTTCTTGGCCGCGTCGTCGAACACTTTCTTGCGCGCCGCGTAGGCCGCCTTCTCGTCGTTGTCGAAGGCGATCGTCACCTGCGGATTGTCGAACTGGACGGCCGCCAGGTGGATCAGGTCGCCGATCAGCACGAGCTTCTGGCCATGGCTTTCCACCGCGTACACCGTGTGGCCCGGCGTGTGGCCGTGCTCGGCGATGGCGGAAACGCCCGGGACCAGTTCGCCGTCCGCGTCGATGGGCTTGAACTTGCCGGCCTCGACGTAGGGGTTGATCGAGGCCATCGCGCCCTTGAAGAAATCTTTCTTGTCGGCCGGCGCCTTGTCCATGTTCGCCTGGCTCAGCCAGAAGTCGGCGTCGGCCTTGCCAGCGCGCACGATCGCGTTCGGGAACACGCGCTTGCCGTTGTTGACGAGGCCGCCGACGTGGTCGCCATGCATATGGGTGATGTAGATCTCGTCGATCTGCTCCGGCTGGTAACCGGCCGCCTTGAGGTTGCTGACGAACTTGCCGACGGTCGGGCCCATCAGGACACCGGCGCCCGTGTCGACCAGCACCAGCTTGCTGCCGGTGTTGATCAGGAAAGCGTTGTCGGAGGTTTCCACAGGCAGCTTGAGGAAATTCTTCGCAATGGCGGCGCGCGTCAGTTCCGGCTTCTGGTGCATGTACTGGTCCATCGGCAGGTCGAAGGTGCCGTCGCTGATCGGCGTGATTTCGATGTCGCCGACCATCACGCGGTAAAAGCCGGGGGCGGGCGTCTTGACCATCGGCGCGGCGGCCTGGGCGGTAAAGGCCGCGGCGGCGAGGGCGGCGGCGAGCAGGGTGTGCTTGATCATGTTCTTGTCCTCGAAAAGAATGACACAACGCGCGGGCGCGGGTTGCTTATCGTACATAATTGTTCAGTATCTCGCTGGGCCTGCTGGCCTTTCCTCAATTTACCTCAATTGCGGCGCACTAAAGGCAGCGTGCGCAAGGTGCGCCGCTCGTGTTCCTCGTCGTGCAGGGTGGCTGTCGCCTTGATCAGGTCGCTGCGGCTGACCACGCCCAGCAGTTGCGCGTTGCCCGACTGCGCCACGACCGGCAGCCGTTCGATGCCATGCACGGCGAGGCGCGTCGCGACGGCGCGGCAGGTTTCGCCCGGCAGCGCGACGAGCGGCGGATTGGCGCCGAACAGCGCGCCGACGCGGGTCGCCGGTGCGTGGCCGTTCAATGTGCCGCGCTCGACCATGCCGACGATGAGGCCGCCACGCGTGACGGGGAAGCCGCGGTGCTTCTGGTCCGGGCCGAAATGCGTGGCCAGCACGTCGCCGATGGTGGCGTCGGCATCGATGTGCACCACGTTCGTGCTCATCACCTCGGCCACGCTGTGGCGTTCGAGTGGGTCGATGCCGTACTCGCGGTAGATGTGGTGGCCGCGGCGGGCGATCTTTTCCGTCAGGATCGAACGGCCCATCGTCAGCACCGTGAAGCCGTAGGCGCCGGCGGACGCGGCCAGCAGCGGCAGCAGGGAGTTGGCGTCGTGCGTGAGTTCGAACGCGAACACGACGGCCATCACGGGTGCGCGCATCATGCCGCCCAGCGTCGCCGCCATGAACACGAGCGGCCACAGCGCGGGATCGGCACCGGGCAGGTACGGGCCCAGCACGGCGCCGAGGCCCGCGCCGAGCATCAGCAACGGGGCCAGCACGCCACCGGACGTGCCGGAGCCGAGCGCGATCAGCCAGATGACGAGTTTCACGGCCAGCAGGGCGACGATGGCGCTTGCGACCATATGGTTGTGCAGCAGATCGCCGATGACGTCGTAGCCGACGCCTAAAGCGCGCGGCTGGAAATAGCCGCCGATGCCGACGGCGAGGCCGCCCAGCGCCGGCCACCACATCCAGTGGAAGGGCAGGCGGTGGAAGGCGTCCTCGACGCGGTACAGCGCCGTCGACATCAGCCACGCCAGCGCGCCGCACGCGATGCCGGCCACCAGGCAGGAGCCGAGGGCGATCGGGCTCACGGGCGCGGTCTGCAGCGGGAACAGGGCGCCGGCGCCGATCGCGAGCGGACGCAGGAAGCCGGCCACGGCGCACGCCGTCGCCACCGGCAGCAGGCTGCGCGGACGCAGTTCGAACAGCAGCAGTTCGACGGCCATCAGCACGGCGGCCACCGGCGTGCCGAACACGGCCGTCATGCCGGACACGGCACCCGCCACGAGCAGCGATTTGCGTTCCCCGCCCGTCAGGTGGAAGTGCTGGGCGATCAGCGAGCCGATGGCGCCGCCCGTCATGATGATCGGGCCCTCGGCGCCGAACGGGCCGCCGCTGCCGATCGCGATGCCGGACGAGAGCGGTTTCAGCACGGCGACCTTCGGGGACATGGCGCTGCGCTTGAACAGGATCGCCTCGATCGCCTCGGGAATGCCGTGGCCGCGGATCGCCTCGGTGCCGTAGCGGGCGATCAGGCCGATGATGAGGCCGCCGATCACGGGGATGACGATGACCCAGGCGCCCAGCGTGTTGTCGGCCGGCGACAGTTCAGAGAACGAGAATTTTCCGTAGAAGAACAAGTCCGTGAAGAAGCGGATCATGGTCAGCAGGACGCGCGCGGCGACCGTGCTGAGTCCGCCGATGAGCGCCGCGAGGGCAACGATGCGCAGCAGGCGGACGTCGCCCGAAAAATCGCGCCGCGGCGTGGAAGGATGGGGGGCAGGTTTCATGTTGTTATACAAGATTGGGAACGGTAAAGACGCCTTGCAAGGCGCGCAGCTCGGCGCGGTGGACGGCGGCGAGGCGCGTCAACAGTGCTTCGCCTTTCGGCAACAGGTGCACCTCGACACGGCGGCGGTCCTCGGCGTTCGTGCGGCGCGCCACGAGCTCGCCGGCTTCGCAGCGCGTGACGAGCGCGACGACGCCGTGCTGCTTGGCCTGCAGCCGTTCGGCCAGCTCGCCCACGGTGGCCCATTCGCGTCCGGAAAACCCCTTGATGTGCAGGAGGAGCAGGTATTGCAGCGGCGTGATGCCTTCCGCCTGCACGGCGTTTTCGGAGAAGCGCTCGTAGCGCCGCATCTGGTAGCGGAATTCCGACAATGCGGCGAAATCCGTCTTGGACAGCGGAGGGGTGTCGTCTTTCACAGGCTGATATGACTCGAGGGCGTTGGCTTTGGGAACCAAATAATATATCATAACGTGATATTTTTTGGCGGCGCCAGCCGTTGCCCGTTTTTTCACAATCGACAGGAAAGAAGTTGGAAAAAAGTCTGGACTGGTTGCGCTCGTTCGTCCCGCAACCCAATACGGTGCCGCGCGGGGAACGCATGCGCGCGGTGGCAGGGGCCCTCGTCGGGCTGTTCGTGACGGCGATCCTCAGCGACATGCTCACGAAGGGCTCCGGCATCGTGCCGTTGACCCTGGTGGCGCCGATGGGCGCATCGGCCGTGCTGTTGTTCTGCGTGCCGGCCAGCCCGCTGGCCCAGCCGTGGTCGGTGATCGGGGGGAATACGATTTCCGCGCTGGTCGGCATCATCTGCGCGAAGGCCGTCGACAATCCGGCGCTGGCGGCACCGCTGGCCGGCGCCTGCGCGATCTTCGTGATGTTCGTGTTGCGCTGCCTGCACCCGCCCAGCGGCGCGGTGGCGCTGACGGCCGTCCTCGGCGGCCCGGCCATCCATGCGGTCGGCTTCAAGTTCGCGTTTCTGCCCGTGTGCCTGAATTCGACCCTGATCGTGCTGGCCGCGCTCGTCTTCAACAACCTGACGGGCCGGCGCTATCCGCACAACCAGAAATCGATCCTGCGCACGGCGCAGAAGGAAGCGCACGCGACGGGCGACCAGCCGCCGATGGCGCGCCTGGGCTTCACGGCCGAGGACCTGGACGCCGTGCTGGCCCGCTACGGCCAGGTGCTGGACGTCAGCCGCGACGACCTGGAAGAGATCCTGCTGCAGACGGAACAACGCGCCTACGCGCGCCGCTTCGGCACCGTGAATTGCGGCGCGATCATGTCGAAGGACGTCGTGACGGCCACCCCGGACATGCCGCTGGCTGAGGCCTGGCGCCTGCTGCGCCACCACAACCTGCACGCGCTGCCCGTGCTGGACGCGTCGCACCGCGTGGCCGGCATCATCGGGCAGGGTGATTTCCTGCACCATGCTGGCCTGGACGATTACCAGACCGTGGGCGAACGCCTGCGCGGCCTGTTCGCCCACGTGCTGGGCGTGCGGCCGGATCGGGCGGCGACGGTGGGGGAGTTGATGTCGACGAAGGTCGCCGTGGTCGAGGCGAACGAACCGATCGCGACGCTCGTGCCCCTGATGAGCAATGTCGGATTCCACCACATTCCCGTGGTGGACGAGCGTGCCGTGTTCCTGGGTGTCGTCAGCCAGTCCGATTTGCTGGCGGCGTTGTTCGAAAGCCGGTTGGCCGAAGCCGCGTAATGTCAACCGGGGTCAGACCCCGATTTTGTGCAATAGCCTTACCGACTTTTCCGCTGAGCTATTAACTAAAACTGGGGTCTGACCCCGGTTTTAGTCATTGGCCCCGCAGCACTTCTTGTACTTTTTCCCACTGCCGCAAGGGCAGTCGTCATTGCGACCGACCTTGGGTTCGTCGCGGCGCACCGTCTCGACGGCGGCCTTGCGGCGTGGCAGCCAGAAGCGGTGGATGCCCGGCAGGTTGGCTTCGATCTCCAGCGCGAGCTTGTGCGCCAGCTTCGGATTCTCGACTTCCGCCAGTTCGCTTTCCTCGATCTCGTCCGCGCCCAGCAGGTAGATCGGGCGCATCAGCGGCGCCGCTTCCGACTCCCAGATCTCGTTCCACGAGCCTGGACGCAGTTCCATGCCTTCCCAGAAACCCCAGCACCACGCTTCCGCGTCGATCAGGGTCTCGCCGTCGATCTCGTGCTCGACGTACAGCGGCTCGAATTCCTTGGGCGCAACTTCGAAGGTGACGAGCACCTCGTTCATGAAGCGCATGATCAGGTTGACGATGCGCTCTTCCTCCTTCGGATTCTTCCACTTGGGCACGGCACCCGCCTCGCCCCACACATGCGGCAGCCACTCGGCCGGCATGATGGTTTCCGGGCCGATCGCGATGGCGGTCAGGTAGCCGTGCAGCGTGTCCATCGTCATCGCGTCGTCGGAGCAGCGATCGGACAGGAGGAAGTTGTCGAGGTCGTCGAATTCTTTTTCGGAGAGGGGCTGGTCGAGTTGCATTGTTGCGTATCCTTGCGTTGAAGGCGCCAGTGTAACGCCTCTCGCCCCCCGGCCGGCGAAAAAATGCGCGTCCCGGTCGCCCGCCTTACAATGGCGGAATGCACAATCCCGACATCCCCGACAGTCATCCCTTCTCGCGGCTCGACCCGCTGATGGTCCTGGACGCCGTCGACAGCGTCGGCCTGCGCGGCGACGGCCGCCTGCTGGCGCTGAACAGTTACGAAAACCGCGTCTACCGCGTCGGCCGCGAAGAGGGCCAGCCCGTCGTCGTCAAGTTCTACCGGCCCGGACGCTGGAGCGACGCCGCCATCCTCGAGGAACACGCGTTCGTGCAGGAGCTGGCCGACCAGGAAGTGCCCGTCGTGCCGGCCGACGTCCTCGACGGCCGCACCCTGCACGAGCACGACGGCTTCCGCTTCGCCGTGTTTCCGAGCCGCGGCGGCCGCGCGCCGGAGTTGTCCGATCCGTCGACACTGGAATGGATCGGCCGCTTCATCGGCCGCATCCACGCGGTGGGCGCGTCGGCAACCTACGCCGAGCGCCCCCGGCTCGACCTCGACACCTTCGGCCGTGAACCGCGCGCCTGGCTCATTGGCCACGGTTTCATTCCGCCCGAGTTGCTGACGGCGTACACGAGCGTGCTCGACCAGGCCCTGGACGGCGTCGCCCGCTGCTATGACCGCGCCGGCGCACTGCCGCTGCTGCGCCTGCACGGCGACTGTCACGTGGGCAATGTGTTGTGGACGGCCGACGGCCCGCACTTCGTCGACTTCGACGACAGCCGCATGGGCCCGGCCGTGCAAGACCTGTGGATGCTGCTGTCGGGCGAGCGCCAGGAGATGGTGCGCCAGCTGGGCGACGTGCTGGCCGGCTATGAGGATTTCTGCGAATTCGACCCGCGCCAGCTGTACCTCGTCGAGGCGCTGCGCACCCTGCGGCTGATCCATTACTCGGCGTGGCTGGCGATGCGCTGGGACGATCCCGCGTTCCCCGCGGCTTTTCCCTGGTTCAATACCCAGCGCTACTGGCAAGACCGTATCCTCGAGTTGCGCGAGCAGGTGGCGCTGATGGACGAGCCGCCTTTGTGGCCGGTCATCTAAACCCGGAATTGGCGTTGTTTCACGATGCAGCTCGGCGTGACACGAAACGGAGCCATGCCGCATAATCTAGACGCGGACTCGTCCGGGCCCGCACGCCACTTGACGAGCCTCCCATGACCGACGCCGACCGCAACGATCCATCTGCACAGAAAGACGACGCCGATTTCACGATCGACCTGATGCCCGCCGCCCAGGACCACGCGGCGCCGCAGGTCGAGCCGCAGCGCGAACATCTGGAACAGCGTGCGATCAAGGAAGGCATCGCGCGCGTGGAGGCGGAGGCGAAGGCCGCGGTGGCGGCCGAGAACCGCGCCCATGCCGAGGCGCGGGCCCGCAGCCTGGCCGAGGAACGCGCGGCTATCGACGCCGAAGCGGCGGCCGCCGCGCTCGCGAACGCGCAGGCGTCGGAAGAAGCGATCGAGGCGAACCGCGACCGCATCGAAACCCTGCGCGCCGCCGCCAAGGCCGCCGCCGAGCGACTCGAAGCGGTCCGCCAGGAGACGGCCGGGCTGCGCGCCCGCGTCGAATCCGACACGCAGATCCGCCTGGCGGCCGAGGCGCGCGCCCGCGCCGAGGAAGACGCCCGCAAGCGCGCGGCCGAACAGGCGCGCATCGACACCGAGATCGCCGCCCGCGCCCAGCGCGACGCCGAGGATCTCGCCATCCACGCCGAGCAGGCACGCCTGCAGGCGGCCGAGCGCGTGGCCGCCGTGCACGCGGCGCGCGAGGAAGTGCACCACAGCGCCAGCGCCGACGCTCGTGTGGCGATCCTCGCGCGCGAACGCGAGCGGGCCGAACGGGCTGCGCGCCAGACGGCCGAAAAGCTGGCGCAGGCGGAGGCGGAAGCACTGGAACTGGCGCAGCAGCGCGAGCGGGCCGACCAGGTCGCGCTGGCGTCCGCGTTCGCGCGCGCGGCCGCGGAGGCGCGCGCGCTCGAGGAAGCGCGGGCCCTCGCGCATATCGAGCAGGAACGCGAAGCCATCGCACTGGCCCAGGTGGAATCGGAACGGACGGCCGCGCAATCGCTGCGCATGCGCCTGCAGACGGAAAAAGAATTGCGCGACGCGGCCATCCACCGCGAGCGCCAGGAACAGATGTCGTTCGAGGCCGCGGCCGCGCGGCGCGAAGCCGAGGCCCGTATCCTGGCCGCGACCCAAGCCCGCATCGAGGCCGACCGCAAGCTGCGCGACGTGGCCATGGCCCGCGCCGCGGCCGAAGAGGAAGAGGCGCAGCAGAGCGAGGCCCGCTTGCACGCCGAGCGCGAAGCGGCCGAACAGGCGCGCCTGCGCGCGGAGGCGGATCGCGCGGCCGTGGTCGCGGCGCAGCGCGATCTCGATGCGCAGCAGCGCGAGCGCCAGCTGGCCGAGGAACGTGCGGCGCTGTCGGAGGCCGCGGCCGCCGCGCGCAGCGCGCAGAACGCCGCGCTCGAGGCCGAAGTGGCCGCGCAGGCCGAACAGACCGAACGCGAACGCGAAGCGGCGCGCCTCGCCGGGCAGCGTGCGGCGCAGGCACGGGAACTGGCCGAGGCCGAACAGGCGCGCGTGCAGGCCGAGCAGGACGCGCTGGCGCGCCAGCAGGCACGCATCGAGGCGGAGCGCGCACTCGCCGCTGCGGCCGAAGCTCGCGCCGCCGCCGAGCAGGAACAGGCGGCGCAACTGGCCGAGCGCGTCGAGACCTTGCAGCGCGAGATCGCCGCGTTGCAGGCCGAAACGGCGGCGCGCCTCGCCGCGGCGGAGCAGGAACACGCCGTGCGTCTGCAGGCCCAGCGCGATATGCTCACGGCGCAGCAGGCCGAGATCGACGCGCGCCTCGCCACCGCGGAGCAGGAGCACGCGGCGCGTCTGCAGGCCCAGCGCGAGCTGCTGTCGGCGCAGCAGGCCGAGATCGACGCCCGCCGCGCCGCCGCGGAACAGGAACACGCGGCCCTGCTGGCCGCGCAGGCCGAGAGCGAGCAGCGCATCGCCGCCGAGCGCCAGGCCGCCATCGACGCGCAGCGGGCCATCACCGAACATGCGGCGCGCCAGGCGGCACACGAACAGGCGATCGCCGACGCCCAGCGCGTCCAGGCGGCCCGCGCGGCGGAACTGGCGCAGGCGCAGGCCGACCGCGCCGCCCACGAACGGCGCCAGCAGCAGCTGACGGAAGAATTGCTGGCGGCGGAACGCGCCGCCGCCGACGCCGCCCACGACGCTTTGCTGCTGCTGGAGCAAAAGCTGACGTCGCAACAGCAGCAGACGGCCGCCGACGTGCGCGCCAACGACGCGGCGGCGGCGCGAATGGCGTCCGAGCGCGCGGCCGTCGCGGCGGCCGAAGCCCGCGCCGCCGCCGAAGCGGAGCGCGCGCAGCTGGCCAAGATGCGCGAGGCGGCCGAACAGGCCGCGGCGCAGGCCGCGCTCGACAAGCGCGACGCCCAGCGCGCGTTACTGGCCAACGCCCAGCTGGCGGCCGAGATGCAGCGCAAGACCGCGCTGGCCACGCAGGAAATGATGGAGGCGAAGAAGCGTCTCGTCGAACTGGAATCCGCGCGCCAGGAAGAGCAGGTGGCGGAACTGGCCGCGCTGCGCGAACAGATCGAGGCGCGCCAGGCCGAGGCCAAGCAGCGCGCCGAATCGGAAGACCTCGCACGCGAAGTGCTGGGCAGGTTCTCGCAGCAGCCGTCGAAGGTGCAGGCGGCGATGCGGCTGGCGGACGCGGTGGCCAAGCAGCGGGCCGACCGGGATCACGAGTAGTCCGACAACGTCGTTCGCGCGACAGCGGGAATCGCGCCCCTGGCGCTATTCCCTCCATGCTGAGCAACAGGATGCGGTAACTTGGAAGCACTGCAGTGTGCTTCGTAGGCCGGCTTCGGACGCTCGGCATGGGTTCCCGCCTTCGCGGGAACGACGCTGCGATCTATTTACGCCTTCGCGTTCCTCTCCAGATACGCCCGATGCCCCGGCATCTTCGCCACCGTCTGCGCGATGAGATCGCGCAGCCCGGCGAAGTGGCCGTGCAGCTGGCGCATGTCGACGTCGTCCGCGAACGGATCGTAGCGCTCCGGCACGACGCCCAGACCCATCAGCATCGCGATGAACGACGGTTCGGCGAAGCCGTCGCGGTCGAGGATCGTGATGCGGCCCGTCGTGCGGAACAATTCGATCTGGTGCGCGAGGGAATCCGGGATCTTCATGTTCGCGCAATAGCGCCAGAACGGCGTGTCGTCGCGCTTCGTCAGCTTGTAGTGCAGGATGATGAAGTCGCGCACGGATTCGTAGCGCGAGCCCATCACGCGGTTGAATTCGGCCGCCAGCTCGGGGCGGAAGTCGCGGTCCGGCCACAATTCGATCAGCTTGCCGACCGCGGTCTCGATCAGGCTGATGCTCGTCGATTCCAGCGGTTCCACGAAGCCCGCCGACAGGCCCACGGCCACGACGTTCTTGACCCACGACTTCTTGCGCCGGCCCGTGACGAAGCGCAGCTGGCGCGGTTCGTCCAGCGCTGCGCCATCGAGGCCGTCGAGCAGGTCCCGGCGCGCCTGCTCGTCCGTCGTGAACGCATTGCTGTACACATGGCCGTTGCCCGTGCGGTGCTGCAGGGGGATGCGCCAGAGCCAGCCCGACCCCTTCGCCGTCGAACGGGTGTACGGCGTGACCGGTTCCACGCGCGCGCACGGGACGGCGAGCGCGCTGTTGCAGGGCAGGTGCTCGCTCCAGTCCTCATAGCCGGCCTTGAGCGTGTCTTCGATCAGCAGGCCGCGGAAGCCCGAGCAGTCGATGAACAGGTCGCCTTCGACCGTGCGGCCGTCGCGCAGGCGCAGGCCCGTCACGAAGCCCGTTTCCGGATGCTGGTCGACGCCCACGATCATGCCTTCGATGCGGGTGGCGCCGCGCGCCGTCGCGTAGTCGCGCAGGTAGGCCGCGTACAGGCCCGCATCGAACTGGAAGCCGAAGGAAAAGGCGTCCGTGACGCCCGGCTGCGTGTTTGCGGGCATCGTGAACTTGTTCTCGCACGCCATCCTGGACGCCACCGACCAGTTTTCCAGCGCGGGCATCTTGTCGAACGCGCGCGCCAGGTGCAGCCAGTGGTGGTGCGGGGACAGGCCGTTGATGGGCGGGCCGAAGTCGCCGAAACCGTGGAAGAAGCGGTTGCCGAGGTGGCCCCAGTCCTGGAAATCGATGCCGAGCTTGAAGGTCGCCTGCGTCTTCTTCATGAAGTCGGCGTTGTCCAGCTGGAGGGCGTTGTTGTAGAAGCGGATCGTGGGCAAGGTCGCTTCGCCGACGCCGATCGTGCCGATCTCGGGCGACTCCACCAGCACGATCTCGCAGCGCTTGCCGAGCCGCTGGGCCAGCGGGGCCGCGGCCATCCAGCCGGCCGTGCCGCCGCCCACGATGACGATGGTGCGGATGGCGTTGTGTTGCATGTGTGTCTCCTGTTTGTTCACAGGAGTGTAGGGCACGGCGGACTACGCGGCAACAGAAATGTTTGCGTATAACATTTCTTGTGGCGCGACGTCACATATTGCTCGGCGACACAGGATTGGAACCGCCGGTGACAGCCTTTTCGACGAAGTATTCCGTCTCACCGAAGCACGAGGTCGGCACGCCGACGTGCTGGGCATAGGTCAGCTGCACGCGCTGTCCCATCGCGGCCTGCAGCTGGCGCACGACGGCCTCGTCGCGGACGGTGAAATTGAAGCGTTCGGGAATCGCGCCCGGCATGCTCGACAGCAGGAGTTCCCCTTCCCACGTCTTGCACAGCCAGCCCTTGCGCGACAGTTTTTGCAGGTAGCCGGCCCGTTCGCCTTCCGAATACGACCAGTGCAGCACGATCCACGTGTACAGGGCGAACAGCGCCACGGCGGCGATGACGACGGAGGCGAGGATGGCGATGGCGCGGCGCGGCAGGGTCTTGGGCATGATGGGTGCGCAAAGAATGGTTGATATCGGACGTGACGAGGCGCGCCCATTCTGAACACAGGCGCGCGGATTGTCAAAACATCACAGGCTTATACGTTCACCCCGAACGAGCGGGCGAGGGGGCCGAGGCCGCCGTTGAAGCCCTGGCCGACGGCGCGGAATTTCCACTCGTTGCCGTAGCGGTAGAGCTCGCCGAAAATCATGGCCGTCTCCGTCGACCTGTCTTCCGACAGGTCGTAGCGGGCGATCTCGCGCTCGCCGTCCGCGTTCAGACAGCGGATGAAGGCGCGCGCCACCTGGCCGAAATTCTGGCGGCGCTGGTCGGCCTCGTGGATGGTGACGGAAAACGCGATTTTCTCGATGTCCGGCGGCACCCGGCTGAGATCGACGAGGAGGCGCTCGTCGTCGCCTTCGCCCTGGCCCGTGCGGTTGTCGCCCGTGTGCTTGACGGAACCGTCGCTGGATTGCAGGTTGTTGTAGAAGATGAAGTCGGCATCGCCGCGCACCTTGCCGTCGCCGCGCAGCAGGAAGGCGCTGGCGTCGAGGTCGAAGGTGGCGCCGTCGGTCGAGCGCGGGTCCCAGCCGAGGCCGATGATGACCTTTTTGAGGTTCGGATCTTCCTTGGACAGGTTGACGTTGCCGCCTTTCTGCAAACTGATCGCCATCTTGCTTCCTTTCGATTGAGGGATGAGGGTTTCAGGTCGCCGATTCCAGCGCTTCGCGTTTCTTGTAGCGGATCGACGACCACAGCGATATCAGGATGAACGCCACGCCGGACAGGCCGGTGAACCATTCGGGAATCTCGTACTCGACGCTGGCGAACATGATCAGGGCCAGGATGCCGATCGCGTAGTGCGCGCCGTGCTCGAGGAAGACGAATTCCTCCAGCGTGCCCTTGTGCACGAGGAACACGGTCAGCGACCGCACGAACATCGCGCCGATGGCGAGGCCGAGCATGATCACGACCACGTCGTTCGTGATCGCGAACGCGCCGATCACGCCGTCGAAGCTGAACGACGCGTCCAGCACTTCCAGGTAGATGAAGCCGCCGAGGCTGCCCTGCGAAATCAGCTTGCCGACGGCCGGATCGGATTCCTCTTCCTCCAGCAGCCCGGAAAACCAGTTCACGCCCACATACACGAGCACGCCGACGACGCCGGCGATCAGCACCGACAGCTTGCGGTCCTGCGCGACGAGGCTCATGCAGCCGAACGCGGCGAGCAGGGTGAGCAGGATGGCGAGGCCTTCCGTGCCGTACTTGCCGATCTTTTCTTCGATCCAGCCCAGCCAGTGGAGTTCCTTTTCTTCGTCGAACAGGAAGTTGAGGAAGACCAGCAGCAGGAACGCGCCGCCGAACGCGGCCACTTCGGCGTGGCGCGACGCCAGGTTGCGGGCATACTCGGCCGGGCTGTCCACCGCCATGTGCCAGACGTCGATGAGACCGAGGCCGGTCGCGACCGACACGATCAGCAGGGGAAACAGCAGGCGCATGCCGAACACGGCGACGACGATGCCGACCGTGAGGAACAGCTTTTGCCAGAACGCGTTCCAGTTGCGCAGGACGGAGGCGTTGACGACCGCGTTGTCGAACGAGAGCGAGATTTCGAGCACGCCCAGCACGGCCGCGATCCACAGGCCTTGCACGAGGCCGGCGGCGCCGCCGTGGGAAAAGCCCCACCAGCCGGCCAATGCCAGCAGGACGGCGGCGACCACGAACGACAACCTGAAATGTTGCATGCACGGCTCCTTATTGACTGAAATACCACACGGCGGATATTAACCCGGTTCCCTCTCTGACGGGCGCATCGGATGTCGTCTTGACAAGCATGGCGACGGCCGCATCGAATTGCTCTCGCGACATGGCATCTGCCATAATGCCGCCCGGCGTCATGCCTCCCGTATTTCAGCCTGAATGGATTTCGCATGGATTTTTCTTATCTGGTCACCCCGGTGCTGACCTGGCTCGTGGTTGGCCCGATCAAGTTCCTCATCAACAGTGCGCGCCAGGGGCGCTGGGCGTTCAACCTCGTCGGCAACGGCGGTTTTCCCAGCAACCACAGCGCCACCGTCACGAGCATGGCGACCCTGATCGCGCTGCGCGAGGGCATCGGCCATCCGGCGTTCGGCGTGGCCGTCACCTTGTGCTTCATCGTGATGATCGATGCAAACAGCCTGCGCCAGCACGTCGGCCGCCAGGCGGCCGCCATCAACCGCCTGGCCGCGGACACGGCCGGCCACAAGACGCTGCGCGAGCGGATGGGGCATACGCTGGTCGAGATCGGTGGCGGCATCGTCACCGGCATCCTGATGGGCAACCTGGTGTATCACCTGTTTGCCAAGTAAATAAATCGGATCGCCGCCTTCGCGCACTGGTGTCCGGAATCATTTCCAACCCGCGCAATTGATTTTCATGGATAGGTAAAAGCCGTCGTTCCCGCGAAGGCGCGAACAGCCCACCGGGCTGTTCCCCATGCAGAAGTGCCGAAGTCAGTCCGTTTAAGAGACTACCGTATCTTTGACGTACAAAATTCTATGGCTCAGCATGGAGGGAATAGTGCCGGGGGCACTATTCCCGCTTTCGCGGGAATGACGTCACTTTTTTCGAAATCTTATTCCGGACGCCAGTGCGCCTGCGCGCGAACGACGGCGTTCGAGTCGGTCGTCGGTCCGCGCAGGCGGGAGCCCCGGTTTGGTCACCGTCACCGTCCACCCGGACGTCCATCTGTCCGTTTTGTCGTGCAATTCATACTCGGCCAAACGCATTTCATCCCGCCTATCTGCAGTTCATCCCATCAAAACCGCGCTTTGCCGAACCGTCAATTGACGGTAAAGACGGCCTCACTGATACTGCCCGCTGGCCTTTTGTCGTCTTATTTTTATACAGGTAACGAGTCCATCTCGGGGGAACCAAGAAATGTTGCGCAAAACTATAATCTTCCTTGCTATTGCCTCCGCACTCAGTGCATGCGGCAAACACGACAGGGACCCGGCCAAGCCCGACGCCGCTACCGCGCAGGCGGACGGCAAGCAGAAGGATGGCAAGGCCGTCCAGCTGCTGGTGGCGCCCGAGGATGTGTTGACCGTGCAGAGCAGCGCGCTCGCGAACGGCCCCGTGATCACGGGCTCGATCCAACCGGAACGCAAGGCCGACTTGCGCGCGGAAGTGTCCGCCGTCGTGCTGCAAGTGCTCAAAGAAAACGGCGATGCGGTCAAGAAAGGCGACGTGCTCGTCAAGCTCGACGAGACGTCCATCCGCGACAGCCTGATGTCGGCCCAGGAAGCGCTGCGCGCGTCCACCCAGGCGTTCGACCAGTCGCAGCGCGCCCTCGAGCGCATGAAGACGCTGCGCCAGTCCGGCATGACCTCGGCCCAGGCCCTGGACGATGCGGAAGTGCGCCGCAACAATGCCCAGAGCGACGTCTCGGCCGCGCGCGCGCGCCTCGTCGCCGCCCAGCAGCAGGTGACCCGCACCGTCGTGCGCGCGCCGTTCGACGGCATCGTATCGGACCGCAAGGTGTCGCCGGGCGACACGGCCGCCGTCGGCAAGGAATTGCTGAAGGTGATCGATCCGACGAGCATGCGCTTCGAAGGCCGGGTATCGGCCGACAAGATCGCCGCCGTCAAGGTCGGTCAGCCCGTCATGTTCCGCGTGAACGGTTATGGCGAGCAAAAGTTCGCCGGCGTCGTGAAGCGCATCGACCCGAGCGCGAACGACGTCACCCGCCAGGTCGAGGTGCTCGTCGGCTTTGCGAACGAAGCCCGTCCGCGCGTGGCCGGCCTGTATGCGGAAGGCCATATCGACGCCGAGCTGACCGACGCGCTGATGCTGCCGGAGTCGGCCCTCGTGCGCGACGGCGACAAGACGTATGCCTGGAAGGTCAAGGGCAATTCACTGGCCAAGGCCGATCTGGCGATAGGCCCGCGCGACCCGCGCACCGGCGGCTTCGAGGTCAAGGGCGGACTGGCCGCGGGCGACACCGTGCTGCGTCATCCGAGCTCCAGCCTGAAGGACGGCCAGAAGGTCGAGCTGACCGCCGCCGCCAGGATGGCCAGCGCCGCCAGCAATCCGGCACCGGCCAAATAAACCGGGGAATCCGTCATGTTCCTTTCCAATTTCAGTGTCAAGAAGCCCATCGCCACGCTCGTGCTGGTCATCGGCATGATGTGCATGGGCCTGCTCGCGCTCAGTAAGCTGCGTGTGAACCAGAACCCGGACGTCGAAATCCCGATCATCGTGGTCACGATTCCGTACCCGGGCGCGTCGCCGGAGACGAGCGAGCGCGAGCTGCTCGACCGGCTCGAAAAGCCGATGCAGGCGATCACCGGCGTCACCGAGATCAACTCGTATGCCAACGAAGGCAGCGCGACGATCGTGTTGCAGTTCGACTTCAAGCGCAACCTGATCGAAGCCTCGGACGACGTGCGCAACGCGATCGCCGGGGTGCGCTACAAGCTGCCGGTCGAGATGCGCGAACCGGTGCTGCGGCGCGTGGACCCGTCGGCCCAGCCGATCATGAACCTGGCGCTGTCGTCCAACACCCTGAGCCATGCCGAGATCTCGCGCCTCGCCGAGGACAAGCTGGCGGACCGCCTGCGCGCCATCGACGGCGTCGCCAACGTGCAGGTCAACGGCTCGCTCAAGCGCGAACTGTCCGTGCTGCTGCACGCGCAAAAGCTGCGTGAATACAATGTGTCGGTCAGCGACGTGACGAGTGCGCTGTCGCGCCAGAACACGAACGCGCCGGTCGGCAAGGTGCGCAGCGAGCTGGACGAGAAGGGCATCCGCCTCGTCGGGCGCATCGAGCATCCGGAAGATTTTTCGCAGGTCGTCGTCAAGCGCAACGGCGACACGATCGTGCGCCTGAACCAGGTCGCGGACGTCAAGGACGGCTTCGCCGACATCGACACCTATTCGATGCGCAGCGGTAAGTCCAACGTCGGCATCTCGATCATCCGCTCGCGCGAAGCGTCGACCGTGGGCATCGCGAAGAAGGTGCGCGCGATGGTCGAGGAGATCAACAAGGAACTGCCGCAAGGCACCAAGCTGGACGTGACGCGCGACGGCGGCGACGAGGCGCAGCGGAGCCTGAACAACGTCATCGAATCGCTGGTGTTCGGCGCCGTCCTGACCATCTTCGTCGTGTACGCGTTCCTGAATTCCTGGCGTTCCACCTTGATCACGGCGCTGTCGCTGCCGACGTCGGTGCTGGCCGCGTTCATCGCCGTGTGGCTGTGCGGCTTCACGCTGAACTTCATGACGCTGCTCGGCCTGTCGCTGGCGATCGGCGTGCTGATCGACGATGCCATCGTGGTGCGCGAAAACATCGTGCGCCACATGGAAAACGGCGCCGACCGCCGCACCGCCGCGCTCGAAGGCACCGCCGAGATCGGCATGGCCGTCGCCTCGACGACGTTCTCGATCATGGCCGTGTTCATTCCGGTCGCGTTCATGCCGGGCATTTCCGGCGAATGGTTCCGCCCGTTCGCGCTGACGGTCGCGTGCTCGGTGATCGTGTCGCTGTTCATCTCGTTCACGCTCGACCCGATGCTGTCGGCCTACTGGGGCGATCCGCCGGGCCACCACCACGCGCCGAAGCGCGGCATCGAAAAATACCTGGCGAAGTTCAACGTCTGGTTCGACCACCAGGCCAACCGCTACGGCCACGTCATCGCCTGGGCGCTGCACCACCGCCGCTGGATGGCGCTGATCGCCGTCGCCAGCCTGGTCGGGGCCCTCATCCTGCACGGCAAGTTCGGCGGCTCGGCCTTCCTGCCCAAGATGGACGCCGGCCAGATCGCGATCGAAGTGCGGACCCCGGCGTCGTCATCGGTCGGCTACGCCAGGATGAAGATGGAAGAGGCCGCCGCGATCGCGCGTACGCTGAAGGAAACGAAGGAAACCAACAGCTCGATCAACTCGGCCGGCGGCCGCATCTACGTCGACATCGGCAAGCGCCGCGAACGCTCGCGCACGGCCGCCGAGATCGCGGTCGAACTGCGCGGGAAGATCGCGCGCCTCGTCGGCGCCGAGTACACGGTCACGGACGATTTGAACGGCAACGGCAAGCCCGTGCAGATCGAGTTCACCGGTCCCGATTCGCGCAAGCTGATGGAACTGACCAATGCGTACATGGACAAGCTGCGCCAGGTGAAGGGCGCCGTCGACGTCACGCTGTCGCAGCAGGATCCGAAGGACGAGCTGCAGATCGAGCTCGACCGCGGCCTGGCGAACATGATGGGCATCTCGGTCGGCGACGCCGCCACCGCGCTGCGCGTCGCGTTCGCCGGCATCGAGGTCGGCGACTGGGTCGACCCGACCGGCGAGACCCGCGACGTGGCCGTGCGCCTGGCGCCGGAAGACCGCCTGGGCTTGGAAAACATCGAACGCCTGCCGATCGCCGTCGCCGGCACCAACACCATGGTCCCGCTCGACCAGATCGCCAAGATCACGATGGGCAAAGGCCCGTCGGCGATCGAGCACAAGGACGGCAAGCGCGTGATCACCGTGTCTGCCAACGTCGAAGGCCGCTCGAACGGCGAGGTGACGGACGAAGCCATGAAGCTGGCCAAGTCGATGGACTTCCCGCCGGGCTACGGCCTGTCGCTGGGCGGCGCCGGCAAGGACCAGGCCGAGGTGTTCACGCAGATGACGATCGCGCTGGTGTCGGGCATCGGCCTGATGTACCTGATCCTCGTGATGCAGTTCGGTTCGTTCACGGCGCCGCTCTCCGTGATGCTGTCGCTGCCGCTGTCGCTGATCGGCGTCGTCCTCGCGCTGATCCTCACGCACGGCACGCTGAACCTGATGAGCTTCATCGGCATCATCATGCTGATGGGCCTCGTGGCGAAGAACGCGATCCTGCTGCTCGACGCCGCCCGCACGCGGGAAGCGGAAGGCATGGACCGCGAGGAAGCGCTGATGGCCGCCGGCCGCGCCCGCCTGCGTCCGATCCTGATGACGACGTTCGCGCTGATCGCCGGCATGTTCCCGGTCGCGCTGGCCCTGGGCGATTCCGGCCAGTTCTACCAGCCGCTCGCGATCGCGATCATCGGCGGCACGATCACGTCGACGATGCTGACCTTGCTGGTCGTCCCGACCTTCTACGACAGCATCGAGATCGCCCGCGACCGCATGGTCGCCAAGTTCCACCGTCGCGCAGCCCGCTTCACCGCGGTGCCGGCGTTCGTGATGACGTTCGTCGAAGCGATCCTGACGCTGGTGATGGTGCGCCTCGTGTTCCGCATGGTCGTGAAGGCAGGCCGCTTCGCCTTCCGCCGCGGCCGCCCGGCGACGGCGTGATCCTTGCCGGCCGCGGCCGGCATCATGTGAAAGGGCCTGCGCGTGCAGGCCCTTTTTTTACGGCAAAGGGCCGTTCAGGGCCCTTTGCCGTTGCCCCATGACGATCAGCGGCCCGAGGTGCCGGTCCCGGACGTGCCGGACGTGCCGGAGGTGCCCGACGTGTCGCTGCCGGTCGTGCCGGACGTGCCCGACGAACCGGAAGAACCTGAAGAACCGGTGCCGGTGCCCGAGGTGCCGGTGCCCGAGGTACCGGTGCCGGTGGTGCCGGTCGTGCCCGTGCCGGTGGTACCGGTGCCCGTTGCGCCGGTGCCGGTCTCGCCCGTGGTGCCTGTCGCGCCGGTGGTACCCGTCGCGCCGGTGGTGCCCGTGCCGGTGGTGCCCGTCGTGCCGCTGGTGCCCGAGCTGCTGCTCGGCGCGGTGGCCGACGTTTCGCCGGTACCGGTCGTGCTGGTGGGTTCACTCTTCTTGCAGGCGGCCAGGCTCGCCATCAGTGCTGCAGCAAACAGAATTTTCGATGCGTTGTTAAGAGCTTTCATTTGTTTTACTCCTCGTTCACGTCTATCGTTTTACCGCCGTCTCCAGGTGAGGCGCTGGAGGGTCGGCGGCAGCTTGCGGTTCCCGATGGGTCTGTCGGCCCAAGCGCGAACCATCAGGGAACCGACGCAATACGCGGCCCCGTGGGGTACGAATCCGACAGTCAGGATTAGACTGGCATGTCGCCGGCCGGTTCGTCGGATTGCACGCCTTTTATAAGAGCCGAACCATCATCGTTCAACCCTCGGTCCACCGGCGAAATGGCCGGATGGTCTAGGCGCCGCGTCGGCGTTGTCGCCGGCGGCTTGTTCGAGCAGGGCGGGAATGCCATCGCACAATTCCCGCGCCAGATAACCCAGTTTGCCAAAGCGTTCGGCCAGGCGTTCGCCCGCGCGCGCATGCAGCGCGACGCCCCAGGTGGCGGCCTGCGCCAGCGTGGCGCCGCGCGCCGCGAGGCCGGCGATGACGCCGGCCAGCACGTCGCCCGATCCGGACGTCGCGAGCCCGACATTGCCGCCCTCGTGCTGCCAGCGCTCGCCGCCGGGCGCCGCGATGACGGTGCGCGCGCCCTTGAGCGCGACGACGGCGTTCCAGCGCCGCGCGGCCTCGAGCGCATGGTGGTCCGGGGCGGCGCCGATCTCGTCTTTCGCAATGCCCGTCAGGTGGGCCATTTCGCCCGCATGCGGCGTCAGGAGGACCGGCACGTCGAAGCGGAACGGCGGATTGCCCGCGGGCGGATGCAGGACCGCGCCCATCGCCTCGGCGTCGAGCAGCACGTTCGTGTCGGTGCCGTCCAGGCGGGGCAGCAGCGCGTGCACGAGGCGGGCCGTCGCGGCTTCGTCGCGCATGCCGGGGCCGATCAGGATGGCGCTGATCTTGTCGGCCAGCGGATCGTGCGCGGCCACGGCTTCGACGGTGAAACCGCCGGCCTCGTTCTCGGCCAGGCCCAGCACGCGCGATTCCGGGATCGCCAGCGCGACCAGCTGGGCCACGCTGCGTCCGGTGGCGATGGTCAGCTTGCCGGCGCCCGCGCGCAGGGTCGCCGTGGCGGCCAGGATCACGGCGCCAGGCATCTCGCGCGAACCGCCGAGCACGAGCACGTGGCCGCGGTCTTCCTTGTCGCCGTCGTTCGAGGGCACGGGCAGCGGCCAGGTGCGCAGCAGGCTGGAATCGACGTCGCGCGGGCGGGCATGGGTATGCAGCGTCATGGGGGCAGGACCTCAGGCTTTGGCGGCGGTGGGCTGGTCTTTGGCGGCCGTGACCGGGGTACCGGTGGCTTCGAGCGGCGCGACGAAATTGACCAGGCGGACAGCCAGCTTGCCGCGCTTGCCCAGCGTGGGATCGAAGGCATAGGAGGTGACCGAGCAGTTCGGCACGTCGCCGGCGCGGTCCTGCGCGAGGATCGTCGCCTCGTCCATCCGCTCCAGCAGGTAGCGGAAGCAATTGACGATGACCTGGTGCGCGACGATCAGCACGCGCTCGCGCGGGTACTCGCGCGTCATCGTGTCGAGGACGCTGCGCAGGCGCAGGATGACGTCGCACCAGCTCTCGCCGCCGGGCGGGCGGAAATAGAACTTGCCGACGTGGTGGCGTTGCTCGTGCAGCTCGGGATATTTCTCGGCGATGCCGCGCACGGTCAGGCGGTCGAGGATGCCGAACTCCTTTTCGCGCAGGCGTTCGTCGGCATGCACGGCCAGCAGCTCGTCGCGGTTTAAGCGCTGCATCAGGATGTTGGCCGTCTCGGCCGCGCGCACGTACGGCGAGTGCAGCACGACGTTCGGCTGGCCGTCGGGCGGCAGCGCGGCGAACCAGCTCGACAATGCCTGCGACTGACGCACGCCCAGCTCGGACAGGGGCACGTCGACGTCGCGTTCGGCGATGTCGATGCGCAGCCCGGCCGCGGCCTCGGCGGCATCGCGCGCGACATTGCCGGCGCTTTGTCCATGCCTGACGAGCCAGATTTCTTGAGGCCACTTCTGATCCATCATCCGACCGTTTGTGATTTTGACATGACGCGATCATAGACGGATTCGGCGGGATTTCCGCGCACGATTCCGGACGAAAATGTGTGCCGAAACGACGTGTAGGCGTGGTCTTACGGCAGCGCGGGAAGCGCGTGAATGCTGAGCGGCGTCATCCCGCCGCGCCGGTCCGGGCTTATGCTGCCCGCGTGACTCACTCATCCGCGGAGATCCCCATGCAGCCCTTGCGTCGTTTTTCATCCCTGTGCGCGGCCGCCGTCCTCATGGTGCCGTTGCTGGCGTTCGCCGCGCCGCTGTACAACGTCACGGTCGTCGCCGGCGCGGGCAGCGCCGCGCGCGATCTCAATAACCTGGGGCAGGTGGTGGGCAGCATGGCGAGCGGCAGCGCCGCGCACGCCTTCCTGTTCAGCAACGGCAGCCTGGCGGACCTCGGCACGCTCGGCGGCCAGTACAGCATGGCGTCGGCGATCAACGATCGCGGGCAGGTGGTCGGCAACGCCGAGCTCGGCGACGGCTGGCTGCGCGGCTTCATCTACGACGGCGGCGCGATGACCGCGCTGCCGGCGACCACCTATACGCTGGCGTACGGCATCAACAATGCCGGCACGGTGACCGGATCGGCGTCCGTGGATGCGCAATACGTCAATCCCCGGCACGCCTTCACCTACGCCAACGGCACCTATACCGATCTCGGCACCTTCCCGTACGGCGACGCCAGTTTCGCCTTCGCCATCAACAACCGCGGCGACGTGGTGGGCGAAGCGGCGACGTCCATGGATGGCGGACCGAATCATCCGGTCAATCCCTTCCTCTATCGCGACGGGGTCATGACGGACCTGGGCAACCTGGGCGGCATCTGGACGGGCGCCACGGCCATCAACGACCATGGGCAGATCGTCGGCTATGCGGGCCTGCCGGCGATCGGCGGCAATCTTTATCCGCAGACCGCGTTCCTGTACGAAAACGGCGTGATGCGCGACCTGGGCGGCCTCGTGTCCGACCCCGACCGGCAATTCGGCAGCACGGCCAAGGGCATCAACAACCTCGGCCAGGTCGTCGGCGCGGCCGGCGTGGGCCTTCCGGGCAACCACGGCTTCCTGTACGACGACGGGACGATGACGGACTTGAACGCGCTGATCGATCCCGCGTCTGGCTGGGTGATCACGGACGCGGCGGCCATCAACGAGGTGCGCCAGATCGCCGCCACGGCCTGCAAGGAAGGCCTGTGCTACGCCGTGCGGCTCGACCTCGTGCCGGCCGTGCCGGAACCGTCCGTATTCATGCTGCTCGCCGGCGGGCTGGCCCTGCTGGGCTGGCGCCGCCGGACGGCGGGGGGCGTCAGGCCACTTGCTCCTCGCTGTCCAGGTTGACCTCGGCGTCGCTGTCGAACACCTTCATGTCGGTCTGGCCGAGCACGCGGCTGGCGAAGGTGCCGGCCGTGATGGACCCGCTGACGTTGAGCGCGGTGCGTCCCATGTCGATCAGCGGCTCGATGGAGATCAAGAGGCCCGCCAGCGCGACGGGCAGATTCAGTGCCGACAGCACGATGAGCGCCGCGAACGTGGCGCCGCCGCCCACGCCGGCCACACCGACGGAACCGATGGTGACGATGCCGACGAGCGGCAGCAGGAAGGCGCTCGTGAACGGATCGATGCCGACGGTCGGCGCGATCATCACGGCCAGCATCGCCGGATAGATGCCGGCACAGCCGTTCTGGCCCATCATCGAGCCGAACGACGCGGCGAAGTTGGCGATGCCTTCCGGCGTGCCGAGGCGCGCGGTCTGCGTCTGCACGCTCATCGGAATGGACCCGGCGGACGTGCGCGACGTGAACGCGAACGCGAGCACGGGGAAGATCTTTTTCACGTAGCGGCCCGGGTTCAGGCCCACGGCCGCGATGATCAGGAGGTGCACGCCGAACATCAGGATCAGCGCGCTGTACGAGGCCATCACGAAGCCGATCAGGTTCAGGATGTCCTGCAGGCTGGAGCTCGCCAGTACCTGGGTGATCAGGGCGAACACGCCGAACGGGGTCAGGCGCAGCACGAGGGTCACCATGCGCATCACGATCACGTGGGCGACGTGGACGAATTCGCTGAATGTTTCGAACACGTCCGGCTTCTTGGCGGCGATGCCCGTGGCCGAGACGCCGATGAAGATCGAGAACAGCACGACGGCGATCGTCGACGTCTTGCGCGCGCCCGTCATGTCGAGAAAAGGGTTTTCCGGGATGAACGACAGGATCAGCGTCGGCAGCGACACGTCCTGCGCGGCCGACAGTTTGCCCTCCAGATAGTGCCCGCGCGCGACTTCGGCCGCGCTCGACGTCAGGCCGACGGCGGAGAGGCCGTACAGCTTGGCCATCAGGATGCCGATCGACGCCGCGATGGCCGTCGTGACCATCAGCGTGCCGATCGTCAGCGCGCTGATCTTGCCGAGCGACGACGCGTCGCGCAGCTTGAGGATGGCCTGGATGATGGAAACCATGATCAGCGGCATGATGATCATCTGCAGCAGCTTGACGTAGCCCGTGCCGACGATGTCGAGGTAGGCGTTCGTCTGCGCGATGACGGGCGAGCCGTTGCCATAGAACGCCGGCAAGGCGGCACCGAGCACCAGCCCCAAGCCGAGGCCCGTGAACACGCGTTTCGTGAAGGACAGGTGGCGCTGCTGCATGACATACAGCAGGCCGCACGCGGCGAGGGCGACGGCCAGGTTCAGGATCAAGGGGAGACTCATGGTGTCCTCGGATTGCGTTGCCTGGACGCCTTATATGCGAACAGGGAATATAAGAATCGCATTCTATATTTAATCATGCGGGTTTGCATGAGGGCCCCCGGCACGTGGAAACGGCCGGTGTTGTGAATTGTTAAATATTGTTGACACTGCAAGCCGAGTTTGCAAGACTCAGCCGTTGTCCTATCGCCGTCTCCCGGGAGAATCCATGGCTGTCCTGCGCCGCGTGCTGTGCCTCGTATTGTTGTGCTGCTGGTCGGGCGCGTGGGCGCAGACCACGGTGTCCGGATTCTCGCCCGAAGGGCAGGTGCGGCGCGTGCGCCAGGCCGTGGCGCGCTTTTCGCAGCCGATGGTGGCGTTCGGCGACCTGCGCGCGGACACGCCGTTCGACGTCGCCTGCGCGGTGCCGGGCAGCGGCCGCTGGGTCGATGCGCAGACGTGGAGCTACGACTTCGAGCGCGACCTGCCGGGCGCCACGAACTGCCGCTTCACGCTCAAGCCGGACGTGCGCGACCTGGCCGGCCAGCCGTTGGCCGGCAAGCGCGCATTCTCCGTCGGCACCGGCGGACCGGCCGTGCTGGCATCCCTGCCGCGCGAAGGCGCGGAAGGCATCGACGAGCAGCAGGCCTTCGTGCTGGCGCTGTCCGCGCCCGCGTCAAGCGACAGCATCCTGAAGCAGGCCTGGTGCCGCGCCGATGGCGTCAGCGAAAAGATCGCCGTGACCCTGTTGCAGGGCGAACAGCGAGTGCAGGCATTGCGCAACGACCGCTGGTTCGCGCAGCGGATCGTCGCCGGGGACAAGGGCGATGACGAGCCGGGCGCGTACACGGACGCGCGGCTGCGCGCGGACGACAAGGCCGGGCGCCTGGCCCGCCTCGTCGTGTTGCAGTGCCGGCGCCTGCTACCCGCGGACACGGAAGTGGCCCTCGTCTGGGGCGCGGGCGTCGCCGCGCCGAACGGCATCGCGACCGACAAGGACCAGACGCTCACGTTTACAACCCGCGCCGACTTCACGGCCCGTTTCAACTGCGAGAAGGTCAACGCGCGCTCCCAGTGCATCCCGTTCCAGCCCATGCGCGTGAACTTCAGCGCGAACGTAGCAGCGGCCGACGCCGCGAAGGTGTATCTGGAAGGACCCGGCGGCAGGCGCTGGCCGGCGCGCCTGGAGAAAGAAGGCGACCGGGTGCCGGACCTCGTCACCCGGGTCAGCGTGCCCGGTCCGTTCCCGGAACAGGCGCGCTTCACCCTGCACCTGCCCGCCGGCCTGCGCGACGATGCGGGCCGGCCCCTCGTCAACGCGGGCCGCTTCCCGCTCGCGGTGCGCACTGGCGAGCAGCCGCCGCTCGTGAAATTCGCGGCGCCGTTCGGCATCATCGAGGCGAACGGCGACCGCCTGCTGCCCGTCACGGTGCGCAATGTCGAGGCGCAGCTGGCCGGCCGCATGCACATGAACGGCACCGCCATGCGGCTGGACGCCAGCCGCGCGGCCGACGTGCTCGCGTGGATGCGCAAGGTGGCCGGCCCGCACGGCGGCCTGAATCCGGGGCAGCCGGAAGGGAATCGGTTGAAGGTGTCGATCTTCAAGGGCGCGCAGCCGGACGCGCTGCAGCGCTTCACCTTGCCGAAGCCGCACGGCCGGCGCGCGTTCGAAGTGATCGGCATCCCGCTGCGCCAGCCCGGCTTCTACGCCGTCGAGCTGGACAGCCCGCGCCTGGGCGCCGCGCTGAACGACGACCGGCGCACGGCTTATGTGCGCAGCGCGGCGCTCGTCACGAATATGGCGGCGCACTTCAAGCTGGGCGCGCAATCGTCGCTCGTGTGGGTGACGTCGCTCGACAAGGGCCAGCCGGTGGCGGGCGCGCGCGTGGAAGTGCGCGATTGCGGCGCGCGGCTGCTGTGGAGCGGCACCAGCGACGCCGCCGGCATCGCGCGCATCCGCCAGGCGCTGCCGCATGCCCGTTGCAAGGACGGCGACATCTATATCGTGACGGCCGCGCGCGGCGACGACTTCACGTTCACCTTGTCCGACTGGCAGCAGGGCATCGAGGCATGGCGCTTCAACCTGCCCACCGGCAGCCGCGACGAGGACAGCCGCATCGTCGCGACCGTGTTCGACCGGACCTTGCTGCGCGCCGGCGAGACCGTCCACATGAAGCACTTCCTGCGCCGCCGCACGCAACAGGGCTTTGCCTTCGTGCGTGCGAAAGACGCTGCGCCGACGGCGGTGCGCGACTGGCGCGCGCAGGAACTGGGCACCGACAAGACGGCGCTGCCCTCGCGCGGGTTTCTCGTCCACCAGGGCAGCGGCGAGAAGGTCGAATTCCCGCTGCGCTGGGATGCGAACGGCGGCGCCGAGAGCGAGTGGGCCATTCCCGCGGAAGCGAAGCTCGGCGTGTACGACGTGCTGATCGGCGGCCAGGTGGCGGGCGACTTCCGCGTCGAGCAATTCCGCGTGCCGACGATGAAGGCCAGGCTGGCGGGACCGGTGCAGCCCGCGGTGGCGCCGCAGGCCGTCGCGCTCGATGCGCAGGTGAGCTATCTGTCCGGCGGCCCGGCCGGTCTGGCGCCCGTCAAGCTGCGCAGCGTCGTGCAGGACACCGGCGTGCAGTTCGCGGCGTACGACGATTTCACGCTGGGCGCGGGCGACGTGCGCGAAGGCGTCGTCGATCAAGACGGTGGCGATGAAGAAGAGGCCGAGCCCGAAGGCACGCCGGGCCAGGACGTCGCACGCACGCAGTCGCTGCAGCTCGACCGCGCCGGCGGCGCGCGCATCGTCGTCGACAAGCTGCCGGCCATCGAGCGTCCGAAAAGCCTGCTGGCCGAACTGTCGTACCAGGACGCGAACGGCGAGACGCTGACGGTCTCCACGCGCGTGCCGCTGTGGCCCGCGGCGTACGTCGTCGGCATCAAGCCGGACGGCTGGCTGCTGCGCCGCGACGCGCTGACGTTCCAGGCGGTCGTGCTGGACGTCACGGGCAAGCCGGTGGCGAATGTGCCGGTGACGGTCGACTTCCTGAAGCGCACGACGTATTCGCACCGGCGCCGCCTGGTCGGCGGTTTCTATGCGTATGAGCACAGCAGCGAGATCAAGCGCGTGGGCGAGGCGTGCAGCGGCACGACGGACGCGCGCGGCCTGCTCGTGTGCGATGCGAAGGCGCCCGCCGACGGCGACTTGATCCTGCGGGCGCGCGCGCAAGACCCGCAACAGCGCGTGGCGGCCACGCATCGCGAAGTCTATGTCGCGGGCATTGATGAGCAGTGGTTCGCGAACGCGGACCACGACCGCATCGACCTGTTGCCGGCGCAAAAGCGCTACGAGCCGGGCGAACAGGCGCGCTTCCAGGTGCGCAGCCCGTTCCGCCGCGCGACCGTGCTCGTGACCGTCGAGCGCGAAGGCATCCTCGACACGTATGTGCGGCACTTGTCCGGGCGTGACCAGACGATCTCGATTCCCGTGAAGGCGAGCTATGCGCCGAACGTGTTCGTCTCGGCCCTCGTCGTGCGCGGACGCGTGGCGGGCGTGCAGCCGACGGCGCTCGTGGACCTCGGCAAGCCCGCCTATAAACTCGGGATCGCGCCCATCCGCGTGGGCTGGCGCGGCCACGAACTCAAGGTCGACGTCGCGGCCGACAAGCCCGTCTACAAGGTGCGCGAGCGGGCGCGGATATCGATTCGCGTGCGCGCGCCGGACGGCACGCACCCGGCGGCCGGCACGGAAGTCGCCGTGGCCGCCGTCGACGCCGGCCTGCTGGAGCTGATGCCGAATACGAGCTGGAACCTGCTCGAGACGATGATGCACGAACGCAGCCTGCAGGTGGAGACGTCGACGGCGCAGATGCAGGTCGTCGGCAAGCGCCACTTCGGCCGCAAGGCGTTCCCGCACGGCGGCGGCGGCGGACGCAGTGCCGGGCGCGAACTGTTCGAAACGCTGCTGCTGTGGAAGGGCAAGGTCGTCCTCGACGCGAACGGCGAAGCGCGCGTCGACGTGCCGCTGAACGATTCGCTCACGTCGTTCCGCGTGGTCGCCGTCGCCAGCAGCGGCGCGGGCCTGTTCGGCACGGGCGGCACGGACATCCGCACGTCGCAGGACCTGATGCTCCTCTCCGGCCTGCCGCCGCAGGTGCGCGAGGGCGACCGCCTGCGCGCGGGCTTCACCTTGCGCAACGCATCGGACCGCCGGCTCGCGGTGCGGCTGGAGGCCGGCGTGACGGCGGACGGCGGCAAGGTGCAGGCGCTGCCGCGTCAGGACGTCGCGTTGGCGCCGGGCGAATCGCGCGAAGTCGGCTGGGACTACACGGTGCCGGCCGGCGCGACGACGCTGGCATGGGATGTGGCCGCATCAAGTAATAACAGCAGCGACGGCGCGAGCGACCGCATGCGCGTCACGCAACAAGTGAATACCGCGGTGCCGGTCCGCACCCTGCAGGCGACGCTCGTGCAGATCGACGGCACGCAGACGATCCCCGTCGAGCGCCCGGCCGATGCGTTGCCGGGCCGCGGCGGCATCCGCACGACATTGCAGGCGCGCCTGGGTGGCGAGCTGCCGGGCGTGCGCGACTACATGGCCGCGTATCCGTACACATGCTTCGAGCAGCGCACGTCGCGCGCCGTGGCGCTGCAGGACACGGCGATGTGGGACAAGGTCGTCGCGACCTTGCCGTCCCACCTCGACGGCGATGGTCTCGTCAAGTATTTCGCGCCGATGGAGCAGGGGAGCGACGTGCTCACGGCCTATGTGCTGTCCGTGACGAACGAGGCCGGCTATCCGATCCCCGACGAGCTGCGCGGCCGCATGGAAGCGGGTCTCGCTGCGTTCGTGGAAGGGAAGATCGTGCGCGGCAGCGGCCGCGCGACGGGCGAGCTGGCCGTGCGCAAGCTGGCCGCGCTGGAAGCGCTGTCGCGCGGCGCGGACGTGCCGCCGGCCATGCTCGACTCGATCGACATCCAGCCTGACCTGTGGCCGACGTCCGCCGTCATCGACTGGTACCTGATCCTCAAGCGCACGGCGGCGCTGCCGCAGCGCGAGGCGCGCCTCGCCCAGGCCGGCCAGATCCTGCGCGCGCGCCTGAGCCTGCAGGGCACGACGCTGGGCTTTTCGACGGAGCGCGCCGACGGCTGGTGGTGGCTCATGACGTCCGCCGACGTCAACGCCAACCGCCTGCTGCTGGCGACGCTGGACGATCCGGCATGGAAGATCGACGCGGGCCGTCTCGCGCGCGGCACCCTCGGCCGCCAGCGGCACGGCCACTGGGACACGACGACGGCCAATGCGTGGGGCACCGTCGCGCTGAAGCGTTTTTCCGAAACCTACGAGCGCGAGCCGGTGACGGGCAATGCGAACCTCGTGCTGGCGGGGGCTCAGGATGCGAAAGGCGTCAGCTGGACCGGGCCGGTGCCGGCCACCGTGCTGCAAGCGTGGCCGCAGGGGCGCGGCACGCTGACGCTGCGCCAGCTCGGCGGCGGCAAGCCGTGGGCGACGGTCCAGAGCCTGGCCGCCGTGCCGCTCACGGCGCCGCTGTCGTCCGGCTACCGCATCGCGCGCACCGTTACGCCGGTGGAGCAGAAGGTCAAGGGCGCGTGGTCGCGGGGCGACGTCTACCGCGTCCACCTCGACATCGATGCGCAGTCCGACATGACGTGGGTCGTCGTCGACGACCCGATCCCGGCCGGCGCCAGCGTGCTTGGGTCGAGCCTCGGCCGCGATTCGCAGATCGCGACGTCCGCCGAACGCCGCACCGGCTGGGCGTGGCCCGCGTTCGAGGAGCGCACGCATGCGGGCTACCGCGCGTACTACGAGTGGCTGCCCAAAGGCCGCTTCACCGTCGAGTACACGGTGCGCCTGAACAACGAGGGCCGCTTCTCGCTGCCGCCCACGCGCGTGGAAGCCATGTACGCGCCGGAGATGTTCGGCGAGCTGCCGAATACGGGCGTGACGGTGCAGTGATGAAAGCGTGGCGGGTGGGGGTTCTCCTGCTGTTCGCGCTGCCGGCGCACGCCGTCGTGCCGACGCCGCAGGATGTGAAAGCCGCGTGGCGCTCGTCCGAGACGACGTTGCTGGGCCGCCACGGCGAGACGATCGCCACGGTCCGCGTGGACATGAAGGCGCGGCGCCTGCCGTGGGTGGCGCTGGAGGACATTTCGCCCACGCTCGGCCGCGCCGTGCTGCAGGCCGAGGACCAGCGCTTCATGGAGCACGGCGGCATCGACTTCCAGGCCGTCGGCAAGGCCGCGTGGGACAACCTGTTCGGCCTGCGCCGCACGCGCGGCGCGTCCACGATCACGATGCAGCTGGCGGGCCTGCTGGACCCGAGACTGGCGCCGCGCTCAACGGGCCGCACGTGGGCGCGCAAGTGGGACCAGGCGCTCGCGGCGCGCGAACTGGAAGCCGGCTGGAACAAGCGCCAGATCCTCGAAGCGTATCTGAACCTGGCCAGCTATCGCGGCGAGCTGCAAGGCATCGGCGCGGCCGCGCGCGGCCTGTTCGGCAAGGCGCCGTCCGGACTGGATGCGGGCGAGGCCGCGATCCTCGCGAGCCTCCTGCGTGCGCCGACGGCGCCCGCGCGGGCAGTCGCGCGCCGCGCATGCGCGCTCGCGCGCGAGCTCGATCCGCGTGCCGATTGCGCGGACATCGAGTGGGAAGTCGACGCCGCTTTCGCCCGGACTGCGGCACCGGACACGGCGACGTCGCTCGCGCGGCGCTTGGGCGGCGGACCGGGCAGCGTCGTGCGCAGCACGCTCGACGCGGGCCTGCAGCGCTTCGCCACCGCCACGCTGCGCCGCCGCCTGGCCGAGCTGGCCGAACGCAATGTGAGCGACGGCGCCCTGATCGTCATCGACAATGCCAGCGGCGAGGTGCTGGCGTACGTCGCGAACGATGGCGCCGGCGAAGTGGATGGCGTGACGGCGCTGCGCCAGGCCGGGTCCACGTTGAAACCGTTCCTGTACGAGCTGGCGCTGGAACGGGGCCAGTTGACGGCTGCGTCGCTGCTGGACGATACGCCCGTCGACATCCCGACCGTCGGCGGCCTGTACGTGCCGCAGAACTACGACCACCAGTACCGCATTGCTGCCAGCGTGCGCACGAGTCTTGCCGGTTCGCTTAACGTGCCTGCCGTGCGCACGCTGATGCTGGCCGGGCTCGAGCGCTTCCACGAGCGCCTGCGCGCCGTCGGCATCACGAGCCTGACCGAGGCGCCCGAATTCTACGGCTGGTCGCTGGCGCTCGGCTCGGGCGACGTCAGCCTGCTGGAACTGGCCAACGCCTACCGCACGCTGGCCAACGGCGGCCTGCAGGATGGCGTGACGTTCGTGCCGCGCGCGCCAGCGCCCAAGCGGCGCGTGCTGGATGCGCGCGCCACGTTCATCGTGGCCGACATCCTGTCCGACCGCGCCGCGCGCAGCACGACGTTCGGCCTCGTCAGCGACCTCGCGACGGGCTTCTGGAGCGCAGTGAAAACGGGCACCAGCAAGGACATGCGCGACAACTGGTGCGTGGGGTTCTCGGACCGCTACACGGTCGGCGTGTGGGTCGGGAATTTCGACGGCCGCTCGATGTGGGACGTATCCGGCGTGGCCGGCGCGGCGCCCGTGTGGCGCGACGTGATGGATTACCTGCACCGCGACCGTCCTGGCAAGCCGCCCGCCGCGCCGCCGGGTGTCGTGCGCCAGACCGTGAAGTTCGTGCCGGCCGTGGAACCGGAGCGCAGCGAATGGTTCGTGCGCGGCACGGAGACGTCCGTCGTCGCCATGCTGCCCCCCGGCAGGCGCGCGCCGCGCATCGTCTATCCGGCCGCGGACAGCATCATCGCGCTCGACCCGGACATCCCGGCGCCGCTGCAGCGCGTGAGCTTCCGTGCCTACGGCGGCGCGGGCTTGCGTTGGGAACTGGATGGCGCAGGTGCCGGCCCGGCCGACCAGGCCGCGACGTGGTCGCCGCTGCCCGGCGAGCACGAACTGAAACTGGTGGGAGAGGATGGCCGGGCGGTCGCCGCCGCCCGGTTCGAGGTGCGCGGCGCAGCGGCGCCCGGTCAGGTCGCTTCGAGTTTTTCGACGAGCAGCGGCGGATCGCCGGACACGTCGAGCTGGAGCGGCGTGAACAGGGGAGAATCGGAGCGGTAGGGCACGCGACCCGACGGCACGTGGCGCGCCGCCGGGTCGAGGTGCAGGTCCTGGTCGTCGAAGAACAGGTGGGCGCGGAACGCCTTGACGACCTTCGCCTTGGGCACGCCGCCCAGGAAGAAGAACTCGTTCACGTACACGCCCCAGTGGCGCAAGGTGTTGATGACCCGCATCTCGGCCGGCGCGCTGCGCGCCGTGACGATGGCGATGCGCACGGGCGACACGTCCGCGCCGAACGGCAGCCTCTCCTGCAGGCGCGCGAGCTTGCGCAGCAGGACCGCGTAGGGGCCGTCCTGCATCGGTTCCTGCTGCTTTTCGTCCTCGATCGTGTGGAAGCGGCCGAGGCCCTCGGTCTTGTACACGAGTTCACTGGAATCGTCGAACAGCACGGCGTCGCCGTCGAAGGCGATGCGGACCTGATCGTCGGGCGGCGCTTCGCCCGCGTGCGGCGGCGGCTTCAGGATCGCGGCGGCGCACGCCTGCGCATCGATCACGCGCTGGGCATCTTCGACATTCGTGGTCAGGAACAGGTCGACGGCGAACGCGTCCAGGTAATCGACGACGGACTGGCCGCCCGTGAACGCGTGACGCGAGATCGGCAAGCCGCGCGAACGGATGTTGTTGAAGACGCGCACGCCGGTCTCCGGGCTGTTGCGCGACATGACGACCACCTCGACGAGCGGCTTCATCTCGGATTGGGCGTAGCGGTTCAGGCCGAGCAGGGCGCGCACGAGGGCCATGCCGGTGCCGTCGCGCAGCGGTTCGTTTTCGCGCTCGAGCATGTAGGTGCGGTATTCCTCCAGCGCGCTCTGGGGATTCTTGACGTATCTGGCTTTGTAGACGGCGTCGGCTTCCGCCAGGTCGAACAGGGCGGTGGCGGAGATGCCGACCACGAGGGTATCGGAAAGGTCGAGGGGCATGGGGGCGGATTCCTTGGTGGCAGGGACGGGGCAGTTCCATCCGGAAATTATCGTGTGCGATGCCAAGGGATGGTTGAGGTCCGACAAGCCGTGAAGGGGCACTGAGCCGGCACAACCCCGTCATGCGATTCGGGTAGCACCATGGCGGCATGACGTCCCCGACTGACCAACTGACGTGCTCCGCCCCTGTCGCCCGCCTGCGCGAGATCCGCGGTCTCGTCCATGCGAACAACCGCTCCTGCCTGCCGGACGAGCTCATCGTCTGCCAGATCTACATGGAATCGCGCTTCGACAAATGCGCCCAGCCCGCGGGCAGCAGCGCGCGCGGCCTGATGCAGTTGCTGAAAGTGGCCAACCGCGAACTGTTCCGGCTCGACAACCTGTGCAAGCCACCGGACCAGCGCTGCGCCGAGCCGGCGCTGTATGCCGAAGCGGATGCGTTCCACGCCAGCCCGGCCTTCATCGACGAAGCGACGAACATCCGGATGGGCACACGCTATCTGCAAGCGTTGATCGACAAGGCCCGGCGCGAGAAACGGGCCGATCCTGTCGCCCAAGCCTATATGGATTATCGCGGCGTACGGAATGGCATCTATTACCGCAAGATCGCGGCGGCGGCGGAACGGCTCACACGCAATCCGGACGACATCGAGGCGCTCTATGCGATGACGGCGTGATCGGGCACGCAAAACAAAAAAGGCGTCACGATCACTCGTAACGCCTTGCTTTGCTACTGCTGAATTCTGGTAGGCCGTGCTGGGCTCGAACCAGCGACCAACGGATTAAAAGTCCGCTGCTCTACCAACTGAGCTAACGACCCGAAAGAAGCAAGATTATAGGGGCGATCTGCGGTCGTGTCAAACGGGTTACTTCAGCGCCGCCAGCCTGTCCTTGGCCGCCTGCGCCGCTGCCGAGTCGGGGAATTTCGACACGAGTTGCTGCAAGGCCTTCTTGGCGTTCTTTTGTCTTTCAGTTCGGTGTAGCTGGACGCGATGTTGAGCATGGCGTCCGGGGCCTTGGCGCTGGTGCCGTAGTTGGTGACGACGGCTTCCTGGGCGACGATCGCGTTCTTGTAGTCGCGCTGGGCGTAGTAGGCGTTGCCGAGCCAGTATTGGGCATTGGCGGCATAGGCCGAGTCGGGGAAGCGGCGGACGAATTCCTGCAGCGCGCCGGCGGCGGCCTTGTAGTCGCCCGATTTGAACAGCTCCATCGCGGCGTCGTAGGTTTTCTTTTCGGACGGCAGGACTTCGGCAGTCTGGCCGTCGATGGTTTCCTGGCGCGGCTCCAGTTTCTTGATGCGGGCGTCGAGGTCGGCGTACAGGTCCTTCTGGTTCTTCTGGGCGTTGGCGATCTCGTTGGCGAGGACCTCGACCTGGCCGCGCAGGCGCGAGATTTCCTGCATGGTCTGCTCGTGCTGGTTCAGCATGTCGACGCCGATCGATTTGTCGGCCTTGGTGTCGAGGCGGGCGTTGATGTCTTGTGCCAGGGCGGCGACCTTCGCGCGCAGGTCCAGGATCGCTTTGCGGGCTTCATCGTCGTCGAGCAGGCCTGCGTTCGCCTGCAGGGGCAGCCAGGCAGTCAGGGCGAGGGCGGCGGCCGCGAGGCGGAACTGGGACAGTTTGATCATCTTTGACTCTTTCTAAACCAAATTAACGGGAACCTCGAAAAACCGTTGCGAGCGGCCGCAATGTCGTCCGAGAAGCGCAGCTGTACGAAGAGTACAGCCGGTCCGCCGTGGCGGAGCATCGCAGGGCTCGCCGTCCGCGACGGCAATGCAACGCGCAGCAGGCTTTCCGGCGTTTCCGGGGAATCCAAATGGAAACGGGGCGGGATGCAGTCTGCACCGCATCCCACCCCGCTGTCAATGTACTGTCCTAGACAGCGGCGACAGCGTCTCGATTATTGATAGACGATGTCGGCGCGGCGGTTTTCAGCCCAGGCAGCTTCGTCGTGGCCGGTGGCCTTCGGCTTTTCCTTGCCCAGCGAGACAGCTTCCATCTGGTTGTCCGACACGCCCAGGGCGGCCATTGCCTTGCGCACGGCTTCGGCGCGCTTCTGGCCCAGGGCCAGGTTGTATTCGGTGCCGCCGCGCTCGTCGGTGTTACCTTGGATCAGGACTTTACGCTGCTTGTTCTTGGTCAGGTAAGCCGAGTGGTTTTCGACGACCGGCTTGCCGTCGTCGCGCACGACGTAGCTGTCGAAGTCGAAGTACACGCTGCGGTTCGCCAGGACGCCTTTCGGGTCGTTCAGCGGATCGACATTGCCGGTCTCGACCGGACGGATTTCACGGTTGTCGACCGGCGGGGTGGCCTGGGCGACCGGCTTTTCTTCAACTTTCGGGGCTTCCTGCAGCTTGGTCGACGAGCATGCCGACAGCAGGGCGGCGGCAGCCACGATGAACGCTACACTTTTTGCATTACGCATGGTTTTTCTCCTGGTCAAAAAATTTTACTTCATAAACGGGCCCCAGCTGGGCTCCCGAATGTTTCCCGCCTGAGTGCTCAAGCGTTGCTTGACGCGCCCATCGACCGACACCACGGCCAGCGCGGTACGACCGCCACCCTTGGTTGCATACATGATGTATTTGCCGTTCGGCGAAAAACTCGGTTCGGTGGCCCCATCGGCCAAGCGTTGTTCCTGGCCGGAAGCCAGGTCCATCGCATACAGAGAAAAACCCCCATCGCGTTGCGAAATCCACGCCAGCGTCTTGCCGTCCGGGGATAAACGAGGGCTGATATTGTAGTTACCGTTGAACGTGACACGGGTTGCCTGCCCGCCGTTCACGTTCATCTTGTAGATTTGCGGACCGCCGCTGCGGTCGCTGGTGAAATAAATGGTCTGGCCATCGGCCGCGAAGCGCGGTTCGGTGTCGATGCCATTGCTGTTCGACACGCGGCGCAGGCCGCTGCCGTCGGCGTTGACGACCCAGATCTGGGTATTGCCGGTCTTCGACAGCGCAAGGGCCAGCTTGGTGCCGTCCGGCGACCAGGCCGGCGCCGAATTGTTACCCTTTTCATTGGCGATGACGGTGCGCTGACCCGTCACCAGGTTCTGCACGTAGATCACGGGCTTGCGCAGTTCGAACGACACGTAGGCGACCTTGGTGCCGTCCGGCGACCACGCCGGCGAGATGATCGGCTCGCGGCCGTGGGCGGCGACCTGTTCGTTTTCGCCGTCCGAATCCGCCACGACGAGCTTGTAGTCGTGTGCGGCCGGGTCCTGCTTCACGTACGTGATGCGGGTCGAGAAAATGCCGCGCACACCGGTCAGTTTTTCGTAGACGTCGTCGGCGATGCGGTGGCCTTCCAGGCGCGTATTGCGCGCGGTGACGGCATCCGACAGTTGCGACAACTGCGACTGCTTGACGGTGTCGAGCAGTTTATAGCGCACCTGGAAACGGCCGTCCGCGAGCCGCTGCACGGAGCCCACGACGAGCGCGTCCGCACCGCTGGCCTTGAACGCGGCCAGGTCGACGTTGGCGGTGTCGGAAATGGCCTGGCGCGCGTCGATGACCTTGAAGACGCCGCTGCGCTCGAGGTCGGCGCGGACGATCGCGGAGACTTGTTCGGGCGCCACCGATTCATCGGCAAACGCCGCGACCGCGACCGGAATCTGGTTGCTGCCCACGCCGGCGATTTCGACTTTCAGCTGGGCATGTGCGGCCACGCCCATCAGGAGGGAGGCCGAAAACAGCAGGGTATGTAGTTTCTTCATGTTTCTCTCAGCAATGGTTAAGGTCGGAACGCGATCATTGCAGATCCTTCATATGGAACTCGATCACGAGGGAACGCTCTACCGTACCATCTTTCTTCTTGGGCAGTGGGGACGATTTGGTGATGCCTTTTTCGACCGCGTCGTCGAACGAAGGCACGCCGCTGCTCTTGATCTTCTTGACCGAAATGATCTCGCCCGTCGGCAGCTGTTCGACGCGGAAGGTGGCCGTCGGATTGCCCGGTTCGTCGAGGCTGCCCGCGTACGACGTATTGCCTTTCACCTTGGCCGTGATGGCCGCGGTATAGCCTTTGTCGATGCGCGGCGCCGTCGATTTCTCGGCCGATCCCGTACTGGTCGGATTGCCGGCCGCGCCGGTGATGCGGCGCATTTCCTCGGCGCGGGCGGCGTCGAGTTTCTTCTGTTCGGCGGCGGCCTTTTTCTTCTTCTCGGCTTCCTCTTTCTTTTTCTTTTCCGCTTCTTCTTTTTTCTTCTGCTCGGCTTCTTTCTTTTCCGCGTCGGCCTTGGCCTTCTTCTCTTCGAGTTCGCGTGCTTTCTTCTCGGCCAGCGCCTTCGCTTTCTTTTCCTCGATACGCTTCTGCTCCGCGAGCTCGCGCTCTTCCTCGAGCTGCTTGCGTTTCAGTTCTTCCTTGCGTTTTTTCTCGCGTTCGAGGGCGATGTCCGGTTGCTTCGGCTGCGGCTGTTCGACGGCGGGCGGCGGCTCCACGGCTTTCGGCGTGGGCTGGGGCGGCGGCGTTTCCGGTTCCGGCTCCGGTGCGGGCGTAGGCGGAGGGGGCGGCGGGGCGGCGGTCTGCGTCCGCACGTCCCAGATTTCCGCCTCGACGGCGACCGGGGCGTTGTTCTGCCAGCTGATGCCGATCCACAGGAAGGCCAGCAACAGGGCGTGTACGCCCACCGCCAGGCCGATGGCCGGCCAGCGGTTCGGCTCAGGCGGCACGCGGTAGGGCGCGCCGTTGCCGATGCTGTTCTGCTTCGTTGCTGACATCAGTTCTTCTTCACTTCGTGGCCAGTCCGACGCGGGTGATGCCCATCTTCTTGGCCTCGGAAATCAGCTGGATCACGTCGTCGTATTTGCTGTCGCGGTCGCCAGCTATCAAGACCGGATAATCCGGATGCGCTTCATGGATGTCGCGCAGGCGCGTGACCAGCGTGGAGCGGCTCGACACGTTTTCCAGCGGTTGCGGATTCTTGCCCGTGACGCCGATCTGCAGCTGGGCGTTTTCCTTGATCGCGATCTGGATGTAGTCGTCCGGCGGCTGCGTGGAACGCTCGGCGCTGGGCAGCTTGATCTCGCTCGGGTTCTGCGTCGGCGGCACCGCCATGAAGATGATGAGCAGCACCAGCATCACGTCGATGTACGGCACGACGTTGATCTCGGACTTGAGCTTGCGACGACTGCCCCGCAGGCTGCTGTTGAAGGCCATGTCGGTTCCTCTTGCGGCGGTCAGCGCGACTGGCGCTGCAGGATGTTCGAGAATTCCTCGACGAAGCTTTCGAAGCGGATCGCGAGGCGGTCGATGTCGTGGGTGAAGCGGTTGTACGCCACCACGGCAGGAATGGCGGCGAACAGGCCGATGGCGGTGGCGATCAGCGCTTCGGCGATGCCCGGCGCGACCGTGGCCAGCGTCGCCTGCTGCACGTTCGCCAGGCCGCGGAACGCGTTCATGATGCCCCAGACGGTGCCGAGCAGGCCGATGTACGGCGACACCGAGCCGACGGAAGCCAGGAAGTTCAGGTGCGTGTCGAGCTGGTCCAGCTCGCGGTGGAACGCGGCGCGCATCGCGCGGCGGGCACCGTCCAGCACGGCGCCGACGTCGAGCGCGTCGCGCGATGCCTGCTTGCCCTTGATGAACTCGCCCATGCCGGCTTCGAAGATGCGGGCCAGCGGGCCGCTCTGGTCGCGTTGGCTGCTGGCGCTCTGGTGCAAGGTGTGCAGGTTGCCGCCGGCCCAGAAGCTGCGCTCGAACTGTTCCGTCTGGCGACGCGCGGCACGGATCGCGAACAGCTTGCGGAAAATATAGGTCCAGCTCATGAGGGAAATCGCGAACAGCAGAGCCATGAGCAACTGCACCAGCACGTGGGCATGGCGGATCAGTTCAATGAATGAGAGGTCTTGGACTGCGTTCATCGGATATATATTTGGGCAAATGAATTGTCAGACGGCACGCATTTTAGCAGCGGCAAGGTCTGGAAGGGAACGGGGACGTAGCGTGACCGCATCGACACAGCCAACTTTTACATCGGCACTGGAGAGCAATGTGTCGCCGCGCCAGGCTTGCTGGGCGAACTGCACGGAGGCGCGGCCGAGCTTTTCGACGTTGAGAGTCAGTCTGACTTCGTCGTCCAGGCGCGCGGATGCGAGATAGTCGACGCTGGCACTGCGCACGACGAAGATGGCGCCTTCCTGGTCGCGCAGGGTTTGCTGATCGATGCCGAGCGAACGCAGCCATTCGGTGCGGGCGCGTTCATAAAACTTCAGGTAATTGGCGTAGTACACGATGCCGCCGGCGTCCGTATCTTCGTAGTAGACCCGAACTGTCCAGGTGAAAACTGAAGGCATTTCAGCTGCCATAAATGAAAATGGGAAATATTTTACGCCATTTCTACCAGCCATATGTGCGCTAGGGTACATATACACGGGTATAACCGGCGGACGGCCCGTTGGCGGAGCCGTCGAAACAGGGCGTGAGCAACCGCCGGCTCATGCCAAGCCAGCAACTGTAGCACTTTTTCATTTCGGATGGCGCCGCTGTTACAAAGCGAAAACAATTCGTTCGCCCGCCGACCGATTGCCGTGATCGAAGTCGACACTTCGGGGTCAGAGCCCGGTTTTGGGAAATTGCCCAAAACCGGGCTCTGACCCCGGATTCAGCTCTGGTTGCGCTTGATGTTGAGGGGGCCGTAGCCCTGGCACGTCGGCATCATCTCGATGTGGTTGATGTTGACGTGCGGCGGCAGCGAGGCGATCCAGTAGGCCGTTTCGGCGATGTCCTCGGCGGTGAGCGGTTGCGTGCCTTCGTAGACCTTCGCGGCGGCGGCGTCGTCCCGCAGGCGCACGTTCGAGAATTCGGTGCCGCCGCACAGGCCCGGCGCGATATTCGTCGCGCGCACGCCCGTGCCGACGAGGTCGGCGCGCAGGTTCAGCGTGAACTGTTCGACGAACGCTTTGGTGGCGCCGTACACGTTGCCGCCCGGGTAAGGGGTGCGGCCGGCCACGGAGCCGATGTTGATGACCAGGCCGCTGCCGCGTTCGACCATCGCGGGCAGCAGGGCGTGCGTCATCGTGACGAGACCCTTGATGTTCGTGGCGATCATCGTTTCCCAGTCTTCCAGCGGGACTTCGTACGCCGGCTTCGTGTTCAGCGCGAGGCCGGCATTATTGATCAGCACGTCGATCTGGCGCCAGGATTGCGGCAGCATCGACAGCGCTTCCTCGATCGACGCCTTGTCGGTGACGTCCATCGCGATCGGCAGGGCCGATTCGCCCAGCTCGCGGGCGAGGGCGTCGAGACGCTCCTTGCGGCGCGCCGCCAGCACCACCTGGTGGCCGTTCTTGACGAAAGTGCGCGCCATGGCGGCGCCGAATCCGGCCGAAGCGCCGGTGATGAAAACGATCATGATGGTTTACCTGGCAAGGTTGCAACCGTGAGATTGTAGCGGAAATGCCCACGCGAAGCAGGGTCGGCAGCGGGGTTGCCAGGGCGTCATCGGTTTCCTTGCCTGCCGGCCGTACAATCCCGTACAATCGGGAGTTCCATTTACATACATCTCACGTAACTGGCGAAAACCGTGCGCTGCCGTCCGATCAGGAGCGATCGGCCTGCCGGTGCGTGGCGAAGGTGGGCACCCACCGGGGAACGTGAGATTTCTCATTGCCGTTCGCCTGGGCAGCCACCGACTGGTACGCGTCTGTATCGCGGATGCCCTGCATTCTCCGGCTCCCGCCCGTTCAGCGCTCACCGTTGCCTGGTTCTCTTAACGATTGGAGTTTTTTCATGTTTGCAAAAGATCACACGCTCGCCAAGGTTGACCCGGATCTGTGGGATGCGATCCAGAAGGAAAACAAGCGCCAGCAGGACCACATCGAGCTGATCGCATCCGAAAACTACACGTCGCCGGCCGTGATGCAGGCCCAGGGCTCGCAGCTGACCAACAAGTACGCCGAAGGCTATCCGGGCAAGCGCTACTACGGCGGCTGCGAATACGTCGACGTCGCCGAGCAACTGGCCATCGACCGCGTCAAGCAGCTGTTCGGCGCCGAAGCCGCGAACGTTCAGCCGAACTCCGGCTCGCAGGCGAACCAGGGCGTGTTCTTCGCCATGCTGAAGCCGGGCGACACGATCATGGGCATGTCGCTGGCCGAAGGCGGCCACCTGACCCACGGCATGGCGCTGAACATGTCGGGCAAGTGGTTCAACGTGATCTCCTACGGCCTGACCGAGCAGGAAGACATCGACTACGAGCAGATGGAACGCCTGGCGCGCGAGCACAAGCCGAAGCTGATCATCGCCGGCGCCTCCGCCTTCGCCCTGCGCATCGACTTCGAGCGCTTCGCCCGCGTCGCCAAGGAAGTCGGCGCGTACTTCATGGTCGACATGGCGCACTACGCCGGCCTGATCGCCGCCGGCGAATACCCGAACCCGGTGCCGCACGCCGACTTCGTCACGTCGACGACGCACAAATCGCTGCGCGGCCCGCGCGGCGGCATCATCCTGATGAAGGCCGAGCACGAGAAGGCCATCAACTCGGCCATCTTCCCGGGCATCCAGGGCGGTCCGCTGATGCATGTGATCGCCGGTAAAGCGGTCGCCTTCAAGGAAGCGCTGTCGCCGGAATTCAAGGCTTACCAGCAGCAGGTCGTCAAGAACGCCAAGGCGCTGGCCGACACGCTGACCGCACGCGGCCTGCGCATCGTCTCGGGTCGTACCGAGTCGCACGTGATGCTCGTCGACCTGCGTTCGAAGGGCCTGACCGGCAAGGAAGCGGAAGCCATCCTGGGCCAGGCACACATGACCTGCAACAAGAACGGCATTCCGAACGACCCGCAGAAACCGTTCGTGACCTCGGGCATCCGCCTGGGCAGCCCGGCGTTCACGACGCGCGGCTTCAAGGAAGAGGACGCCGTCAAGGTCGGCAACCTGATCGCCGACGTGCTGGACAACCCGCACGACGCCGCGACCATCGACCGCGTCAAGGCCGAAGTCAAGAAACTGACCGACAAATACCCGGTCTACGAAGCGTAATGCGATAGCGGGGGCGCCCTTGTGGCGCCCTCTACACTCCCATGAAATGTCCGTTCTGTCAGCATGAAGACACCCAGGTCCTCGATACCCGCGTATCCGAGGAAGGCGACGCCATCCGGCGCCGGCGCCGCTGCGCCGCGTGCGACAAGCGCTTCACCACCTACGAACGCATCGAGCTCTCGATGCCGTTCATCGTCAAGAAGAACGGCAGCCGCACCGAATACGAATCCTCCAAGCTGCGCGGCAGCCTGATGCTTGCGCTGCGCAAGCGTCCCGTGGCGGCCGAAGCCATCGACCGAGCCGTCGCGTCGATCGAAGAAAAACTCCTCACCAGCGGCCGGCGCGAAGTCGACACGGGTCATGTCGGCGAACTGGTGATGCAGGAACTCAAGCGCCTCGACAAGATCGCCTACATCCGCTTCGCCTCCGTCTACAAGAACTTTGAAGACCTGGCCGAGTTCCAGGAAGCGATTGCCGAAGTGGGCCAGCCGCGTAAATAAGCGCGTCCATTTTCCCCATCTTTAGTTGCATCCCTGCGGTTGAGCCAGCACACGGCTCGCCCGGGCTCGACTGTTACCTTGTCAGCTTCGAAAAACGATAAGCTGGAGGTCGTCGATGCGGTCGCTGCCGGGTTCGTCATTGCGCGTGCGCGCCGGGTTCACGCTGGTGGAAGTGCTCGTCGCGCTGTTCGTGGTTGCGGTGGGCATTGCCGGCGCGGCCGCGTTGCAGGCGCTGGCCGTGCGCTCGTCGCGCGATGCCGCGCACCTGGCCGAAGGCACCCGGCTGGCGCGGTCGCTGGCCGAGCGCATGCGCGCGAATCCCCACGCATTGGCGCTGCCCGATGCCGACAATCCCTATCTGCAGCTCGATTACGACGCCGGCAGCGGCGCGCCGACGGCATCCGGGTTGTGCTACGCGGACGCGGCCTGCGACGCGGATGAGCTGGCGCGCTTCGACCTGTACGAGGTGTCGGAAGCGCTGGCGGCCACCTTGCCCGGCGGGCGCATCCGCGTGTGCCGCGATGCCGGACCGCCCGCCTGGTCCTGCGACGCCGGGGACGGGGCGCCGCTGGTCGTCAAGGTCGGATGGCGTGCACCGGGCGAGACGGCGACGGCTGCGCCGAAGGTGATGCTGCCGCTGGCGGGAGCGGCACGATGAGACGGTCCGTCCGCCAAGGCGGCATGATGCTGGCCGAGCTGATGGTGGCGCTGGCCGTCGGCCTGGGCGTCGTGCTGGCGGCCGGGCGCCTGCTCGTGCTGGCGAACGGCGCGTACGCGGCCCAGGTCGAGTCGTCCGCGGTCGACGATGGCGGACGTTTCGCCGTCGACCTCATTGCCCGCGCCGTGCGTCAGGCGGGCGCCGTCGACGTCGCGACACTGGCCGATCCGGCGTCCGATGCCGCGCCGGCGCGCCTGGCCGGGCTGGATGCGCGCACGCTGTCCCGCACGACGCCGGGCCTTTCCGATCCGCTCCCGGCCGCCATCAACGGCAGCGACGTGCTGGCCATCCGTTTTCCCGGCGCGGATGGCGACGCCATCGACTGCGCGGGCTTTCCGGCTGCCGCGGGGGAGGAGGGCTGGAGCATCTTCTACGTGGCGCGCAACGGCGAGGGCGAGGCCGAATTGCGCTGCAAATACCGTGGCGCCGCGCACTGGAGCGCGGACGCGCTGGTGACCGGGGTCGATGGCTTCCAGGTCCTGTACGGCGTGGACACGGACGATCCGCCCGACGGCGTGGCCAATCGCTACCTGAACGCGGCGGCAGTGGATGCGCTCGATGCCGAACTGGCCAGCCTGGGCGAGGCGGAATTCAACCGCCGCACCCACTGGAAGCGCATCGTCGGCGTGCGCGTGGGCCTGCTGCTGCACGGGAGCCGGCCCACGCGCGCGGTGCCCGGCAGCGCGCGCTACGACCTGCTCGGCGCGGGCTATGCGGATGCCGCCGGTGCGGACGATCCCGGCAGTTCGCTGGACGAAGCCCGCATGACGCCCGACCTGCGGCGGCGCGAGCGGCGGCTGTTCACGTTCACGGTCGCGTTGCCGGCGCCGCCATCATGAAGACGCGCCGCTCCGAATCCGGGCTGGCCCTCGTCTGCGCGCTGATGCTGATGCTCGCGGCGATGGTGATTGGCCTGGCCGTCGTGCGCGGCGGCTTCGTCCTGCTGGCTGCCGCGCGCAACGAACGCGACCGCGACGTGGCGTGGGCCGCGGCCGAGGCGGCCTTGCGCGATGCCGAGCACGACATCGCCGGCGCGGCGGATGCGCCACCGGACCGCGCCGCGCATTTCAGCCCGGCGGGGGCAGGCGCCTTCGTCGACGGCTGCGGGCGCGGCGAGGACGATCGCGGCCTGTGCCGGGCCCGGTCGCCGCCCGCGTGGCAGACGCTGGACCTCACGGCCGGGAACAACCCGGCGCTCGTGCCGTACGGCCGCTTTACGGGCGCCACGCTGGCCATCGGCCACGGCGTGCTGCCCGCGCGGCTGCCGGCCTATGTCATCGAGCGGATCGCGCCGCCCGGCGCCACCGCGCGGCAGGGCGGTTTTTATCGCATCACGGCCATCGGCTTCGGGAGCCGGATAGCGACGCGGGTCGTGCTGCAGTCGCTGTACCGCTTGCCGCCGCCGAATGGAAACGCGGACGGACATGAAGGAGGCAATGGCAATGGAAACGCACACGGGGACGGCCATGACGACGGCGACGGCAACCCGACGACCCGGCCGCAACAGCGCCAACTCCCCGCCGGCCGCATCGGCTGGGGCGAAATCGCGAACTGGGCCGAGCTGCACGCACATACCCGGCCATGACATTCGATCCCTTGCACCAAGCCCGGGCTTCACCCTGGTCGAACTGATGATCGTCGTGGCCATCGTCGGCATCCTCGGGGCGCTCGCGTATCCGACCTACGCCGGCTACATCGTGCGCACGCGGCGCACCGAAGGGGAGGTGGCGCTGATCGAAGCCATGCAGCGGCAGGAGCGATATCATGTCCAGCACAACACCTACGTCGCCTTCTCGGCGGACGAGTCCGGTGCGGACGGGTTCACGTGGTGGTCGGGCGCCAATGCGTCCGCCAGTGCCTACGAACTCGATGCGCATGCCTGTCACGGGCGCGACATCGCGGCGTGCGTCGAGATCCGTGCCCGTCCCGGCACGGCCAGGGTCGACGCGCGCTTCCGCGATCCCGACTGCGGCGTGCTGACCCTGGACAGCACCGGACGCCAGGGCGAGCAAGGCACGGGGGCGCGATGTTGGCCGTGACGTGCTGCGGCGCGCGGGCCCGCGGCGTGTCGCTGCCGGAAATGTGCATCGTGCTGGCCGTGGCGGCGTTATCGTTGGCCATCGCCGCGCCCGACCTGCGCGATCTCGTGCGTACCCAGCAGTTGAAGGCGGCAACGGGCGACCTGTTCGCGGCGATCGATCTCGCGCGGGCCCAGGCGCTGGCGCGCGGGCGCCAGATCAAGCTGGTGCCGCTGGATCCTCGCGGCGCCGACTGGCGCCGGGGCTGGCGCGTGGTCGACGAGCACGACGATGGCGAGCCGGCTACGGATGAGCTGATCGCGGAGCATGGTCCGCTGGCGCCCGGCATCGCCGTCGGCTTCGCCTTCACGAATGTCGCACCGCCGTACTATATCGCCTACAATGGCGCGGGGCGCAGTTGCGCCGACGGCAACAGCGCGGCGGCGCGCTGGGGAACGGTGTCGCTGTTTCACGGCGGGCACATCCGCCGTATTAAAATCAATATGCTGGGCCGGGCGCGCGTGTGCGATCCGGCGCGCGATGCGGGTTGCGACGGCGCCGCGGCACCGCAGTGAACAACGTAGCGAGACCGGAAACGAGAGTGCAGATACAGAGCGATACCGACGGCATGGCGCTGGCCCTGGAATGGGCGGCGAAGGGGATGTACATCACCGCGCCCAACCCGCGCATCGGTTGCGTGATCGTGCGCGATGGCGTCGTCATCGGCGCCGGCCACACGCAGCCCGCCGGCCAGGCCCACGCCGAGATCCAGGCGCTGCGCGATGCCCAGGCGCGCGGCAACGACGTGCGCGGCGCCACCGCCTACGTGACGCTGGAGCCGTGCAGCCACTACGGGCGCACGCCGCCGTGCTCGAACGCGCTGATCCAGGCGGGGCTCGGCCGCGTCGTCGCGTCGATGGTCGACCCGAACCCGCTCGTGGCGGGGCGGGGGATGGCGCAGCTGGAAGCGGCCGGGATCGACGTCAGCGCGGGCGTGCTGGCGAAGCAGGCGTACGAACTGAACATCGGCTTCTTTACGCGCATGCGCCATGGCCGGCCGTGGGTGCGCCTCAAGACGGCGGCCAGCCTGGACGGCGTCACGGCATTGGACAACGGCGAAAGCCAGTGGATCACGAGCCAGGAGGCGCGTGCGGATGGCCACGCGTGGCGCGCGCGCGCGAGCGCGATCCTGACCGGCATCGGCACGATCAAGGTCGACAACCCGCAGCTGACCGTGCGCGGCATCGACACGCCGCTGCAGCCGCGCCGCGTGATCGTCGACAGCCGCCTCGACATCGGGACGGGCGCCTGCATCCTGCAGGGCGAGCCGTGCTGGATCGTGGCCGCCGTGCCGCAGCGGGAAAAAGAAGCGGCGCTGCGGGCGATGGGGCATGAGATCATCATGCTGCCGAATCCGTCCGGCAAGGTCGACCTGCCGGCGCTCATGCGCGAGCTGGGCCGGCGCGAGATCAACGAGCTGCATGTCGAGGCCGGTTCCAAGCTGAACGCGTCGCTCGTGCGCGAAGGCTGCGTGGACGAGCTGCTCGTGTACCTGGCGCCCAGCCTCGTCGGTCCGGGACAGGGGATGTTCGCGCTGCCGCCGCTGGCGCGCCTGGCGGACAAGCTGCCGCTGCATTTCCATGGCGTGGCCCAGGTCGGCCCCGACCTGCGCATCATGGCGCGTTTCCGGCCGGACGAAGACCCGAACCGCCACGCCTGACACCGATACAAGTAAAAGCAAAGGAAGAGAGTATGTTCACCGGAATCGTCGCTGCCGTCGGCAGCATCAAATCGGTCACCCCGCTCGCGGACGGCGCGGATGCGGGCGTGCGCCTCGACATCGACGCGGGCGGCCTGCCGCTGGGCGACGTCGCGCTGGGCGACTCGATCGCCATCAACGGCGCCTGCATGACCGTCGTCGAGAAGACGGACAGCGCGTTCGCCGTCGACGTGTCGCGCGAGAGCCTGAACCGCACCGTCGGCCTCGACCAGCCGGGCGAAGTGAACCTGGAAAAGGCGCTGACCTTGGCCGAGCGCCTGGGCGGGCACCTCGTCTCGGGGCACGTGGACGGGCTCGGCGAGGTGCACAGCTTCGAGCAGGTGGGCGAGTCGTGGAAACTCGTCATCGACGCACCGCGTGAGCTGGGCAAATACCTGGCCTATAAAGGTTCCGTCGTCGTGAACGGCGTGTCGCTGACCGTCAACAGCGTCGAGGACATCGATGGCGCGGGTCAAGCGTGCTGCCGCTTCTCGATCAACCTGATCCCGCACACGATCGCCGTCACGACGCTGAAGCACCTGCGCGCCGGCGCCAAGGTCAACCTGGAAATCGACCTCATCGCCCGCTACGTGGAGCGCATGCTCAGCGCAGCCAAAGCCTGACCAGGGATATTTGGCGTAGACTTCCCGCTGGCATTTATTCCAGCGTAGGCGGGGCATTCGCGCGCGTCTTTACGTTGGCATCCACAACGACAACAAGGACGAGACGATGACCCTGGACACTCCCAAGCATGGCAAGACTCTGGCGCGCGGCGCGGCGTTGATCACGCTGCTCGCGGCGGCGGGGTTTGCTTCGGCCGACCCGGCCGGCATCCGCACCTACCGCACGCTCACGATGGCGCCGGGCGGCGACCGTATCGCGGCCGTCGAAGCGGTGGAGGGGGAGGCGAAGACGGGGCCGCGCGTCGTCGTGCGCGACACGGCCACGGGCAAGGTCGCGTCGACGTGGCAAAAGGCCGACTGCGCGCAATGCAAGCTGGAATCGCTGGCCTGGTCGCCGGACCAGAAGACGTTGGCCGCGATCGTCACCGACCCGAAGGCGGGCACGGCCGCCGTCATGCTGTTGCGCGACGGCCGGACGACTCTGCTCATTACCGTGAAAGGCGTCGCCGGCACCGTGCGCTGGTCGCCGGACGGGCGCCAGGTCGCGTTCCTCGCGACGGTCGGCGCGAAAAAGCTGGCGGGCGCCGTCGAAGCGGGCGCGCGCCGGATCGGCGAGATCGGCCTCGCGCAGGAAGAGGACGAGCAGCGCATCGCCATCGTGCCGGTAAGCGGCGGCGCGGGCGGTGGTGATTATCGTCTGGTGTCGCCGGGCGACACCTACATCTACGAATACGACTGGACGCCGGACGGCAAGGGCTTCGTGGTCACGAGCGCGAAGGGCAATGGCGACAACAACTGGTGGATCGCCACGCTGGGCCATGTCGACGCGGTCAGCGGCCGGCTGCGCGTGATCGCGGCGCCGAAGATGCAAATGAACATGCCGCACGTGTCGCCGGACGGCCGCACGGTGGCGTTCATCGGGGGCCTGATGAGCGACTTCGGCTCCGTCGGCGGCGACGTGTATACGGTGCCGCTGGAAGGCGGCGGCGAACCCGTCGACGTGACGCCGGACTACAAGGCCACCTTCAACGGCATCGCGTGGCGCGGCAAGGAATTACTGGCGTCCGTGCTGGCGGGCAGCGACGCCGGCATCGCCGCGATCGACCCGGACGCGCGCGCGACGCGCATGCTGTGGCAAGCGCCGGTGGGCGTGTCGGCCGGCCGCGACGGCCGCTTCGTGTTCAGCGCGGACGGCCGCGTGGCCGCGTCCGTGACGGAAGACTTCGAGCACGCGCCGCGCATCGTCGCGGGACGCCTGCCGGAACTGGTGCCGATCACGCGCGACAACGACGGCTTCGCGCCGCAGGTGGCCGCGCGCAGCGTCGGCTGGACCAACGAGGGGTTCAGCGTACAGGGCTGGCTGGTCGGGCCGCGCAATGTCGACGCGGGCAAAACCTATCCGATGATCGTGCAGGTGCACGGCGGCCCCGCGTCGGCCGTGTCGCCGCGCTACGTGTCCGGCGGCGACAGCGGCAATGCGCTCGTGCGCGACCTGGTGAAGGAAGGCTATTTCGTGTTCATGCCGAACCCGCGCGGCAGCTATGGCCAGGGCGCGGCGTTCACGCGGGCGAACATGCGCGACTTCGGCGGCGGTGACTGGCGCGACATCCTGGCCGGCGTCGACGCGGCCATCGCCCGGGCGCCGATCGACGGCAACCGCCTCGGGCTGATGGGCCATTCCTACGGCGGCTTCATGACGATGTGGGGCGTCACGCACAGCCAGCGCTTCAAGGCCGCCGTGGCCGGCGCCGGCATCGCCAACTGGATCAGCTATTACGGCCAGAACGGCATCGACCAGTGGATGGTGCCTTACTTCGGTGCGACGATGTATGACGATCCCGCGATCTACCGCGCGGCTTCGCCCATCGAATCGATCAAGGCGGCGCGCACGCCGACGCTGATTTATGTGGGGGAGCGCGACGTCGAGTGTCCGCCGGCGCAGTCGTTCGAGTTCTGGCACGCGCTGCGGGCGCTGGGCGTGCCGACCACCTTGCTCGTGTACGACGGCGAGGGCCACGCGTTCCGCAAGCCGGAGAACCAGCGCGATCTGCGCGCGCGCGAGATCGCCTGGTTCAACAAATATCTGTAGGTGGACAGCTTTGCTGTCCTCGCGTTCAACGTTCGCCGGCATGATTCGACGTGTCCCAGGTCGCGTTCAACGTTCGCCGGCGCGAATACGACGTGTCCGGGGTCGCGTATCACCGCGTGGACGGCGAGCCGTCCACCCTACGAACGGGGCTTCTTGTCAGTCGCGTTCCTGGCCTGGGCGGCGGCGGCCTTCGCTTCCGGATTCAACACCACCTGCACATAGTTCTCCGTGTTCAGGTAGCGCTGCGCCGCCCGCTTCACGTCGTCCACGGTCAGGTTCTGCACCTCCTTGTCGAACGTGAGGATGGTGCCGGGGTCCGTGCCTTCCGTCAGCGACGTCTGCAGCGCGGCCAGCCAGTACGTGTTTTCCTGCAGCGACTTGCGGTAGGTCTGCAGCCAGTTCGTCTTGACCTTGTCCAGGTCGGCCTGCGTCGGGCCTTCCGTGCGCATGCGCTCGATCTCGGCGAAGGTCGCGGTCAGCACCTTGTCGACGTTGTCCGGACCGGTCGGCAACTGCACGCCGATCGTGTAGTGGCTGTACGGGATGCGCGTCATCGAGCCTTCCATGCCGCCGCCGTAGATCAGGCCCAGTTTTTCGCGCAGCACGTCGATGATGCGGATATTCATGACTTCCGTCAGCGCGGACAGGCGCAGTTCTTCCAGTTCCGTGACGTCGGTCGGGCCGGTAAAAGTCAGCGACACGGTGCTGCGGTCTTCCGAGCCGCTGTTCACTTCACGCTTGACGACGCCCGACACGGGACGGATGCCGAGGTCGCGGTAGGCGGTCGGGATGTCCGGCGTCGGCAGGCTGCCGAGGTAGGTCGCGAGGAGCGGCTTGATGGCGGCCGGGTCGAAGCTGCCGACGAAGATGAACGTCAGGCCCTTGGCGCTGGAAAAGCGCTGGCGGTAGATGGCGATCGCGCGGTCGAGATCGATCTTCGTGATGTCGTCGGGACGCAGGGCACGCGGTGCGCGCGGGTTATTGTTGTACAGCGTGGCCAGCACGGTGTCGCCGAACAGGGCGCCCGGCTGCGACAGGCGGTTGCGCGCCAGTTCCATCTGCTTGCCGATAAACGATTTATACAGATCCTCGTCGCGGCGCACGCCGGCGAACTTCAGCCACACCATCTGCAGCATCGTCTCGACGTCGGTGGCGCCCGCGGTGCCCGCGACCACGTCCGTGTTGTTGCCCAGGCCCGCGCTGACGGACGCCGCCTTGCCGGCCAAGATCTTGCGCATGTCGAGCGGCGAGAAATCCTTCAAGCCCATCGCGGCGACGATCGTGTCGGCATAGCGGGCGTTGAACATGTCCTTGTCGTCGAACAGGCTCTGGCCGCCGAAGCGGGCGGCGCTCATCAGGACCTGGTCGTTGCGGAACGTCGTCGGCTTGAGGATCACCTTGACGCCGTTCGACAAGGTCAGCCGGGTCAGGCCGAGGCTCTCGTCGCGGCTCTCGTCGACGATCTTGCCGGGCGCCGGCGGGTGCTCCATCAGGTGCGCGGCCACGGCTTTTTCGTCGTGCGCCTGCACGTCGCGCTTTTCCGCGGCCGCGACGGCGGCGAGCAACTGGTCGCCGGTCGGGATGGCCGCGTCGCCGTCGGCCTTGGTCGAGCCCGTGTAGATCACGAGCTTGCCGGAGTCGGCCGGGATGGTTTTGGCCGCATACGCGTTGATCTCGGCCAGCGTGATGCCGGGCACCATGTCTTTCACGTAGCGGTATTCGGCGTCGATGCCGGGGATCGATTCGCCTTCGAGGAAGTTGCGCATCAGTTCGGACGCGTGGACGGCGGAATCGGTCTTGTCGCGCTCGTTCCAGGCGCGCTCGTAGGTGCGCATCATCGTCTTCTTCATGCGGTCCAGCTCGGCCGCCGTGAAGCCGAAGCGGCGCGCCCGCTCGTTCTCTTGCACGAGCGCGTCGATGGCGACGGTGGCGCCGCTCATGCCGAGCGCGGCCATCGCATTGTACGAACGGTAGCGCGGCGTCAGGCGGGAGAGGGCGCTGCTGGCGCCGATGAAGGGCGGTGTCGGCAGCTGCGACAGTTCCTGCAGGCGCTGGTTCAGCATACCGGCGAACAGCGCTTCGATCAGTTGCTCGCGGTAGCCGCGCAGCGTCTCGCGCTCGTGGAAGGCGCGCACCGGGTAGCGGATCAGGATCGATGCCGGGCCCGCTTCCTTGTCGGTGACGACGAGCGCTTCGTTGTCGGTGCGGGGCGGGATCTTCGCGTAGTCGCGCGGGCGCTCGTGGGCCGGGTTCTTGAGACCCGCGAAATGACGGCGGATCAATTGCTCAGCTTTTGCGGGATCGATGTCGCCCACCGCGACGACGGCCATCAGGTCCGGGCGGTACCAGTCGCGGTAGAAGCGGCGCAGGGTGTCCGGCTTGAAGGTGCGGATGACGTCTTCCTGGCCGATCGGCAGGCGGTCGGCATAGCGCGAACCGTTATAAATCTTCGGCATCAGCACTTTCTGCATGCGGTCGCCGGCGCCCTTGCCGAGGCGTGCCTCTTCGAGGATGATGTCGCGCTCCTTGTCGATGTCGGCATCCGTCAGGGTCAGGCCATGCGCCCAGTCTTCCAGCACGAGGAAGGCTTTGTCGAGGTCGTCCTTGCGGTCGGCCGGGACCGGCAGGATGTAGACGGTCTCGTCGAACGACGTGTACGCGTTCAGGTCGGCGCCGAACTTCACGCCGATCGATTGCAGGTACGAGACCAGCTCGTGCTTTTTAAAATGGCGCGAGCCGTTGAAGGCCATGTGCTCGGTGAAGTGGGCCAGGCCCTGCTGGTCGGCGTCCTCGAGGATGGAGCCGGCCTTGACGACGAGGCGCAGTTCCAGCTTGTGCTCGGGCATGCGGTTGCGCTGGATGTAATAGGTCAGGCCGTTGTCGAGCTTGCCGACCTTCACCTGGGCCCCGACCGGCAGCGGATCGTCCAGCTTCAGGGACGCGCCCGGCGCCAGGCCTTGCACCAGCAGGGCGGCGACGAGGAAAGAAATGCGGGCGATTCGGATGAGCATGCGGCGACGTCCTCAGCACGGAAAAAAATCATTCTACCTTGCCCGGCAGGCGCCACACTTGTAAATGAGTATGATGTAACGCACGGCCGGCACGGCGTGTCGTTGTCATTATGCAACGAAACAATGGGTCGAGAGTGGTAGTGGGACTCTAACGTCGACGGCCTGCGGCGGGGATACGGCCGAGGACCGGCAAATCCTTTAAAATAGCGGATTTCCGCACCAGCCGGTCTGCAATCGAGGAATCCCACATGCCCATCTCCACCACCCAGGAAATCGTTGACGAATTGCGCGCCGGGCGCATGGTCATTTTGGTCGACGAGGAAGACCGCGAGAACGAAGGCGACCTGGTGCTCGCCGCCGAACACGTCACGCCCGAGGCCATCAACTTCATGATCCGCCACGCGCGCGGCCTCGTCTGCCTGACCCTGTCCGAGGAGATCTGCGACCGCCTCGAACTGCCGATGATGACGACCCGCAACGGCACGTCGTTCGGCACCAACTTCACCGTCTCGATCGAGGCGGCGGAAGGCGTCACGACGGGCATCTCGGCCGCCGACCGCGCCCGCACCATCCAGGTGGCCGTCGCGAAGGATGCGAAGCCGGAAGATCTCGTCCAGCCGGGCCACATCTTCCCGCTGCGCGCCGTCAAGGGCGGCGTGCTGATGCGCGCCGGTCATACGGAAGCGGGCTGCGACCTGACGGAAATGGCGGGCCTGACCCCGGCGTCCGTCATCTGCGAGATCATCAAGGAAGACGGCACGATGGCGCGCCTGCCGGACCTGCTGGAATTCGCGCAGGAACACGGCCTCAAGATCGGCACCATTGCCGACCTGATCCACTACCGCAGCCAGAACGAGACGCTCGTCGAACGCGTGGCGGAGCGTGCGCTGTCGACCGTGCACGGCGAGTTCAAGCTGGTCGCCTTCCGCGACAAGCCGAGCGGCTCGGCGCACCTGGCCCTCGTGCACGGCGCGCCGCAGGAAGACCGCGAGACGCTCGTGCGCGTGCACCAGCCCGTGTCCATCCTCGACCTGCTGGACAGCACCTCGACGTCGCACTCGTGGAATCTCGCCGCCGCCATGCAGGCCGTGCAGCAGGCGGAAGCGGGCGTCATCGTCCTGCTCGACTGCGCCGAAACGGCCGACGAACTGTTCGCCCAGTTCGAGGACAAGCCGGTGCGCCCGGTCGGCCGTGCGTCCAACCTGGACCTGCGCACGTACGGCATCGGCGCGCAGATCCTGCGCCAGCTCGGCGTGCGCAAGATGAAGCTGCTGGCCAACCCGCGCAAGATGCCGTCCATGGCCGGCTTCGACCTCGAGGTGACGGGCTATTTGGCGAAACCCGGCTGCGAGGTGAGCTCGTAATGAGCAGGCATAACGCGGTACCATTGACCCATTAATTCACGAAACAAAGAGAACAAGAGGCATAGCCATGACGGTAGGAACTTTTGAAAGCAATATGGCAGGTGAAGGCCTGCGCATCGGTATCGTGCAGGCACGTTTCAATGCCGATGTCGGCCATGGCCTGCTGTCGGCATGCCTGGCTGAACTGAAACATCTCGGCGTCGCCGATGAAGACATCCTGCACGTGACCGTCCCGGGCGCGCTGGAAATCCCGCTGGCCCTGCAGAAGATGGCCGAGACGCAGCAATTCGATGCGCTGATCGCGCTGGGCGCCGTCATCCGTGGCGAAACGTACCACTTCGAACTCGTGTCGAACGAGTCGGGCGCCGGCATCACCCGCATCGGCCTGGATTACGGCATGCCGATCGCCAACGCCGTGCTGACCACCGAGAACGACGAGCAGGCGGAAGCCCGCATGGCCGAGAAGGGCACGGACGCGGCACGCGTCGCGGTCGAGATGGCCAACCTGCTGCTGGGCCTCGAAGAGCTGCAGGCCGAAGAAGAGTAAAGAAAAGTAGGATTCACCGAGTAAAACCATGACTGACAAGACTTTGCACGCCAACCCCAACAAGAACCGCACGCCGCGGCACCGCGCGCGCGAGTTTGCGCTCCAGGGGCTGTATCAGTGGCTGCTGAACAATGAGCCGGCCGCTACGGTCATCGCCAACATCCGCAGCGCCCACGGCTTCGACAAGGCCGACGGCGAGTACTTCACGGAGCTGCTGAACGGTGCGATCGCCCAGTCGGTGGAACTGCGCGAGGTGATCGCCCCGACCGTCGACCGTCCGATCGCGGAACTGTCGCCGATCGAACATGCCGTGCTGTTGCTCGGCGCGTACGAGCTGAAGAACCAGATCGAGATCCCGTACCGCGTCGTGATCAACGAAGCGGTGGAGCTGGCCAAGTCGTTCGGCGGTATCGACGGTCACAAGTACGTGAACGGCGTGCTGGACCGTCTGGCCGGCAAGATGCGTCCGGACGAGGTGGCGGCGGACGCGCGGCGCTGAGTCGTTTCCTGCTAGATATATATGAGAAGGCCGTCCCGGGGAACCGGGGCGGCTTTTTTTTGCGCGTTTGCGGCACGCTGCTTAGTTTGCGGCACGCTGCTTAAAAACGTCATTCCCGCCTTCGCGGGAAAGACAGGCCAAAAAAGAAAGCCACCGCCAGCTCTCGCCGACAGTGGCTTTCGACCAGGAAAGGGTAAGACTCAGAGCCCGGCGACCGTCTCGCCGCTCTGGTTGCCGCCGTGGGCCGCGTCGACCGCAGCGTTGTCCGGCTTGGCCGGTGCGCCGACCGACTTCTGGGCCAGCGTCGTGCTCGGCGTCGGTGCGGACGCCGGCGGGAAGTAGATCGGCACGTTCTTGCCGCTCGCGACCTGTTTCAGGCGTTTGTACTCGGTCAGGACCTTGGAGCCGTAGCCCGAGTCGTCATCGGCCGCGCCGGCGCCGACATAGCTCTTCAGGGCGCCTTCGACCGAGCCGGTGCGGTTCACGTAATCCTTCAGGATCAGGGCGCCGACACGGATGTTGGCGACCGGATTCAGGGCAGCCTGCGAGCCGCCGACTTCCTCGAACTTGTCGCTGTGGACCTTGGACATCACCTGCATCAGGCCCTGCGCGCCCATCGGGCTTTCCGCGAACGGATTCAGGCCCGACTCGATGGCCATCACGGCCAGGATCAGCAGGGGGTCCAGCTTGATCTCGTGCGCCGTGCTGTAGGCGGTCGAGACGAGCATGTTGGCGGCGTCGCCGGCCACGCGGTAGCGGCGCGACAGCCAGTCCGTCACGTACTTCTGCTGCCGGGTCGGGCGGTTCTGCGCCTTGTCGTCGCCATTGCCGATTTCGACGGCGTCGGCGCCGTGTGCGGCCACGAGCTGGATCGACGCATTGGCTGCGACCGGCGCGGGTGCGCTCTGGTGCGGGCTCAGGAAATCCGACACCCGTTTCGCAAACTCGGGGCGGCTGTACAGCAGGGCAATCATTGCTACTGCGGAAAGACCGAATACGGTCAAGGTATGTTGCGCGGTGGTCAATACACCACGTGCCGCTTTGATCACGGAAGACCACGTGACTGGCTGGCTGGCCATCTGTTGGACGAGCCTTGCGCTCGTGCCGATGAAGCGATGGATCATCGTCTCTCCTTTGTCGCGGAAAAAGCAGTCCCGGCGCAGCGCGTAAGCGCAGCGTTTGAGCGTACTCATGCCGTGCATCAGAAAACCGTCCGTCGCCGCCCGTAGCGGTCGAGGAACGCCGTCATTGCTTGCTTCAGCTGGGCAGCGCTGCAGTGGAGGCGCCCAGTAGCTAAACAACTGTCTCGGGGTTGGTTGGGCAGACGCCCAGTGAAAACACTCCTAAAATGTCGCTGGGGCCCCGACCCCGTGAAAGAATGAGACCGGCTAGAATCACGTCCTGGACGGGCCTGTCTCACTTGATACGGCGGATTGTAGAAGCTGGTTTATATCAAGTCAATACTAGCACTTTCGAATTCTATAACTTTTATATCTAAAGATTGTCTCCATACTCATCAATTCTTTGCTAAATCAATCACTTGTCGTCGATTTTTAGCGCACCTCAAAAGATGTAAAAAAGAATTAAAAATTCAATGAACTATTCTGACTTACGAGATTTCATTGCTAAGTTGCAAGAAATCGATGACTTCAAGCTCGTATCGGCGCCTATTTCACCCAATCTTGAAATGACGGAGGTGTGCGACCGCACGTTGCGCGCCGGCGGGCCTGCCTTGCTGTTCGAAAAGCCGGTCGGACCCGACGGCAAGCCCTATGCCATCCCCGTGCTGGCCAACCTGTTCGGCACGCCGCGGCGCGTGGCGCTGGGCATGGGGGCGGACGACGTCAGCGAGCTGCGCAAGATCGGCCACGTGCTGGCGCGCCTCAAGGAGCCGGAACCGCCCAAGGGGTTCCGGGACATCATGGACCTCGGCTCGCTCGTCAAGGCCGTGTGGGACATGGCGCCGAAGGAAGTGAAGGGCGCCCCGTGCCAGGAAATCGTCTGGGAAGGCCAGGACGTGGATCTCGCCCGCCTGCCGGTCCAGCATTGCTGGCCGGGCGATGTCGCGCCGCTGATCACCTGGGGTCTCGTCATCACGAAAGGGCCGAACAAGAAGCGCCAGAACCTGGGCATCTACCGCCAGCAGGTGCTGGGGCCGAACAAGGTCATCATGCGCTGGCTCGCGCACCGCGGCGGCGCGCTCGATTTCCGCGAACATTGCATCGCCAATCCCGGCAAGCCGTACCCGGTGGCGGTGGCGCTGGGCGCCGATCCGGCCACGATCCTCGGCGCCGTGACGCCCGTGCCGGACACGCTGTCCGAATACCAGTTCGCCGGGCTGCTGCGCGGCCAGCGGACCGTCCTGACGAAGGCCATCGGCAGCGAGTTGCGGGTGCCGGCGTCGGCCGAGATCGTGCTCGAGGGGCATATCTATCCGGACGAGAGCCATCCGACCGGCTTCGAGCACGCGCTGGAAGGGCCGTACGGCGACCATACCGGCTATTACAACGAGCAGGACTGGTTCCCCGTGTTCACCATCGACCGCATCACGATGCGGCGCGATCCGATCTACCACTCGACCTACACGGGCAAGCCGCCCGACGAGCCGGCCGTGCTGGGCGTGGCGCTGAACGAAGTGTTCGTGCCGCTGCTGCAGAAACAGTTCACGGAGATCACCGACTTCTACCTGCCGCCGGAAGGCTGCAGCTACCGCATGGCCGTCGTGCAGATGAAGAAGCAGTACGCCGGCCACGCCAAGCGCGTGATGTTCGGCGTATGGAGCTTCCTGCGCCAGTTCATGTACACGAAATTCATCGTCGTCGTGGACGAGGACGTCGACGTGCGCGACTGGAAGGAAGTGATCTGGGCCATCACGACGCGCGTGGACCCGACCCGCGACACCGTCATGGTCGACAACACCCCGATCGACTACCTCGACTTCGCGTCGCCGATCAGCGGCCTGGGCAGCAAGATGGGTATCGATGCGACCAATAAATGGCCGGGCGAGACGAACCGCGAGTGGGGCACGCCCATCGTCATGACGCCGGAAGTGAAGGCGCGCGTGGACGGGATCTGGGGCCAGCTCGGCTTGTGATGTCCGATCGATGCAACCGGATGCGCGCGCATTCTATATAGGTATGCGCGCCGCGTCCGCCTCGTGGACCATCGCGGTTTGCCCGCGTGCTTGTTACCGGTTATAATGCGAGCTGGCGGGCCCCTGCGCATTGTGGCATGGTTTACCTGGTCAGGTCGGGAACGAAGCAGCCAAAGCCGTTCACCGCAAGTGCCGCAGATCAGGCTCGCCTACTCCTCATTTCAGTCGTCGATTTCCGCTTCGAGCGGGCGCGCCGACAATTCCACCAGCGGGTTTTCCTTCAGCATATCCTCGTCGAGCTTGAGCCTGACATGGTTCCTGGCATCGCTGGCGTAGCGCTTGTCGCCGTTGGCGGCCTTGATGGTCAGCTGGGCCGGCTTGTCGAATTTGAAGATCACCGACTTCAGCGTGGGCACGAACAGGCTCAGCGTACCGGCGACCTTGCCGATCGCGGCATTGGTCTGGCGGATGGCGCCCATCACGGCTGCGTAGCGCCACTGCGTTGTCTCGGGCAGCACGGCGCCGAGATCGAAACCCATTCGCATCTTTTCGCCCTTGGGCAGGCTTGTCCAGATTTGCGCATCGTGCGCCAGCCACTGCTGGTTGAGCACCATGCGCGCGCGTCCGCTTGCATCGAGCGGCAAGGGCGTCCGGCTGGCACCGTCCACGACGACCAGTCCCGCATCCAGCGGCGAGATCGCCTTGTTCACCGGCACCAGCTTGGCGTACAAGATGACCTTGTCGCGCTCGGCCTGGGGCAGGGCGTCGAACTTGTCCAGCTTGATGGTGTCGACCAGTTTGCGGTACGGGAGCCATTCGCGTTCGGCCGCATGGCCCGGCAACGCGAGCAGCAGGGAAGTCAAGAGCAGCGGCATGCACAGTGAGGTTTTCATTTTTCCTAATTGAAAGAAAAGCATCAGTGTAGGGGAATTCCCGACGAGCGTCTAATGTTGCCGCGCCTAGCCCGGTCTACGGTAAAATCCCGGTATGTCCTATCAAGTCCTCGCCCGCAAATACCGTCCCCGGAACTTTGAAACGCTGGTTGGCCAGGAGCACGTCGTCCGTGCGCTGACCCATGCCTTGCGTACCGGACGGCTGCACCACGCCTATCTGTTCACCGGCACGCGCGGGGTGGGCAAGACCACGCTGTCGCGCATTCTGGCCAAGTCGCTCAACTGCATCGGGCCGGACGGGCAAGGCGGCATCACGGCGGCGCCGTGCGGCCAGTGCGAACCGTGCCGCGCCATCGACGCCGGCCGCTTCGTCGACTACGTCGAGATGGACGCGGCGTCGAACCGCGGCGTCGACGAGATGGCCCAGCTGCTGGAACAGGCGGTCTACGCGCCGAGCAATGCGCGCTTCAAGGTCTATATGATCGACGAGGTGCACATGCTGACGAACCACGCCTTCAACGCGATGCTGAAGACGCTGGAGGAGCCGCCCGAGCACGTGAAATTCATCCTCGCGACGACGGACCCGCAAAAGATTCCCGTGACGGTGCTGTCGCGCTGCCTGCAGTTCAACCTGAAACAGATGCCGCCCGGTCACATCGTGGGCCACCTGGAAAACATCCTCGGCCAGGAAGGCGTGACGTTCGAGCAGCCCGCGCTGCGCCTGCTCGCGCAGGGCGCGCACGGTTCGATGCGCGACGCGTTGTCGCTGACCGACCAGGCCATCGCCTATGCGGCCGGCGCCGTCACGCTCGACGCCGTGCAGGGCATGCTGGGCGCACTCGACCAGTCCTATCTGGTGCGCCTGCTCGACGCGCTGGCCAACGAGGACGGCGCGGATTTGATGGCCGTCGCGGACGAGATGGCCAGCCGCAGCCTGTCGTACAACGGCGCCTTGCAGGACCTGGGCACCTTGCTGCACCGGATCGCATTGGCGCAGACCGTGCCTGTCGCGCTGCCGGACGACTTGCCGGAACTGGCCGACATCCAGCGCCTGGCGACGCAATTCGATCCGCAGGAAGTGCAGCTGTATTACCAGATCGCCGTGCACGGGCGTAACGAGATCGGCCTCGCGCCGGACGAGTACGCGGGTTTCACGATGACCCTGCTGCGCATGCTGGCGTTCCGCCCGGGACAGGGCGGGGCCGAGCAGGCCGCCGCGCCCGCGCCCGCCGCGCTGGCACGATCGATGCCGCAGGCGGCACCGGCGCGCCCGGCCGCTGCGGCCGCCGCGCCGGCGGCCCCGGCCGCGGCTGCGCGTCCGGCGGGACCGGCGCCAGCGGCGCATACGCCCGCACCGGCCGCGTCACCGTCCGCGCAAGGCGGTGCCGGCCGCGCGATGACGTCGGCCCGCGCGGCCCTCGACGCCGCGCTGGAAGCGGCGCGTGCCGGTTCCCGCATGGGCGGCGTGCCGCGACGTCCGGCCCCGGCCGCACCGCCGGCCGCAACACCCGCACCGGCAGTGTCTCCGGCCGTGCCGCCGGCGCCCGGTCCCGGCGCGGTTGCCGGCGCGACGGCCGCGCCTGCGCAGGCGGCCGCTCCGGCGCCGTGGGACGCCTCTCCGCAAAGCACCGCCGCGGCCCAGCCGCAGCCGGCCATGCAGCATCAGCCGGCCCGGGCGCAGGGGCAGGGCAACGGGCAGGCCGTGGCCGAGGACGAGCCGCCGGCCTGGGTCACCGAGTTTTCCGACGACACGGCCGTCGCGATGGACACGCCGGCCGTGGCCGCGCCGCCCGCACCCGCGCGCGTCGCGCAGCCTTCCGCGCCGCCGTACGCCTATGTCATCACGCCCGTGCCTGCCATCGACTGGGACGGCAACTGGCCGGCGCTGGCGGCATCGCTGCCGCTGCGCGGCGTGGCCCAGCAGCTGGCCTTCCAGACCGAACTGGTCGAGTGCGTGGCGGACGGTAGCGCCGCCACGTTCCGCCTGCGCGTGCCCGTCGACACGCTGCGCGCCAGCGGCAACAGCGACAAGCTGTGCGCGGCCCTGCAGGAACGCTTCCCGGCCGTGCGCGTGAACGTCGAGACCGAGATCGCGCCGACCTGGTACACGGCCAGCGCCGAAGCCAAGGTAAGGCGCGAGCGGCTGCAGCGCGAGGCCGAGGCGGCCGTCGATGCCGATCCGTTCGTGCAAGAGATGGCGCGCACGTTCGACGCCTTCGTCGTGCCCGGGTCCGTGCGTCCGATCGCGACCTGAGCCGCGCACGCATATAAACTGTATAAACGATTTATCCGTCCGACTTTTTTGGAGAACGCATCATGATGAAAAACCAGCTCGCAGGCCTGATGAAGCAGGCGCAGGCCATGCAGGACAACATGAAGAAGGCGCAGGAGCAGCTGGCTCAGATCGAAGTCGAAGGGCAGTCCGGCGCGGGCCTCGTGAAAGTCACCATGACCTGCAAGAACGACGTCAAGCGCGTGTCGATCGACCCGTCGCTGCTGGGCGACGACCGCGACATGCTGGAAGACCTGGTCGCCGCCGCGTTCAACGACGCCGTGCGCAAGGCCGAGACGACCGCGCAGGAAAAGATGAGCGGCCTGACCGCCGGCCTGCCGCTGCCGCCGGGCTTCAAGATGCCGTTCTGATGTGCATTGAATGTATATCGTTACGCTGACTTACACGGCGCCGCTCGAGCGCATCGACGCCTACCTCCCGGCGCACCGCGCCTGGCTGGAGGAACAGTATGCGCGCGGGCTGATGCTGATGTCGGGCCGCAAGGAGCCGCGCGACGGCGGCATCCTCATCGCCCACGCCGCCAGCCGCGCCGAGCTCGACGCGGCGCTGCGCGACGATCCGTTCGCGCAGGCCGGCCTCGCGACCTATGCGGTCACCGAGTTCATCCCCACCATGACTGCCGAGGCGCTGGCCGCCTGGCGAGCCGAGTAATCCCGGCGGAGATCACATGTCCAAATCGCTCGACTTCCTCACCGAGGCCTTGCGCCGCCTGCCGGGCGTCGGGCCGAAGTCGGCGCAGCGCATGGCCTTCCATCTGCTGCAGCACGACCGCGAAGGCGCCGCCATGCTGTCGCGCGCGCTGTACCAGGCCGTCGACGCGGTGCACCACTGCGCCATGTGCAATACTTTCTCGGAAACCGAAGTCTGCGACCTGTGCGCGGACGAGCAGCGCGACCGCACGCTGCTGTGCGTCGTCGAGACGCCGGCCGACCAGATGATGATCGAGCAGACCCTGACGTACAAAGGCTTGTACTTCGTGCTGATGGGCCGGCTGTCGCCGCTGGACGGCATCGGCCCCAAGGATCTGCACCTGGAAAAACTGGTGGGGCGTGCCGCCGACGGCCAGGTCAAGGAAGTCGTACTCGCCACCAATTTCACCAACGAGGGCGAAGCGACCGCCCATTACATCAGCGAAATGCTGAAGGCGCGCGGCCTCAAGGTCAGCCGCCTCGCGCGGGGCGTCCCGGTCGGCGGCGAGCTCGAGTATGTGGACGCGGGCACCATCGCGCGCGCCATGCTCGACAGGCGAAGTGCATAATGGGCCTCCCCGAAAAACGGAGCCCGATCCTCGCCGTACACTGAATCCGATTGACAGTGCGCACACGGCGCACCGGCTCCGCTGCTATCGTGGGGATACTTTGATCGGATCCCAAGCATGCACCTCGTCGACATCACGATGTTTTACGCGGCCGAAGGAGGCGGCGTCAGCACCTATCTGAATGCCAAGGCGCACTGGCTGGCAAGGCGCAGCCGCGTCCGGCACACGATCATGAGCTCCAATGTGGAGACGTGCGACCATGCAATCCCCGCGCTCGTCAAGATACCGTCGGCCGGCGTGCCCGGCTTCCACGGCTTTCGCATGCCGCTGTCCGTCGAGGGACCGGCGCGGCTGCTGGAATCCGTCCGGCCCGACGTCGTCGAGGCGGGCGACGCCGGCCATTGCGCCTGGGCCGCGCTGCGCATGCGCAAGCGCTACGACATCCCGGCCGTCGCGTTCTATCATTCCGACCTGCCGCGCCTCGTGCAGCCGCGCTTCGGACGCTGGATCGCGCGCGGCACCTGCCGCTATCTCGCCAACCTGTACCGCCAGTTCGACCTCGTGCTGGCGCCCAGCCGCATCATGGTGCAGCAGCTGGATGCGATCGGCGTGCACGGGGCCGTGCACCAGCCGCTCGGCATCGACAGCAGCGTGTTCCGTCCGCAGCGCCGCGACGACACGCTGCGCGAACACCTGGGCCTGGCGCCGGATGCGCGCCTGCTCGTCTATGCCGGCCGCTTCACGCCGGAAAAGAAGCTGCACGTGCTCATCGAAGCCGTGCGCAAGCTGGGCGACCCTTACCACCTGATCCTCGTCGGCGGCGGTGGCGTGCTGCCGTCCTGCGACCGCGTGACGCACATTCCGTTCCGGCGCGACCAGCGCCAGCTGGCCCGCCTGCTGGCCAGCTGCGACGTCCTCGTGCACCCGGGCGATTGCGAAACGTTCGGCCTCATCGTTCTCGAAGCGATGGCGTGCGGCCTGCCCGTCGTCGCCACGACCAAGGGCGGCGTGGCCGAGCTGATCGACACGGAGACGGGCATCCTGTCCGAGCCGAACGACGTTGGCAGCCTGGCCGGCGCGATCGAAGCCATCTACCAGCGCGACCTGGCGCGCATGGGCCACGCCGCGCGGCGCAAGGCCGTCGAGCGCTACGACTGGAACGAAATCCTCCCGCAAGTGGTGGGCCGCTACGAGGCATTGGTGGGCGGCCATCCCTATGTAGGGCAGGACGTCATCGACGAGGTGATGAATGAACGGGAGCGCATCCGTGTCGCAGACTGACGACCCCGTCGACCAGCGGATGCTGTGCGTGTCGATCCACGACGTGGCGCCCGCGACGTGGGCCGATTGCCTGCGTCTTGTGGAAGCCGTGCGGGCCGTGGCGGACATCCCGCTGACGTGGCTCGTCGTGCCGCACTATCACTTCCGCCCGGAACAGTCGCCGGCCATGGAAGCCTGCTTGAACGTCGCACTGGAACGCGGCGACGAACTGGCGCTGCACGGCTACAGCCACCTCGACACGGAAGCGGGCAGCGGCGGCCTGCGCGCGCGCTTCCTGCGCAACGTCTACACGCGGCGCGAGGGCGAGTTCGCGGCCCTGACGGAAGCGGAAGCGCGGCGCCGCCTGGAACTCGGCCTCGACTGGTTCGCGGCGCGCGGCTGGAGGCCGACCGGGTTCGTGCCGCCGGCGTGGCTGCTGGGCGAGGGCGCGTGGCGGGCCCTGCGCGATTCACCGTTCGCGTACACGACGACGTTCAGCCATTTCCATTGCCTGCCGGGGGCGCAGGACCCTCGAACCGGCCGCGCACCGTCGGCACGTGAACGCGGTAACGCATATCGCCACGAGGTCGACCGTCGGGACGACTATCGCGGCGAGGATGGCGCGGCGATTCAGCATGGCAGCGGTACCATGCAGAACGGTCAGCGGAACCAGTCGCGACAGGACAGCCCGAACAGGCAGTTCGATCGAAGCAACTGGACGGGGCCTGTTGCCCCTGATGGTGCGCCTGCAGCACGCAGCCGGCACGACGACGCGAGCCAGCCGGACGTGCAGCCCCTGCAGGCCCCACATGACCCGCACAACCCGCAGGATACGCACGACCCGCACGATACGCACGACCAGCACGCCCCGCACCGCCCGTTCGCGCGCAACAACCGCCGCGGTACGCACGCCATCCTGTCGCCGTCGCTCGTGTACGCCGCGCGCAACCGCAGTGGGCGCATCCTGTCGCCGCGCGTCGCCGATGCGACGGCGGCCATGCTGGCGCGTTCGCCGCTCGTGCGCTTCAGCCTGCATCCGCCCGATGCGCGCTACCCCGAGCTCGTCCGGCACATTCAGCAGGTGCTGGAACGCCTGCTGGCGCAGCGTGACGCGGTGACGAAAGCCGAGTTTGCGCGTCGGTTTACCGCCGCCGTCACCAGTACGGATCCCACCAGCCCCGCCAGTAGCCCGGACCCCAGCCCGGCCCCCAGCCGTAGTAGCCCGGAGACGGCCCATAGCGCTGCAGATCGTACTTCGTACTGAGGCCGATCACGCAGCTGCGCCAGGCATCCGACTGGGCGGCATAGCCCAGCCGGACGCAGGCCGGTCCATAGATCGCCATCATCCGCTCGACGTCGGCCTGCGCCTGTGCCGCGCGCTCTTGCGGCGTCGCGCACGCGGCCAGCCCCAGCGCGATGCACGCACCCGTCCACCTCCACGCAAGCACCCGAATCATGGTGCCTCCCACGATCAACACGCGCGTCCTGCGCATCTGTCTTCAGCTTAGAAGACCGTGCCCGCCGACCATCGAGTTCGCTCAATCGCGTGAAGGGAACCACGGGCGATATGAATTGTCAGCACTCGCCCGGACATGGAATTTCTGGCAAGATGCGCTTTTTGGGACAGGGTGAGCGGCATGGGACAACGCGGATGGCGGAAGTGGGGGCGGCGAATTGCGGTCGGGGTCGTCGTGCTGCCCGTGCTCGTCGCGGGCGGTGCCTGGATGACCTTGCGCGCCAGCCTGCCCGAACTCGACGGCCAACACCATTCCCCGCTGTTGTCGGCCCCGGTCACGGTGGAGCGCGACGCGAACGGCGTGCCATTGATCAGCGGTGCCAATCGGCTCGACGTCGCCTACGCCACCGGCTTCGTGCACGGGCAGGAGCGCTTTTTCCAGATGGACCTGCTGCGCCGCAGCGCCGCCGGCGAATTGGCCGAGCTGTTCGGTGCCAAGGCCTTGCCGCTCGACCGCGCGCACCGGCTGCACCGCTTCCGCGCCCGCGCCGAACAGGTGCTGCAGCGCATGACGCCGGCCGAGCGCGCGCTGCTGGACCGCTATGCCGCCGGTGTCAATGACGGCCTGAACGGACTGCGTGCGCGCCCATTCGAATATCTGCTGAACCGCGCGACGCCGCGTCCGTGGACGCCCGCCGACTCGCTGCTGGCCGTGTGGGCCATGTACTTCGATTTGCAGGGCAACCAGGAACCGCGCGAACTGGCGCGCGGCTGGCTGGCAGCCCACCTCGATCCGGCCCAGCTGGCGTTCCTGCTGCCGGAAGCGACCCGGTGGGATGCGCCGCTGGATGCGCCCGCCGTCGCGCTGGCCCCAAGCCCGATCCCGGCCACGGCGCCGGCCTGGTGGGGCCGCAAGGATGCCGTGCCCGCGCGCCAGGTGGCCGGCATCGCGTTCACGGATTCGGTCGGCAGCAACAACTACGCCATCGCCGGGACACGGACGGCGAGCGGTGCCGCCATCGTCTCGGACGACATGCACCTGGGCCTGCAGCTGCCGAACACCTGGTACCGCCTCGCGCTGCGCTTCCCGGACGCACAGGGCCGGCCGCGCCGCATCGTCGGCGTTAGCCTGCCGGGGACGCCGCCGGCCGTCATCGTCGGCAGCAACGGCCATGTCGCGTGGGCCTTCACGAACAGTTACGCGGACACGCTCGACCTCGTCCGCCTCGGCAGCGATGCGGATCACCCCGGCCAGGTGCGCCTGCCTTCCGGCTGGGAGACGCCCGTGGCGCACACGGAAGTCCTGCTCGTGAAAGGCGAGCCGGCGCAATCGATGACGGTGCGCGAGACGAGCCTCGGCCCCATCCGCACGGTCGAGGGCACGATGTATGCCGTGCACTGGGTCGCGCATGCGCCCGATGCGCTGAACCTGAACCACTTGAAGCTGGAGTCGTCGGCGAACCTCGACGAAGCGCTGGCCGCGGCGGCGGCGGACGGCATCCCGGCGCAGAACGTCGTCCTCGGCGACGGCCGCGGCGGCATCGCCTGGACCATCGGCGGCGCGCTGCCGCACCGGGCACAGGGCGGCGCCGGTATCCCGCTCGCGTTCGATGCCACCGTGCCCACCTGGGACGGGCTGCTCGCGCCGGACCGGCATCCGCGCGTCGTGAACCCGCCCGGCGGCCAGCTCGTGACCGCGAACAGCCGCCAACTGGCGGGCGACGCGGCGCAGGCGATCGGCGACGGCGGCTTCGATCTCGGCGCGCGCGTCAGTCAGCTGAGCGGGAACGTGCGCCGGCTCGGCGACAAGACGGACGTGCCGGCCGCGTTCCAGGCGTCGATGGACGACCGCGCGCCGTTCATCGCGCTCTGGCGCGCGCGCGCGCTGGCCGCGCTGGATGCCGGCGCGCTCGACAAGCACCCGCAACGCGCCGAATTCCGCCGCCTGCTGGAAACGAGCTGGGACGGCCGCGCCAGCACGGCGTCCGTCGGCTACAGGCTGGCGCGCGAGTTCATGTGGTCGCTGCACGACCTGCTGTTCGCCGGCGTCGATGCGGAGCTGGCGAAGCTCGATCCCAAGGCCAGTATCGTGGTGGCGACGTCGCGCTGGCCGGAGGTCGTCGCGCGCCTGCTGGACGCGCGTCCGGCCGCGTGGCTGCCGTCCGGATACGCCAGCTGGCAGGACCTGCAACTGGCCGCCGTCGACCGCGCCATCGCCGGGCTGACGGAAGACGGCACGCCGCTCGCCCAAGCCACCTGGGGCCGGCGCAACACGGCCGCGATCGCGCATCCGTTCACGATCGCGGTGCCGGCGCTGCGCCGCTGGTTGAGCGTCCCGCCGGACCAGCTGCCGGGCGACGCCAACATGCCGCGCGTGGCCGGACCCAAGTTCGGGCAGTCGGAACGGCTGACGGTGGCGCCGGGGCGCGAGGAAGAAGGCTTGTTCGACATGCCGGGCGGGCAGAGCGGGCATCCGCTGTCGCCGTACTTCCTCAAGGGGCACGAGGATTGGGTGCGTGGGAAGCCGACCCCGTTGTTGCCGGGGGCGGCGGTGCATACGCTGACGTTCACGAAATAAGCGTCGTCCTCGCGAACGCGGGGACCCATGCTGAATTTCCGAAATCGGGTATTTCTGAAGCGCCGCAGTGCTTCAGGAATACGGGGTCCTGAGGTTCAGTATGGGTTCCCGCCTGCGCGGGAACGACGCTATCTGGCCGTCATCGGCACCCATAGCCGCTGCAGCATGCCGGTGACCGCCTCCGCCGGCGCGGGCCGGCCGAGGTAGAAGCCCTGCACGAGGTCGCAACCGTATTCCTCCAGCAGCACGAGCTGTTCGCCCGTCTCGACGCCTTCCGCCACCACGATCATCTTGAGTCCGTGCGCCATCGCGATGATGGCGCGGGTGATCGCGGCGTTTTCGGAATCCTGCGGCAGGCCGCTGATGAAGCTGCGGTCGATCTTCAACGTGCGCACGTCGAAGCGTTTGAGGTAGTTCATCGACGAGTAGCCCGTGCCGAAGTCGTCGATCGACAGGTACACGCCGATGCCGCGCAACTGCTCCAAGGTCGCCAGCGTCGCCTTGGCGTCGTCCATCAGCGTGCCTTCCGTCAGCTCCAGTTCGAGCAGGCGCGGGTCGAGGCCCGTGTCGTGCAGGGCGGACAGCACGATCTGCGACAGGTTCTCGTCCTTGAACTGCTTGGCCGACAGATTCACCGCCATGCGCACGGGCCGCCGCATCAGCTTTTGCCAGTGGCGCGCCTGGTTGCATGCCGTGCGCAGGACCCATTCGCCGATCGGCACGATCAGGCCCGTTTCTTCGGCCAGCGGGATGAATTCGTTGGGCGAGACGACGCCGCGCTCCGCATGGCGCCAGCGCACGAGGGCCTCGACGCCGACGATCTCGGACGAGCGCACGTCGAGCTGCGGTTGATACAGCAGGTACAGCTCGTTGTTCTGCAAGGCCTTGCGCAAGCCGACTTCGAGCCTTACATGGCTCATGATCTGCATCGTCAGCGACGACGAGTACAGCTTGGCGTTGTTCTTGCCGCAGTTCTTCGCGTGGTACATCGCCGTGTCGGCGTACTTGAGCAGCGACGTACAGTCGTCGCCGTCCTCGGGAAAGAGCGAGATGCCGATGCTGGCCGTGACGAAGATCTCGTTGCCCTCGATGAGGAAGGGCCGGCGCATGGCGTCTTTCACGCGATGGGCCACGTTGAGCGCGTACTCGACCCGTTCAAGGTCGGGGATCAGGATCGTGAATTCGTCGCCGCCCAGCCGCGCGAGGTTCGTGCCGGCGCTTTTGGCCGCGTCCGCGCGCGGGAGCAGGTCGCCGCGCGACAGCAGGTCGTTCGGGCGGATCGTCTCGCGCAGGCGGTCCGACACCTGCTTCAACAGCTGGTCGCCGACGTTGTGGCCCAGCGTGTCGTTGATGCGCTTGAAGGCGTCCAGGTCCATGAACAGCACGGCGAATTTCTTGTTGCCGATCTTGGAGCGCTGCAGTTCGCGTTCCAGCATTTCAAGGAAGGCCTGGCGGTTCGGGATGCCGGTCAGGCTGTCGCAATAGGCGAGGCGCCGGATCTGCTCTTCCGCGCGCTTTCTCTCGCTGATGTCGCGCACGAGACCGAGCACTTCGTTCGGGCCGGTGGCGACGAGGCGCGCCTCGAAATGCAGGGCTTCGCCGAAGCGGATCAATTCGTATTCGACCGAACGCACCTGCTGCACGTGCAACGCCATGCCGACCTGTTCGAGCAGGCGTTCGGCGATGTCGCGCGGCAGGACGTCCGTCACGTGGCGGCCGACGATCTGCTCGTCCACGCCGGTGTCGCGCACGCCGCGTCCCGCCCCGTCGTGGCCCGCCTCGTAATCGAGGTAGACGCCGTCGCGCGACATCCGGAAGAACGTGTCGGGGATGGCGGCCAGCACGGCGCGGTTCTGCGCATCGGCGATGCGCAGGCGGACGATGGCGTCGGATGCGCGCAGCACGTACAGCACACGGTGGCCGAGGATGGGCCAGTTGATCGGCTTCGAGACGAAGTCCGTCGCGCCGGCTTCGTAGGCGTTGGTGACGGCCTCCAGGTCGTCGCCGCCGGTGACCATCACGATCGGGACCATCGCGCCGTTCGGCAGGTCGCGGATCGCGCGGCAGGCGTCGAAACCGTCCATCTTCGGCATTTCGACGTCCAGGAGGATGAGGTCGGGCCCGTGCGCGTGCGCGAGGGCCACGGCCTGTTCGCCGTCCGCGGCCTCGATGCCTTCCAGGCCGACGCCGTCCAGCATCTCGAGCATCAATAAGCGCATCACCGGATCGTCGTCGGCGACCAGGACCGTAGCACGCGAATGAGCGCCGCGCTGATGGGTTGGGTGGGCTGGCATGTCAGGTTTCCTTTTCGAGGATGGCGGTGAGCGAATGCCGGACGGCCTGGAACTCCTGTTCCATGTCGGTCAGGATCGCGTCGGCGCCTTCGGCGGTGTCGGCGCGGCCCAGGTGCTCCATCTCCTTGCACAGGGCGGCGAGGGCCTCGGCGCCCACGTTGGCGCTGGCCGATTTGAGGGTGTGCGCGATGCGCCGCACATTGCCCGTATCGAGGTCGTCGATGGCGGAGCGCAACGTGCGCAGCTGCTGCGGCGTGTCGTCGACGTAGGCCGCGATCACCTTTTGCACGAGGGCGTCGCCGCGTTCGCGCGACAGGGCGCGGATCTTGTCCAGCGCGACGCGGTTGATGACGTCGCGCTGGATCACTTCGACGGATGCGCGCGGCAGCCGCGGCGGCTCGTCGTCGTGGTGGACGGTAGCGGCCAGCGGCAGCGCCATCCACCGCCCGATCACGGCCGCGATTTCCTGCTGGCTGAACGGCTTCGACAGATAATCGTCCATGCCGGCCGCGAGGCATGCTTCGCGGTCGCCCTGCAGCGCGTTCGCCGTGATCGCAATGATGGGCAGGACGCGGCCGCGGCCCGCCTCGCGTTCTTCGCGCCGGATCGCGGCCGTCGCGGCGAAGCCGTCCATCACGGGCATCTGGCAGTCCATCAGCACCGCGTCGTACCTGTTCTCATTGCGTTTCTCCTGCACGGCTTGCAGCGCTTCGAAGCCGTTGCGGGCGCAATCCACTTGCAGGTCGAGGCTCTCCAGCATCGCCTTGGCCACTTCGACGTTGACGGGATTGTCCTCAGCCAGCAGCACGCGCCGCGTGCGCGGGCGGCTGACGTCCAGCTGCAGGGGACGCGGCGGTAGGAAGCGCGGCGCGGGCGCCACCTGTCCGCGCGGCGGCGTCGCCAGGCACGCGAACAGATCGGCGGCACGCGCCGGCTTGATCAACTGGTAGGCGACGCCGGCCTCGCGCCGCTGCACGGGGTCCGCCGCCAGCCGTTCGGGGCTGAGCAGCACGAGCCGCGTGGCGCGCGTGGCGGGGCTGGCCTTGATCTGCGCGGCGAGCAGCAGGCCGCTCGTATGGGACAGCTCTATGTCGAGGATCGCCGCGTCGTAAGGCCGGCCGGCGCGCGCCGCCTCGTCCAGACGGGCCAACGCCTCGTCCGCGCTGTCCGCCGCGTCGCATTCGACGTGCCACGTGGCCAGGTGGCGTTCCAGGCCGACGCGGCTCGTCTCCCGTTCGTCGACGACGAGCACGCGCAGGCCGTCGATCGTGTGCTGGTGGTCGCCCGGCGCATCGGGATCGACGCGGCGCTTGTCGAAGGCGACCGTGAACCAGAACACGGAGCCTGGGGTTACAGCGCCTTTTGTCAGGGCGTTCTCGACGCCGATCGAGCCACCCATCAGTTCGACGAGCTGCTTCGAGATCGCGAGCCCGAGGCCCGTGCCGCCATACTTGCGCGTGGTGGAATCGTCGGCCTGCGAGAACGCTTCGAAGATGCGGCTGCGGGCCTCGCGCGAAATGCCGATGCCCGTGTCGTGCACTTCGAAGCGCAGCATCACGGCCTGGTTGTCCTCGCTCGCGATGCGTACCTTGGCGAGGATGCGGCCCTGGTCCGTGAACTTGACCGCGTTGCCGAGCAGGTTGGCCATGATCTGGCGCAGGCGGTTCGGGTCGCCGCAGATGGCCACCGGGATGTCGTTGGCGATGTCGAAGTGGAGCGATATATTCTTCGCTTCGGCCTGGGGCGTGTAGACGGTGTGGATGTCGTCCAGCAGGTCCCACAGATTGAAATTGATGTACTCGACGGTGAGCTTGCCGGCCTCGATCTTGGAAAAGTCCAGGATGTCGTTGATGATCACCAGCAGGTGCTCGCCCGACTGCTTCACGAGCCGCGTGTAATTGCGCTGGGTTTCGGTGAGGTCGGTCCCGAGCAGCATCTCCGTCATCCCGAGCACGCCGTTCATCGGCGTGCGGATCTCGTGGCTCATCGTGGCGAGGAAGGCGCTCTTCGCGCGGCTCGCCGCCTCGGCCGCGTTCTTCGCCTTTTCCAGCTGCTCGGTGCGCACGCTGACCTGGCGTTCCAGTTCGTCGCGGTGATGCGTGAGCGCGGCGCCGCGGCCCTCGACCTGCGCCAGCATGTTGTTGAAGCTGTCGATCAGCACACCCAGCTCGTCGCTGCGGTTGTGGGCGATACGCAGCGTATAGTTCTGGCTGGCCGATACTTTCTGCGCCGCGTTGATCAGCTTCCCGATCGGATCGCCGATGCTGCGCCGCAGCCGGCGCGCCAGCACGAACGCCGTCAGCATCGCGGCGGCCAGCGCGACGGCCATCACGCCCAGCGCGCGGGTGATCTGCAGCCACAGTGGCACGAGGTCGCTCTCGATCATCACGGCGCCCACGGGCGGCAGGGGCTTGCCGTCCGCATCCTTTGTCGCGCCGAGCACGCGGTAGACGCGGAGCATGGGCAGCCACGGCCGGCTGCCGGCGTAGGCGGCCGCGGCGAGGGCGTCCGGTTCGAGGCCGTCCAGCGGGGCGTCCGCGACGGCGGCATCGATGCCGGGCGGATGCCAGGCGGCGAACGGCCGGCCTTTGCGGTCGTACAGCACGGCGGCGCTGAGGTGTTGACGGGCTTCCAGCGCCGCCAGCAACTGCGTGGCCAGGCGGCGGTCGTTGAACTGCACGGCATCGACGGCGCCCTGCGCCAGCACCGCGGCGAGCGCGTCCAGCTCCTGCCGCTCGCCGCGGCGCTGGTCGGCCACGGTCGCCACGGCGAAGACGGCGTAGACGACCAGCAGCGCGCTCGCGGCGGCCTGCAGGCACATCGACGTCAGTTTTCGATTGAGGCTGGAGCGCTCGAGAGTCAGCATGGGTTGACGGATCCGGCGGTCGGCGCTGCGAACGAGCCTGTCGGACAGGCCCACCATGCAAGAAAGCAAATTCTTGCAGGAATTGACTATAGGTGAGGGCTATGACGCGCCGTTTGTGCTGGCGCAAAGTGGCGGGGCAGAGATGCGTCGCCGGAGGAGGGAAGGTATATATAGACGTCGTCCCCGCGGAGGCGGGACCCAATTGTGCATGAGCTGTGGAAACGCATGCAGAAATTGGGTCCCCGCCTGCGCGGGGACGACGAAGGTTTGGCGCTACTTGTTCACGCGGCTAGCTCAGCAACATCCTCCGCGTTTTCCATTACCGTAGCGGGCCTGCTGGCGCTCGCGGAAAAACTCCTCGTAGCTCATGACCGGTTGATCCGGATGGGTCTTTTCCATGTGCGCCACATAGGTGTCGTATTCCGGCAGGCCGACCATCAGGCGCATGCTTTGCCCGAGGTAGCGGCCCGCCTGGGCCAGCGCGCCGAGCATCACTGCACCTCGGCCATCGAGGCGGCAGGCGCCGCGACGTACGGCGTTTCCTGGGCGCTCGGGCGGGCATTCTTGCGCGCGGCCAGCGCCGTGCGGATGCCGTACAGCAGCACCGCGACCACGACGACCATGAAGAAGCCGCACAAGGTGGCGTCGACGTAGTCGTTGAAGATGATGCGGCCCATCTGGTCGAGCGACTTGGCCGGTGCCAGCACCTGGCCCTGGTCGAGCGCGGCCTGGAACTTGTGGGCGTGGGCCATGAAGCCGACCTTGACGTTCGGATCGAAGATCTTGAGCCAGCCGGCCGACAGCGTGCAGATCAGCAGCCAGATGGTCGGCACGATCGAGACCCACGCGTACTGGCCGCGCTTCATCTTGAACAGCACGACGGTGCCCAGCGTGAGCGCGATACCGGCCAGCATCTGGTTGGCGATGCCGAACAGCGGCCACAGCGTGTTGATGCCGCCCAGCGGATCGACGACGCCCTGGTACAGGAAATAGCCCCAGGCGGCCACGCACAGGCCGGTGGCGATCAGGTTCGCGGGCAGCGATTCCGTGCGCTTGAACGACGGCGCGAAGGCGCCCAGCAGGTCCTGCAGCATGAAGCGGCCGGCGCGGGTACCCGCGTCGACGGCGGTCAGGATGAACAGCGCTTCGAACAGGATCGCGAAGTGGTACCAGAACGCCATCATGACCTTGCCGCCGATGACGTTCGACAGGATGTGGGCCATGCCGACGGCCAGCGTCGGGGCGCCGCCGGCGCGCGAGATGATGGTGTGCTCGCCGACGTCCTTGGCGATCTGCGTCAGCTGGTCGGGCGTGATCACGAAGCCCCAGTTCGAGACCGCGGCGGCGGCCGTCTGGGCGGTCGTGCCGATCACGGCGGCCGGGCTGTTCATCGCGAAATAGACGCCCGGATCGATGGTCGACGCGGCGACGAGGGCCATGATGGCGACGAACGATTCCATCAGCATGCCGCCGTAGCCGATGAAGCGGGCATGGCGTTCGTTCTCGATCATCTTGGGCGTGGTGCCCGACGAGATCAGCGCGTGGAAGCCGGACACGGCGCCGCAGGCGATGGTGATGAACAGGAACGGGAACAGCGTGCCGGACCAGGCCGGACCGGTGCCGTCGATGAAGCGGGTGATCGACGGCATCTGCATCATCGGGGCGACGAACACGATGCCCAGCGCGAGGCCGACGATGGTGCCGATCTTGAGGAACGTGGAGAGGTAGTCGCGCGGTGCCAGCAGCAGCCACACGGGGATGACCGACGCCACGAAGCCGTAGCCGATCAGCATCCAGGTCAGCTGCGTGCCGGTGAACGTGAACATCGGGCCCCAGACGGCGGAATCGTGCACGTACTGGCCGCCGACGATGGCGCCGATCAGCAGCACGAAGCCGATCAGCGACACTTCGCCGATGCGCCCGACGCGGATGTAGCGCGAGTAGACGCCCATGAACAGCGCGATCGGGATCGTCGCCATCACGGTGAACGAGCCCCACGGCGAGCCGGTCAGGGCCTTCACGACGATCAGCGCCAGCACGGCCAGGATGATCACCATGATCATGAAGGTGCCGAACAGGGCGATCACGCCGGGGATCTCGCCCATCTCGGACTTGATCAGGTCGCCCAGCGAACGGCCGTCGCGGCGCATCGAGATGAACAGCACCATGAAGTCCTGCACGGCGCCCGCGAACACGACGCCGGCCAGGATCCACAGCATGCCGGGCAGATAGCCCATCTGCGCGGCGAGCACGGGGCCGACGAGCGGACCGGCGCCGGCGATCGCGGCGAAGTGGTGGCCGAACAGCACGTAGCGGTTCGTCGGCACGAAGTCGAGGCCGTCGTTGTACTTGTACGCCGGGGTCTGGCGCTGGGCATCGAGGCCCATCACCTTGTCGGCGATGAACAGGCTGTAGAAGCGGTACGCGATGAGGTAGACGCAGACGGCCGCGATGACGACCCAGACCGCGTTGATGGATTCGCCGCGCTTGAGGGCGACGTAGGCGAGCGAGACGGCGCCCGCGAGCGATAGCGCAGCCCAGCCGAGCTGGCTTGTTAGACGTTTCATGTTGACTCCTCCGATGGATGCGCTGCCCGACCGGTCGATGCCGGCTTGCACGAGTTGCAGCGTGCTTGCAAGTATCTTGCACGGGTCGGCAATCAACAAGCGCATGATTACGCAGCACGCTACGTAGTCCTACGTAGGGTGGGCGGGTTTCCCGCCCGCGCGCTGATAGCTCGCGGCAGCCGGACCGCGCGCGCGAACGGAGCCGCCACGTATCACCGCGTGGACGGCTTGCCGTCCACCCTACAGCTGACCATGCAGCAACGGCTGATCGGTCGTACAATTTCATGTTACGACTATTTCGACGCGCACGGCATGCAATTACGGCAGAAGGTCATCTTTCTCGCGATCGCCCCGCTGATCGTGGCGCTGTGCGTGATCGCCCTGTTCGTCCGGCAACAGGCGATCGCGCTCGCGCACGAGCAGCACGCGACCATCCAGCAGGCCTACCTGGCCAGCAAAGAGGCCGAACTCAGGCACTACGTGGACCTGGCCTCGCACTCGATCGCCCACCTGACGGCATCCGGCCGCAGCGACCCCGCCACGCTGGCGGAGGCCAAGCGCGTGCTGCAAGCGCTCAGCTTCGGCGACGACGGCTATTTCTTCGTCTACGACATGCAGGGCCGCAACCTGATGCATCCGCGCCAGCCCGAGCTGGTCGGACGCGACCTGTGGAACCTGCGCGACCAGTTCGGCGCGCCGACCATCCAGAACATCGTCGCCGTGGCGAAGCAGGGCGGGGGCCTGGTCCGCTACAACTGGGTCAAGCCGTCGACGAACAAACCGGGCCCCAAGCTGGGCTACGTCGTGGCGATCCCGCAATGGGGCTGGATCATGGGCAGCGGCCTGTACCTCGATGACGTGCAGGCCGCGCTCGACCGGGTCGACGCCCAGCAGTCGCTCAACATCCGGACGACGATGTGGTGGATCGCCGGCCTCGCCATCCTGGCCACGCTCGTCATCGGCGGCGCCGGCCTCGCCTTGAACATCAGCGAATCGCGCGTGGCGGACATGAAATTGAAAGCCCTCGCGCAGCGCGTCGTCGATTCGCAGGAACAGGAGCGGGCCCGATTGTCGCGCGATCTGCACGACGGCATCAGCCAGTGGCTCGTGTCGATCAAGCTGCAGATCGAGGCCGGCATCATCCGCATGAAAGGTACGCCGGACCAGCAGCGCCAGGCGCATGCCAGTTTCGAGCGCACGGCGGAAGAGCTGAACAAGGTGCTGGGTGAGGTGCGCCGCATCTCGCACGACCTGCGTCCGACCCTGCTGGACGATCTTGGCCTTGCCGCCGCGCTCGACCATCTGGCGGAAGAATTCTCGCAGCACAGCGGCACGCCCGTGAAGTTTGCCGCGTCGGGCGATGCCGAGCACCTGCCGCAGACCGTCGGCACGGTGCTGTTCCGCATCGCCCAGGAAGCGCTGACGAACATCGAACGCCACGCGGGCGCGCACCGCATCGACCTGTCGCTGCACACCGGCCGCGGGCGCGTGCTGCTCACCATCGCCGACGACGGCGCCGGCTTCGACGCCGAGGGCGTGGCCACCCACCCGCAGCGCGGCATCGGGCTGCGCAACATGATGGAACGGCTGGACGCCATCGGCGGCCACCTCGACATCGCATCGTCGGCCGCCGGCACCACCGTGTGCGCAAGCGTCGAACTGGAGGATTCATGACGACCGGGACCATCCACATCATGCTCGTCGACGACCACCCGCTCGTGCGCGACGGCCTGCGCGCGCGCCTGGAGGCCGTGCCGCATTTCCGCGTGGTGGCCGAAGCGGATTCCGGCGCCGAAGCGCTCGCGCTCGCGGGGACCACGCGCATCGACCTCGTGCTGATGGACATCACCATGCGCGATGGCAGCGGTATCGAGGCGACGGCCCGCCTGTATGCGAACTTCCCGGACATCGCCGTGCTGATCCTGTCCATGCACGACAAGCTCGAATACGTCACGCAAGCCATGCAGGCAGGCGCGCGCGGTTACGTGTTGAAGGACGCGCCGGGCAAGGACATCGTGCTGGCCATCGATACCGTCATGGCCGGCGGCATCTATTACAGCGCCGCGGTGGCCCGTCAGCTGGCGCGGCCGTCGGCGCAGGACAACCAGCTGACGTCGCGCGAACAGGAAGTGCTGCGCCACATCGCCAACGGGGAATCGAACAAGCAGATCGCGCGCGCGCTCGACCTGTCCGTGCGCACCGTCGAAACGCACCGCCTGAACATCAAGCGCAAATTGGGGATCGAAGGGCAGGCCGAGCTGATCAAGTTCGCCGTGCAGCATGGACGGTTCGGCGCTTCCGGGGCGTAAATATATCTGCAAGAACGTATCCCGGGGGAAACAGAAACAGTTGCTTTCCAAAAAAGGGTGCTCTACTATTAGCTGGTTACTATCAATGCATATTCGCTAATGGCCAGCGCCCCGTTCCCGGTGGTTGAAATACGCTCCGTCGCCAACGCGCAGAACGAGTGGGTCGCTCTTTTGCTTGGCACGCCGGGCACGGGCCTCGACGCCGCCGGCTTGCTCGACCTGTTCGGCACGCCGGACCTGCTGGCCGCCATCGCGCCGCTCGATGGCATCGTCCTGCTGGATGATGCGGCCAATCTCACACCGTCCGTCCTGGACGTGCTGCCGCCCAACCGCGTGCTGCTGGCCGTGCGCGCCGGCGCGCTCGCGACGGACGGCACGGCGCGCCGCCTGGCGGAACTGCAGCTGACCGGCTACCGCGTACTGATCGACGGTCCGCTGCCGGAAGGCGTGGCGGCGCCCATCGCGCTGCGCACCGTGGCGCGCGACGCCGGCCTCGACCTGCCGCGCGCCGGCGCGCTGCCCGCGCTGTTCGGACCGCACCTGGCCTACCACGTCGACGACATGGCGTGCTACCGCGCCTGCGAGACCGCCGGCTTTTCCTGGTTCAGCGGCGACTACGCACTGCAGGCCAGCGTGCCCGAAGGCGACGACGGCACGTCGCGCCGCCACATGCTGACGATGCTCGCCCTGCTGGCCCGCGACGCCGATTCGCGCGAGCTGGAAGCGCAGCTCAAACAGGACCCGGCCCTGTCGTACCACCTGCTGAAGCTGGTGAATTCGGCCGCATTCTCCGTCGGCACGCAGATCACGAGCTTCGCCCAGGCGATCAGCCGCCTGGGCCGCCGCCAGCTGCAGCGCTGGCTGCAACTGCTGCTGTACGCGCGCCCGCATCCGGACAGTCCGCCGAACCTGATGCTGCCGATGGCCGCATTGCGCGGCGCGTCGCTGGAGGCGCTGTGCAAGCGCGACGGCGGCGACCGCGACGACCAGGATCTGGCCTTCATGACGGGCGTTTTCTCCCTGCTGGACCGCCTGTTTCAGATGCCGATGGCGGAGGTCGTGCAGGATCTGAATCTGCCCGAGCACGTCGAAGCCGCGCTGCTGTCGCGCGACGGGCAGCTTGGGCAACGGTTGCGGCTGGCCGAAGCGGGCCGGCCCGACCCGGAGACGCTGGAGGAGGCAGGCGTCGACGGACCGGACTGGTGGCAGAGCCAGTTGCACGCCTATCACTGGGCCATCCAGGTAGCTCGCAATGTCTAAGATGCCAGCCGCTGCGCCAATGGATTTCGTGGGCGGCAGCGCTGCCGTCTGCGACGCTGTATTGAAGCTCCGGGGCGATCCCCTGTACGCCGAACTGGGACGCATCGCCGGCGCGCTGCTCGCCAGCCCGCATTGCGCGTTCGTCCCCGAAGGCGTCCTGCATCCGCATCGGGTGGAGGGCGCGCTGCTGCAGGAAGTGCGCGCCGACGGCCAGTGCTTCGGCCGCTACGAGGTCGCCGGCCGCGCCTACAGCGTCGACGACTTGCGCCTGCTCGAAGGCCTCGCTGGTCTCACCGGTTCGCTGATGCAGGTGCACTCGCTGGCCCAGCGCACGACGCACGCCTACGCGCAGGTCGAGGCGCAGCTGGCGCACCAGTCGCAGATCCTCGACCAGATCCACGAATCCGTGCTGACGATGGACCGCATGGGCTACATCACCAGCTGGAACAAGGGCGCCGAGCACCTGTTCGGCTACACGGCGCTGGAAGCCGTCGGCCGCAACATCCTGTTCCTGTACGCGGACGAGGAGCACGATGCCGAGGACGCCTTCGCGGAGCAGGGCGGCCGCATGATGGAAGTGCGGCGCCGGAAGAAATCGGGCGAGGTCTTCTGGGCCAGTTTGTCGCTGTCGCCGCTGTGCGACCTGGAAGACCGCCCGGTCGGCCTGATCGCCTACCTGACCGACATCACCGAACGCAAGCTGGCCGAGGACCGCTTGCATCACCTGGCGTACTACCAGGAGCTGACCGGCCTGCCGAACCGCACGCTGTTCGGCCGCCTCGTCGACCAGGCCCTGATGGTGGCCCAGCGCAACGAATCGACGGCCTGCGTGCTGTACCTGGACCTGAACCGCTTCAAGCTGATCAACGGCACGCTCGGCCGCAAGGTGGGCGACGACCTGCTGCGCCAGGTCGCCGAACGCCTGCGCAACACGCTGCGCGACGAAGACGTCGTGGCGCATTTATCGGGCGACGAATTCGCCGTCGGCCTGTTCGATATCCGCCAGCATTTCGAGGCGACGACGGTCGCGCAAAAGCTGCAAGGCGCGCTGGAAGCCCCTTTCCTCGTGCAGGGCCACGACCTGCGCGTGGGCGCGAGCATCGGCATCGCCGTCTATCCGCAGGACGGCCAGGACGCCGAAACGCTGCTGCGCATGGCCGACATCGCGATGGAGCGCGCCAAGGAACACGCGGAAAACCCGGACCGCAGCGTCGCCTTCTACCGCCTCGACATGAACGAGGGCATGCAGCAGCGCATGCTGATCGAATCCGGCCTGCGCCACGCCCTCGGCAACGGCGAACTGATCCTGCACTACCAGCCGAAATTCGAGATCGGCTCGACCCGTCTGGTGGGCGCCGAAGCCCTCGTGCGTTGGCGACATCCGGTACGCGGCATGGTCCCGCCGATCGAATTCATCCCGCTGGCCGAAAGCACGGGCCTGATCGTGCAGGTGGGCGAATGGGTGCTGGAACAAGCGTGCGCCCAGGCCGCGATCTGGCAACGCGCCGGCCTGCCGCCGTTCCGCCTGGCGGTGAACGTCTCCGCGCGCGAATTCACGCCGTCGCTGCCGGGCCGCGTCGCGGAAACCCTGCGCCGCTACCGCCTGGACGCGCACTGGCTGGAACTGGAGATCACGGAAAGCACGCTGATGCACGACATCGAGCACGTGATCGCCATCATGGACCGCATCAGCGCGCTGGGCGTGGCGTTGTCGCTGGACGATTTCGGCACGGGCTATTCGAGCCTGTCGTACCTGAAGCGCTTCCCGATCGACACGCTCAAGATCGACCGCTCGTTCACGACCGGCATCCCGCAAGACCCGAGCGACTGCGCCATCGCGAGCACCATCATCGGCATGGGGCGCAAGCTGGGGCACCGCGTGATCGCCGAAGGCGTGGAGACCGTGGAGCAGCTGGAGTTCCTGCGCCAGGCCGGGTGCGACGAGGTGCAGGGTTATCTGTACGGGAAGCCGTTGCCGGCGTACGAGTTCGAGAAGAGCTTGCGGGAGAACTGGCTGCTGATGGCGTGCGCGGATGCCGAGGCTGCCGGCGCGGTCGTGTGGTCGCTCAAGTAGCGTTTGCCCGGCCGGTCCGTTTGCTGCCCGTGGGGCAATGATTTATGTATAATGCCGGTTCCTCAGGAAGCGTGGCCGAGTGGTTGAAGGCAGCAGTCTTGAAAACTGCCGACGGGGGAACCCGTTCGTGAGTTCGAATCTCACCGCTTCCGCCAGGAATTAAAAACGCCGCCCCGTTGGGTGGCTTTTTTATTTCCTGGCGAAAGCGAGGAGGGCGTCTGCGCGCCCTCGGTGTGAGATTGGAAGGGCTGCGCTTGCAAGCGCAGGCTCTCTCCGAATCGCCCGTTTGCTGTCCGCAACGCGGTCAGCCTTGCGCGCCGAGGGCGCGCACTGCAGAGCCCGACGAACGCATTGCTTGACAGCTAACTGCCCGCAGGATCGGCGCGAGGTGCGGCACGACAATGGAGTGATTGCGATGGAAAAGCGTGATATCGCCCACGACAGAAACGTCGCGAAGATGGAAAAACAGGATGCCCGCCACGACCGGCGACGGGAAGATGCTCTCATGGCGAAAGGCGACATGAGGGATGCGCAGAAGCTGGACAAGCGCGGCGCCACGAACTCAACGAAGCGAAAATCGCTGGGCGCGACGCCAGCAATGACCGCAACGTCATCGCTATCGAGCGGAAGGACCGCGCGCATGACAAAGCCGTTCTGGCCGACGAACGCGCCGAGCGCAAGGCCGAAGTCGTGAAGCGCGATCACGACGCTGCGCATATCCGTTGATGCCTGCGGGGCGGTTCGTCTGTCGACCTCGTGGTCGGTATTCTTGCCGCCATCGCCTCCCGCATACCAGAGCTATCGGATCCCTGCGGATGCCTTGATCGTCATCCCGGCCGTGAAACGGGCAACGACAACGTTCGTCGACCGCAACGGCTGCGCATCAACTGATCCCCCTCCAGACGCCCACCGGCCGCACGTCGGGCGTCTGCTCGTCCGCGAGTCACTGCACCATTCCTCCCAGCCAAGTAAGGTTCTCGAACACAATTGACCTAACGCAAAACGTAGCCCCGGATCATATGTTTGTAAAAAATTGTAATGTTCAAAATACATTTTTATACATATACTGATCTGAGCCAATTTCTTGGCGGAGACCATTAGCGGTCCCGCAAAACGTTTGCGAGTTCTCGCTACCGGTCTGACTCCCACATCCATTGGAGGAATTCATGCGTTTCGCGACTGACCGTGTTCTGCTTCTCGCGGCATGTGCCGCATCCCTGTTACCCCTCGCCACACACGCAGCGAACGGCAACGCCGCCGTCACAAACGGCGTCGAAGTCACCCCGGCCATTACCCATGACCATTTACCGAGCCTGCGGGGCACCATGCCCAAGCCGGACGATTATGACGGCAGCAAACACACGAAGGAGTGGAAAAAGATTCCGCACATCGACGCCCCGGGCTTCGTGCAGGATGCCGCGACACAGGGCTCGCATGTGACGGGCGCGGCGTCGACCATCGCCGGCATGGGCTTCGATGGCGTCGGCAATGGATTCACGGGGCCGCAAGGCAAGTTCACGGTCAACGCCGCGCCGCCGGACACGACGGGGGCCGTTGGGGCGACTCAATACGTGCAATGGGTCAATTCCTCGTTCGCGGTGTTCGACAAGACCACCGGCGCGGCGGTTTACGGTCCGGTGGCCGGCAATACGCTGTGGTCCGGGTTCGGCGGCCCGTGCGAGACGCAGAACGACGGCGACCCGATCGTGAAGTACGACCGTATCGCCAACCGCTGGGTCATGATGCAGTTCGCGGTGCCGAGCGGCGGTCCGTACTACCAGTGCGTCGCGGTCTCGCAGACGTCGGACGCGACGGGCGGCTGGTACCGCTATGCCTTCCAGTACACGAATTTCCCCGATTATCCGAAGACCGGCGTCTGGCCCGACGCGTATTACGTGACGTTCAACATGTTCAACGGGAATACGTTCGCGGGCGCGCGCCTGTGCGCGTACGACCGCAACAGCATGCTGACCGGTGCCGCGGCGACGCAGCAATGCTTCCAGCTGTCGACCAGCTACGGCGGCGTGCTGCCGGCCGACCTGGACGGCGCCACGCTGCCGCCGTCGGGTGCGCCGAACTATATGTTGAACAAGGGCTCGTCGGCACTGAACTTCTGGAAGATGCACGTCGATTGGACGAACCCGGCCAATTCCACGCTCAGCGCGCCGGTGTCGGTGCCGGTTACGGCGTTCAATGCGGCTTGCAGCGGCGGCACGTGCATTCCGCAGGCAGGCACCGCGCAGCAGCTCGACTCGCTGGCCGACCGTTTGATGTATCGCCTGGCCTATCGCAATTTCGGAACCTACGAATCGTTGGTGGTCAACCATTCGGTCGCCGTCGGCACCACGCGCAAGGATACCTATGCCGCCGTGCGCTGGTATGAGCTGCGCAACCTGACGGCCACGACGCCGACCGTGTACCAGCAATCCACGTATGCGCCGGACTCGACCTTCCGCTGGATGGGCAGCGTCGCGATGGACAAGATGGGCAATATGGCGCTCGGCTACAGCACGTCGAGCTCGACCCTGCACCCGGGCATCCGCTACGCGACCCGCCTGTCGACCGACGCGCTGAATACGTTGTCGAACGAGACGACCATCCTTCAAGGTAACGGTTCCCAGCTGTCGAACCTGAGCCGTTGGGGTGATTATTCGACGATGTCGCTCGACCCCGTCGACGATTGCACGTTCTGGTTCACCAGCGAGTATCTGCCGGCCAACGGCACCTTCAACTGGAGCACGCGCATCGCGTCGTTCAAGATCGCCGGCTGCCAGTAAGTAGCATCCACGGCGCCGTCAGCCCCGCGCGAGCGGCGCCATTCTGTTGAACCACGGCTGCGCTTGCTCCAGTTGCCGCGCCACCTGGAGCAAGCGGTCCTCGCTGCCGAACGGCCCCATGAATTGCACGCCCAGCGGCAGGTCGTCCTCCGTCCAATGCAGTGGCACGCTCATCGACGGCGTCCCGGTCAGATTCGACAACTGCGTGAACGGCACGTAGCGCAGATTATCGGCAGCAATCTTGTCGACAGTCTTGTCGAGCAACCCCAGCCGCGCCAGCCCGCGCAGGATGCCGGTCCCGTGCAGGACGCCCAGCAGGCGCTGCTCGGCCCGCGACGGGTCCCCGGTGCCGTGCGTGATCGGCGGGTAGGCCAGGGTCGGCGTCAGAAACAAGTCGTAGCGGCCAAAGTAATCGCCCAGCGCGCGGGAGAATTCGTTCCAGCGGTTCAGCTCCGTCGTCAGGCGCGTGGCCGAGACGCTGTCGCCCAAGGTCGCGAGGATCCGGTTCATGAGTTCCATGTCGCCGCCGCGCGCGCCCAGTGCCTGCGCGCGGCGAACCATGGCCGGAATCTGGCCGAAATACACGTGCAGATAGCTCCTGGCGAGCGCCGCCCCGTCGATGACCGGCGCCGCTTCCTCGACGCCGTGGCCGAGCTGCGCCAGCAGCCGCACCGTATGCGCGACGGCGCGCACGGCTTCCGGATGCACGTCCGTGCCGAGCGGAGACACCGTCGAATAGCCGATGCGCAGCTTGCCCGGATCGCGCCGCATCAGATCGACGTACGGCGCGGCCGGCGGGGCGATGACGAACGGGGCGCCCGGTTCCGCGCCGTGCAGCACGTCGAGGGCGAGGGCGGAATCGCGCACGCTGCGCGAGATGACGCCTTCGCTGGAGGCGCCGAACCAGACTTCGGCGATGCCCGGTCCAGACGACACCCGCCCGCGCGACGGCCGCAGCGCGAACAGGCCGCAGCACGCGGCCGGGATGCGCAGCGAGCCGCCACCGTCGTTGCCGGCCGCCATCGGCACGATGCCCGCCGCGACGGCCGCCGCGGCGCCGCCGCTCGATCCGCCCGGCGTGCGAGATAGATCCCACGGGTTGTTCGTGCGGCCGAACAGCATGGGGTCGGTGACGCCGCGCGTCGCGAACTCGGGCAGATTCGTCTTGCCGAAGATGACGAGGCCCGCGTCGAGATAGCGCTGCACGACGTGGGCGTGGCGGCTCGGCACGTTGCGCGTCATGCTGCGGCTGCCATAGGTCGTCGGGATGCCGGCGTAATCCTGCACGCCGTCCTTGATGAGAAAGGGGACGCCGGCCAACGGGCCGCGCAACGGTCCGGCGGCCTGGGCGCGTGCCTGCGGCTCCATCAGCCGCACGACGGCGTTTACGCGCCCGTGCACGCGGGCCTGTTGCGCGAGCGCGAGGTCGAGCAGGGCGTGCGGCGTGACGTCGCCGGCGGCCACGCGCGCGGCGAGGGCGGTGGCGTCGTGGGCCAGATAATCGGCGTGGTTCATGGGTCCTTCGTTGTTGTGCTGGCCAGCCGGCCATCTTGTCATGAAGGAATTGTTGCCGCAAGGCCGCGCATGCTACGATCGAAGGAATCCGAAGCCATCCTCTAGCCCATCGTATCGGAATCTGCGACCATGTCCGAAGTCACGCAATTGGTCACGACCATCAAGCGCCAGCTCAAGCTGCAAGGGAAGACGTACCGCGATGTCGCGGGCACGCTGGGCCTGTCGGAGGCGAGCGTCAAGCGCCTGCTGACGTCGGACACGCTCGGCGTCGACCGTCTTATCGACATTAGCAATATGCTCGGTTTTACCTTGGCCGAACTCGCCCAGGAGGCGGCGCTTTCCGGCACCCGGCTGCACACCTTGAGTCCGGCGCAGGAAAAGGAACTCGTGTCCGACACGAAGCTGCTGCTCGTCGCCGCGTGCGCGCTGAACCACTGGACGATGGCGGACATCCTCGCCGTCTACCGCCTCACGGAGGCCGAGTGCCTGCAGAAGCTGCTGCATCTCGACCGCCTGCATCTGATCGCGCTGATGCCGGGCAACCGCATCCGCCTGAACGTGGCGCGCGATTTCGACTGGCTGCCCGACGGCCCCATCCGCCAGTACTTCCGCACCCAGGGCCTGGCCGATTTCCTCGACGGCCGCTTCGACCGGTCCGACGAGACGCTCGCGTTCACGCACGGCATGCTGACGGAGAGCGCGCTCGCGGCCATGCAGGTCGAACTGCGCCGGCTGCGCGCGCGCTTCGCCGAGTTGCACGAGGAAAGCCTGGCGTCGCCGCTGCCCAAGCGGCGCGGCAGCGGGCTGCTGCTGGCGCTGCGCGAATGGGAGCCGGCCGGCTTCACGGCGCTGCGCCGCTGAACAACCCGCGTATATGCATTAATTCGTTCTGGACTTTCTTTCACCTGTCAGATATTGTTTACACGTGAAAGACAAAATGAGACACCTTCAGGGCGATCGCTTGCTGGCCATGCTGGCGGCGCTGGCGAATCCGCACCGGCTGCGCATCGTGGCGGCGCTCGAGACGGGTGGGCGCAATTACGTGAGCCAACTGGCGCGCGAGATCGGGCTGAGCCGGCCATTGCTGCACCTGCACCTGCAAAAGCTGGAAGAGGCGGGGCTCGTCACGAGCAGCCTCGAGCTGTCCAGCGACGGCAAGGCGCTCAAGTATTTTGATGTGGCCGACTTCGGTGTGCTGCTGGCGCCCGCCGCCATCGCCGAAGCGGTCAAGACGTTGAATCCACAAGAGGAAGAGTAGCGGCTGCCATGTCCACCACCGTCTATCTGTTGACGATCTGCTTGCCGCTGGCCACCGTCCTGCTGGTCTTCGGCATGAAGTATTTCGCCATGGTCCAGCAGGCCAGGGCGCGCACGGCCCGCGACGAGGCCGATCGGCGGCTCGCGGACGAGCTCGCGCGCACTCAGGCCGAGACCGTGGCCCAGCTTACCGCGATGAATGCCGCGCTCGCCCGCCTGGATGCGCGCATGGGTGCGGTCGAAAAAGTGTTGAAGGAAGTCGGGTAGGCGTGTTTCAGGTCGAAAGACCAATCACCAACGTTCGAGGAGCCATCATGCGCGAAGTGTCGTTGTTCCGGCTGTACCTGTTGCGGGCGATGTATCTGCTGGTCGTCGTCGGGCTCGGCATGTTCGCCGTGCCGTCCATTCTCCGCCATGCGGGGCAGCGCGAGTTGGCGCAAGGCATCGTCGATGCCATGTTGCTGGCGTTCTGGCTGTTGTGCATCGTCGGACTGCGCTATCCGTTGCGGATGCTGCCCGTGCTGTTGTGGGAACTCGTGTGGAAGGTGCTATGGCTCGCCATGGTCGCCTGGCCGGCATGGCGTGCGGGCACGATGGACGCCGACACTGCGGAAAACGCGTTCAATTGCTCTCTCGTCGTGATCCTGCCGTTCGTGCTGCCTTGGGGCTATCTCGTGCGCCATTACCTGCGCGAACCCGGCGATCCATGGCGGAACGAACGCACCGTGCCCGCCGGCGAGCCGGCACGCACGGTGTTCGAAGGCTGATCGACCGGCGACCCGGCGGCCGGCGGTCCGGCGATCCGGCGATCCGGTCAGCGCTGGCGCGGCGCGTCGATACGATAATCCCAGGCGGCCAGCGTCTGCGGCTTGCCGCCGGGCAGGGTGAAGCGCTGCGCATCGTTCGACACGTTGACCGTCACCTGCACGCTGTTGCCCGACAAGGTGCGGCGGAACGCGAACACCTTGTCGTTGCCCGTGTCAAGCACTTGTACGGCGCCGCCGTACTGGCCGTTCCACAGCGCCGGATTGGCGTGCTTGAGCGCCAGCAGGTGCGTGTAGAAGGGCGCGTACGCGTAATTCTTCCACTGGATCGGGTCCCTCTCGAAGAACTGGATGCGCTTGTCGAGGCCGGACTCCTGGCCGCCGTAGATCAGCGGCATGCCCGGCAAGGTCGCGGCCAGCACGGCCATCGCCTTGAACGCGGGGCCGTACAGTTCGGTGTCGCTGCCGGCCCAGGAATTCTCGTCGTGGTTGCTCGTGAAGCGCATGCGGTAGGCGCCCGGCGGGAACGCTTTCGGCGGGTGTTCGACGAAGCTTGCTAGCGTGCGCGCATCCGCCTTGCCCTTGGCGACGGCCTTGAACAAGTCTTTCGTGTCCCATCCATACGTCATGTCGAAGGCGTGCTCGTGCAGCTCGGGCTTGTCGGCCTCGGCCAGCATGAACACGGGTTTTACGCGGTCGAGCTCGGCGCGCGCCTGGTTCCAGAACGGCGTCGGCACCTTGCCGGCGACGTCGCAGCGGAAGCCGTCGACGTCGGCCTCGCGCACCCAGTACAGCATCGCGTCCGTCATGCCCTTCCACAGGCCGGGCTTGCTCCAGTCGAGGCCGGTCACGTCCGTCCAGTACTCGGGCTCTGCACTGTCCGTGTACGTGACGGGGTAGATCTCGCCCTTGTCATTCTTGAGGTACCAGTCGGCGTGTTCTTGCGTCCACGGGTTGTCGAACGCGGTATGGTTCGCGACCCAGTCGATGATCACGTGCATGCCGAGGCCGTGCGCCTGTTTGACGAGCGCCTTCAGGTCGTCGAGCGTGCCGAACTCCGGATTGACGGCCGTGTAATCGCGCACGGCGTAATAGCTTCCCAACGTGCCCTTGCGATTCTTTTCGCCGATCGGCTGGACCGGCATCAACCACAGGATGTCCACGCCCATCTTCTTGAGGCGCGGCAGGTGTTGCGCGAATGCCTTGAACGTCCCCTCGGGCGTGTATTGCCGGATGTTCACCTCGTAGATGTTGGCGTTGCGCGACCAGCTCACATGCTGCATGGGTGCGACACTTGCCGCCTCCGTGGCCGCAGCGAAGGCGGGCAGGGCGGCGCATAACGCCAGGGAAATTGTAGTCAGGGTACGTCGCATCTGTCTCATCGTTGTCGATATCCTGTAGTTTAGTTACATTGTTGACCGTGCGATTCTAAATCGGAAATCGGACGATGACCAGTCGGTAAAGCCGAAACCTTCAAATTTCCCCACAAATACATACGTCGGAATCCGCCGACAAGACGTCGGGATAAGATGAGAGTAGATTTGTGCGATATTGGACAGATAGGATGGTCCTTAAGCGGATAGTGTTAAGGCGTAGAGAGGACACGCCATGAACAAGGGTTTCGTTGCGTGCGTGATGTTGGGCGGATGTGCGTCGCTCGCATGCGCACAGGATTCGGGAAGCGCTGCCGCCGCGGGCAAGCGCTCGGGATTGGATTACGCCGGCGACACGCCGGGCGGCCATGACATCGCCGTCTTCACGGGACAGCCGAGCCGTGGCAATGGGGCCGCCTGGAATTCGACGCCGCGCCGCACCTACAGCCGCCTCGACGACATCGGCACCCGCCCCGGCAGCGGCGGTTTCACGCTGGGCCACCAGTACAACTTCGAATACCTGGCGCGCCCCGACGTCGGCGACCCGTTCCACGCCGGTACGGCCGGCAAGGCGAGCAATCTCGTCACCCAGAGCGGCAGGCCCGTCGACAGCGGCGTGCGCTACTACAACAGCCAGTTCAAGCACCTGAGCACGGGCGCGTCGTACACCATCGACACGCTCGGCGGCGACCCCATGGCGGACCGCGCCTGGGGCATGACGATCGGCTTCGACTATGGCGCGCTGTCGCTGCGCGTCGCCCACCAGAACCGGCACGTGGCCCAGGTCCATTTGTACGACCTGGCGGGCAATAACATGGATGCCAAGAATTCCCTGATCGCGGCCAATGTCCGCACCCGTTGGGGCACCGCGTATGCCGCTTATTCCGCGAATCGCGGCTGGGGCAGCTCGCCGCTGTACAACCCCGACAATCCGTACGGCGCCGGCGTGGCCAGCACGTCGTCGACGGACAGCCGGGACACCCTCGTCGGCGTCGCCGTCCCGGTGACGCGCTCGACGACCTTCCTCGCGTCGTTCATCCACAAGAACGACCGCGACCTGGCCAACCGCGACGCGAACCAGTTCGCGGTCGGCGCCAGCTATGTCGTCTCGCACAGCACCGACTTCTACGCCGCGGTCTCGCGCACCGTCAACACGAACGGCACCGGCATCTTGATCGGCGGCGCCGCGCGCCCGAGCGGCAGCTCGGCCGTCAACGTCGGCATGCGCCACGCTTTCTAGCGCACGGCTGCCATGCGCTGCGCCGTCGCGCGGCAAAAGCAGGTAGCCTGTCCTCATGATTTTTGCATTATTTTGGAGGCAACATGACTGGCACGAGCACACTTGATCCGGACAACTTTCCGGAAGCACCCGACCGTAGCCTCGGCAAGGGCCACGGCGTCGATTCGCTCGGCCCGAGCGATATCTCGGACACGGGCAGCGACGTCGTCGGCGGCCCCGGTTTCGCAGCGAACCTCGATGACGACCAGAAGCTTGACCTGGACACCGGCACCACGTCCGACAACGAAGCCAGCTACGCCCACGACAGCGCCGGCGCCGATCTGGGCGACCCGAACTTCGAAAGCGACAGCGACTTCGGCGGCACGGGCGAACGGGCGGCCGCGGGCCGCGACCTGATCGCCAAGGATGGCAACGACATCGATACCGACCACATCGAATCGATCCCGAACCTGCCGCTGACGGACGAGGACGTCGACTTCCTCGGCAGCGCGCCGCCGCGGGGGCCGGCGCCGGGCAAATAGTCCGCAGGCGACAACGACGAAGGGCCGGATGGTCGATGCCATCCGGCCCCTGTTTTTTGTAGGGCGGGCACGCGGATCGACGCGACCTGATGGGGGCTCGTTTCATTTGAGGCCCCGGCCTCAAATGCCCACCCTACGGATGGGTGCGTTCGCGCGTATTTCGGTCACGCATGCCGCACCGTGCGCTGCCACGGCTTGCGCGACAATGCCCACGCCGCCAGCAACGCACCGCCCACCAGCACGGTCTTGGCGGGCACCGAGCGCATCTCGAACGATGTGTACGGGCTCCGTTCGACGACGCGATGGTCGCGGTCGTTGCGCTGGCGGAGTTCCTGGGCTGCGTCCGGCGAATGCAGGGCGTCGCGGCGGGCGCTCGAGTTCGGGCGGTCCGATTGCTGCTGGCTGAACATGGTCTTGGTCATGAAGCGGTCGAGCGCGCTCGGCATCAGGTAGCCCGCCAGCGACGTCAGCTTCGAGTGGCCGCCCACGTACACGTCACGCTCCGGCACCTGGGCCGCGTGCACGATGGCTTGCGCCACCAGTTCCGGCGCGTAGTTCGGCGGGGGCAGGTCGGGCTCGTGCTCCATATAGCTCTTGGCGTGGTTCGGGAACGGCGTCGCGATGGCGGACGGCTTGATCACGGTGAGCGAGATGCCCACGTCTTCCTTGTCCAGTTCCATACGCAGCGATTCCGTGAAGGCCTTGACCGCGTGCTTGGACGCCGAGTACGTCCCCTGCAGCGGCACCGAGCGGTCCGACACTTCGCTGCCCAGGTTGATGAGGGCGCCGCCGCCGCGGCCTTTCATCAGCTTGACGGCTTCCAGCGAGCCGTGCACGACGCCCCAGAAATTCGTCTGCATGACCTTGCGCATGTCTTCCAGCGCGATATCCTGGTTCTTGCCGAACACGCTGATGCCCGCGTTGTTGACCCACGTGTCGACGCGGCCGAAGCGTTCCAGCGCGACCCGGCCGATATGCGCGATGTCGGCCGGATTGCCGACGTCGGCCGTGACGGTCGCGACTTCCACGCCGCGCTGGCGCATCTCGTGGGCGAGGGTGTCGAGGGCGTCGGCGTCGCGCGCGGCCAGCACGAGGCTCGCCCCGCCTTCGGCCGCCATGCGCGCCGTGGCGAGGCCGATGCCGCTCGTCGCGCCGGTGATCACCATCACCTGCTCATCCAGTTTTTTGAGTTTGATGGACATGATGCCTCCTTACAGTGCCTGGCGCAGCCGGTTCGCGGACCACGTGCGCATGCCGGGACGGCCCGCGAACTTCCACGCGGCGAACAGCGCGCCGGCGCCCAGCAGCGCGCCCATCACCTTGCCCTTGCGCAGCGACAGCGCGGTGTATGGGCACGTCTCGATCACGTGGTCGGAGATGCCCTGGCGTTCGCGCAGTTCGTGTTGCGGGTCCGGCCCGTGCAGGGCGTCGCGACGGTTCGCCGCGCTGGGGATATTCGTCTGCTGCTGCTTGAACATCGTCGCGCGCAGGTACTTGTCGAGCAGGGCGGGCAGCGCGAAATTGCCGGCCGAGAGCGCCTTGGCCGCGCCGCCGACGAACACGTCGCGCCTGGGATGCTGGGCCGCGTACAGGATGGATGTCGCGACGAGTTCCGGCGCGTAGACCGGCGGCGGCAGGGTCGGTTCCTTGTCCAGGTAATTCTTCGCGTGCGCGACGAACATCGTGTCGACGGCGGCCGGCTTGATGAGCGTGACGGCGATCGGCGCCTTGTCCTTCTCCAGCTCGACGCGCAGCGAATCCGTGAATGCCTTCACGGCGTGTTTCGACGCGGCATAAATGCCTTGCAGGGGAATCGAATGGTCGGACAATTCGCTGCCCAGGTTGATGATGGCGCCGCCGCCGCGCGACTTCATGTGCTTGACGGCTTCCAGCGAGCCGTGCACGACGCCCCAGTAATTGGTGTCGAACAGACGTTGCATGTCCTCCAGGGACACGTCTTCGTTGCGGCCGAAGATCGAGATGCCGGCGTTGTTGACCCAAGTGTCGATGCGGCCGAAGCGTTCCATCGCGGCGTGGCCGATGCGTTCCACGTCGGCCGGGTTGCCGACGTCGGCGGCGACGGTCGCGACTTGCGTGCCGGTGCGGCGCAGCTCGCTCGCCAGCTGGTCGAGCGCGTCGGCGCTGCGGGCCGCGAGGACCAGCTTGGCGCATTGTTCGGCGGCCATGCGCGCCGTCGTGAGGCCGATGCCGCTCGTGGCGCCGGTGATGACCATCACCTGCTCGTTAATCTTGCGTAATTGCACTGACATGAATACTCCTTCGCTCGGGTGGAGAACGGCCGCCACGGTGCGCTGCAAGCGGATCCGCGCGGCCGGTTCGGTGATCGCGAGTTCGTTGCCGGACACGACATTCGTGGCCGCGCAACGGATTTCCAGTCATTTTCAAGTCATTCCTTACAAGATGGCGCTCTGTTCAGGCTTGCAAGGTTGTGATTCGTGGCGCAGCCAGTCGGCAACGGCCAGCACCGCGGCACTTGGCTGCGGATCGGCGCGCATGACCAGGTGGTAGGTATAACCGGGGATGGCCGGCCCGAATGGTTGCACGAGATAACCTGCCGCGATTTCCTCGGCCACCAAAGCCAGGCTCAGCAAGGCAACCCCCTGGCCGGCGACGGCGGCCTGGATGGCATGCCCATCGTCGGAGTACCGGAGCTGTCCGCGCGACGGGTGCCATGCCAGCCCCGTGCGCGCGAACCACGTTTCCCATGTGGGATTGGCGGCGGACGCCTTTTTCCAGTCGAAGTGGATGAGCGGCACGGTTTGCAGGTCCGTGACCGAGCGGACACCCAGCATCGGGTTGGCGACCGGCGCGTACGCGTCGGCGAACATGACCTCCGCCGCGAGACCCGGGTAGGGACCGTTGCCGTAGCGTACCGCGATGTCGACGCCATGTGCATCGAGGTCGACGGTCTCGTTGGACGCGTGCAATTGCAGGTCGATGTCCGGATGCAATGCCTGAAACCGGGCCACCCGCGGCACGAGCCATTTCGCCGTGAAGGCATGGGTCGCGGACACCGTGACCCGGTCCCGCCTGTTCGTCTGCGTGAGCCGTGCCAGCACCGATTCGATGGCATCGAAACCCTGCCGCAGCACGGGATACAGCTGCGCGCCGGCGTCGGTCAGCGTGACCTGCCTGACCTGGCGCACGAACAGCCGCAAGCCCGTGTGGTCTTCGAGGACGCGGATGCGGTGGCTGATCGCCGTCGGCGTCACGGCGAGCTCGTCGGCGGCGCGTTTGAAGCTGCCGTGCCGGGCCGCCGCTTCGAACGCGCGCAGCGACGAGAGGGGCGGCAGCCGGCGCGTCGTCCGCGGGATGGATGGGTGAATTGAAGTCATCTGATGCCTGAGAAACCGTCGTTTGTCCTGGAGTGCGGTGGCAGCGATTATTCCAGACATAAACGACATGGGTGAACTGAGCTCATGCCGTTCCCCATTTTTCGACTTCAGGAGCCAGACATGCTTGAGCGCGTCATCACCCAGCCCGACCCGTATGAACCCTATCTGCTGTCGCAGGGCATCCGGTTCGGCGACCTGCTGTTCATCTCCGGCCAGGCCGGTGCCGGCGACGACGGGCGTATCGTCGACGGCGGCTTTCTTGCGCAGGGCGAACAGGCATTTTCCAACCTGCGGCGCGCGCTGGAAGCGGGCGGGTCGAGCTTGCGCGACGTCATCAAGGTCACCATTTTCGTGACCGACATGGGATATTTCCAGGACGTCGTCGCGCTGCGCAGGAGATTTTTCTCGGCACCTTATCCGGCCGATACGATCGCCGAGATCAAGGCACT